>DATAYB010000001.1:0-4852 GCA_036272795.1 Pseudonocardia sp.
GAAGTGGCAGTGCGGTATGCGAAGTGGCGAAGTGCGGCGGCGAACCGCGGTGACGGGCATGAACACGGCGGCGGCGAGCCTGACGACGGCAGGTGCAGCGCAACGGCGGGTGCAGCGCAACGGCAGGTGCAGCGGGGCGGCGGCGGGCCGGATGTGGCAACGTCAGCGGGGACACCCGGTGACCCGGACCGGGCGGAAGGCTGGTGATCAGGTGGACCCACTCGTCGAGCGCCTCGCCTCGGTGCAGGTGTCCTCGCTGTGTGACGCCGACAAGGGACTGCCGGTGGTCGACGCGGCGATTCACGCGATGCTGCCCGGCAGCCGACTGGTCGGCCCGGCGTTCACGGTGGTGGCCCACGACGACCACCTGCCAGTACTCGTAGCACTGACACGCGCAGAGCCGGGGTCCGTGCTGGTGGTGGCCACCGACGGGCACCACAGGGCGGTCAGCGGCGAACTGTTCGCCACCGAGGCACGCCGACGGGGGCTGGCCGGCATCGTGGTCGACGGCTACTGCCGGGACGTGGCGGGGCTGCGCGCGGTCGGCCTGCCGGTGTACGCCAGGGGCAGCACGCCGATGGCCGGCACGACCCGGGACGGCGGCACACTCGGCGCCCCGATCCACTTCGGCGGCGTCGAGGTGCGAGTGGGCGACCTGGTGATCGGCGACGACGACGGCCTGGTGATCGCCCCCGCCGACCGGCTCGCCGCCGCCCTCCCGACCGCCGAGGAGATCGAGCGCGCCGAGCAGGCCCTGCTGCGTGGTATGGCGGCCGGCCGGAGCCTGCCCGGGATGACGAACCTGGACGAGCACCTGGCCGGACTTGCCGAAGGGCGGGACACCGCGCTGCGATTCGAGATCTGACAGGCCCGACAGATCTGACAGGTCCGACAGATCTGACAGGCCCGACAGATCTGGCAGGCCCGACAGACCCGTCCCGGTGCAAGGAACAAGACCCGGCGAGAGGAACAGCATGACCGACCCGACCGCACAGGCCGCCGACACACTCTGGGCCGCCTGGACCGGCGGTTACCAGCTGGCCGAGCTGCCCGACGAGGTCCGGCCGGTGGACGCGGCGGCGGGCTGGGCGGTGCAGCGCGCGCTGGCCGAGCTGGCCGGCCCGAGCTACGGCTACAAGATCGCGGCGACTTCGGCGGCCGGGCAGGCCCACATCGGGGTGGGCGGGCCGCTGCCTGGCGCGCTGTTCGACCGGTTCCGCCGCGAGCCGGGCGCCGTGCTGCGGTCGGCGAGGCTGCACATGGGTGTGGTCGAGGCGGAGTTCGCGTTCCGGCTGGCCAGCGACGTGCCGGCGGGCGCGACCGAGGAGCAGGTGCTGGCCGCGGTCGGCGCGCTGCACCTGGCCATCGAGGTGCCGGACTCGCGGTTCGAGCACTTCGAGCGGGCCGGCGAGGCGCAGCTGCTCGCGGACGTGGCCTGCGCCGGCTGGTTCGTGCTCGGGCCGGCGGTGCCGGGCTGGCGGGAGCTGGACCTGGCCACCGCGCCGACCCGGCTCCTGGTCAACGGCGCCGAGGCGGCCACTGGCTCCGGCGCGGCCGTGCTCGGAGACCCGAGGACCGCGCTGGGGTGGCTCGCCGGTCAGTTGGAGCGGTTCGGCACCGGGTTGCGCGCCGGCGACGTGGTCACCACCGGGACCACCACGGCGCCACCGGCCATCGGGGCGGGCGACGCGGTCCGCGCCGAGTTCGGTCCGCTCGGCGCCGTGGAGCTGTCCTTCGCCCGTTGAGGGCCGCCCGCGACGCGCCGGACAGCCCGCTGGCCACCCGGGTCAGCTCGTCCTGATCCAGTAGCTGTGCGCGAAGTACTCGCTCCGCCCCAGCCCGAGCCCGTCGCGGAAGGCCGCCCGCACCGATCTGACCAGCGACCGCTCCCCGGCCGGCCCGGCGGCGTCGTGCAGCACGAAGTCGAGGGCGAACCGGCCGGTCGCGGCGTCGACGTCCACCAGCGTGTAGGCGCGCTGCAGGGCGGGCTCGCCACCGGTCCGGGGTGCCCACAGCCGCAGCCACAGCGTCGGGAACACCGGCAGCAAATCGACTGACGCCGTCGAGCTGAACGTGATCCGCCGGTACCACCCGGTCAGCTCGGCGACCGACTCCACCTCGGCGCGGTAGGTGGACACACCGAACGCCTTGAGCGCCACCCGTTCCCAGGTCCTGACCACAACGCCCCCTCGACCGGCCCCTTGAACACCGACCAAGTTAGGCTACCCTAATTTTAGTGTGTCAACGAGCCATGCATCACGTCGCGGCGGCGTCCGCGCGAGCCGGCGCCGGGGCGATGCTCAGGCCTCGGCGGCGTCCGGGCGCGTGGCGGTGAGCAGGTAGGCGGGCAGCAGGGACCGGCCTCGGTCGTCCGCCGGTGCGTGCGCGGCCATCTCCCCCGTCATGACCGCGGTGATCGACGAGCGCCGCACCGAGCGCACCGTCCAGAACTCGCCGACGGCCGCGCGCAGCTCCGCCTCGTCGACCTTGTTCGGCCCCGCCTCGGGCGGGAACCAGACGTCCTCGGCGAACACGAGCACGTGCAGCACGGCACCCGGAGCGGCGGCGCGCGCGATCGAGGACAGGTAGCCGCGCCGCCCGGACACCGGCATCGAGTGGAACAGGGTGGAGTCGACGACGGTGTCGAAGCGGCCGTCGTATCCGGTGAACGAGGTGATGTCGGCGATCCCGAACTCGACGTCGAGCCCGCGCTCGGTAGCCCGCTGCCGGGCCCGGCCGATCGCGGTGGGCGACAGGTCCAACCCGACCACCGAGTACCCCAGGCCGGCCAGGTACAGAGCAGTCTCACCGATACCGCACCCGGCGTCGAGCACCGTGCCCCGCACCTCGCCGGCGTCGATCAGCGCGCCGATCGCCGGCTGCGGCTCCCCGATGTTCCACGGCACCTGACCCTCGCCGGAGGAGACCTCGCCGCCCGACACGTTGACCGCTCCCGCGTAGATCGCATCGAAGTCCGGCAGCGCGCTGCTCATCGTGTCCACCCCAACAGGCCTGGGCGGTGTCCCCTGGTGCACACCGCCGACCCCCGCACCTTAGCGAAGGGGTGATCATGAGAGGTCGATGTCAACCCGGCTCAGTCGGCGGACGGCTCGGCGAGGCTGCTCCACTCGTCGCCTTCCGGACACAGCCAATGGGCGGGCAGCTCGGACACCGGTTCGGTGTCGAGCACCCAGATCATGTCCTCGTTGCAGAGTGGACACCGGGGGCCGGTCGGGTCCTCCACACGTCAAACGGTAGGGCCAGCCCGCGCCACTGGCCAGGACTTCTCGCCCAGCGGCTCCCCCGCCGCGCCCTCCCGGACGCTGCCCTAACTCTGGGCGGCCTTCACGAGGTCGGCGGCCTTCTCCGCGATCATGATGGTCGGCGCGTTGGTGTTGCCGCGTACGACCGACGGCATCACCGACGCGTCGACCACGCGCAGGCCGGTCAGGCCGTACACCCGCAGCTCGGGGTCCACCACCGAGCCGATCGCGCACGTCGACGTGGGGTGGTACTGCGTCTGCCCGGCGCGGCGGGCGTGCGCGAGCAGGTCGGCGTCGGAGTCGGACGGCGGCACGTCGTAGCTGCCCGTGCACATCTTCCGCATGGCCGACCGGGACCCGATCTCCATTGCCGCGCGCAGGCCGGCGACCACGCTCTGCCGGTCGTCCGCCTCCCGCAGGTAGTTGTGCCGGATCCGGGGCGCGGCGTCCGGCGCCGCCGAGCGCAGGCCGACCTGGCCCCGGCTCGCGGGGCTGAGCAGGCTGACCGCAACCACGGTGCCGTGCACGCCCGGCGCCCCGAGGCCCTCGTCGCAGAAGATCACCGGGCCGCTGTGCAACTGGATGTCCGGGCCGGCCAGCCCGCCACGTGTCTCGATGAACCCGCCGCCCTCGTCGATGTTGCAGGTCAGCGGGCCCTGGCCACGTTCCTTCAGCGCCGCGAAGTTCTCCGGGGTGGCGGCGGCGAGCAGGGACTCCTCGTCGGTCAGGTAGTTGAACGCGCACAGCAGGTGGTCCTGCAGGCCCCGGCCGACCGGCAGCTCGGCGAGTACCGGGATGCCGAACGGGGTCAGCTCCGCGGCCGGGCCGACGCCGGAGAGCAGCAGCAGGTGCGGTGAGCCGTAGCTGCCCGCCGCCAGCAGCACCTCACGCTCCGCGCGCACCACCTGCACGTCGCCGCCGGTGCTGAGCTCGACACCGGCCGCGCGGTCGCCCTCGAACACCACCCGGTGCGCCAGTGCCTCGGTGAGCACGGTCAGGTTCGGCCGCTCCAGCGCGGGGCGCAGGTAGCCGTCGGCGGTGCTCCAGCGCATCCCGTTGTGCTGGGTCAGCTGCACGCGGCCGACGCCGAGCTGGGTGGCGCCGTTGAAGTCGGGGTTGAGCCGGTGACCGGCATCCACCGCCGCCTCCAGGAAGGCGTCGACCACCCGGCTCATCGCCCGGCTGTCCGAGACGTGCTGCGGACCGCCGACGCCGTGGTACTCGTCGGCGCCGCGCTCGTTGTCCTCCGAGCGGCGGAAGTACGGCAGCACGTCCCGGTAACCCCATCCGGTGGCGCCGCCGGCGGCCCACGTGTCGTAGTCGCCGGCGTTGCCCCTGATGTAGACCATCGCGTTCATCGAGCTGGACCCGCCGAGCATCCGGCCCCGGGGCAGGTACACCCGGCGCCCGCCGAGCTCCGGCTCGCTGTCACTGTCGAAGTCCCAGTGCCACCCGGTCTTGAACAGCGCCGGAAAGGCCGCCGGAATCTTGATCTCCGGCGCGGTGTCGGCACGGCCGGCCTCGATCAAGGCGACCGACACATCCGGATCCTCGGTCAGCCGCGCGGCCAGCACACACCCCGCCGAACC
>DATAYB010000002.1:0-1596 GCA_036272795.1 Pseudonocardia sp.
CCCGGGGCCGCATGCAGCTCGGTGACGGCCGGGTCGGCGGCTAGCGCTCGGACGATCGCATGCTCCCGGCCGCCGCTTCCGATAACAAGTACTCGCACGCCCGGGAGCCTATCGCGTGGCCCGCGGCCGCCACTCAGCCGCGGACCACGCGCCCCCCGGTCCGGCCGTCCCGTCAGCCCTGATTGGACTGGATCGCGGTGGAGCTGAGGGAGCTCTCGGGGACGCTCACGCACGACGGGGCTCCGGGCCTGGTCAGCACGCCGATCTTTATGACGAGGCCCTTGGCGCCGTTGATGGTCTCCACGGTAGGCGGCGAACCGAGCGCAAAGGTGTTCTTGCCGATCGGCTCAACGGGCACCAGGACGATGTCGCCCTTCGGTGTGCCGTGCGGATTCAGGGTGATCTTGCCGTTCGGGTCGATGTCGGTGCCGTTAATCTGCGTGAACATGTACTTGGTGCTGCTGGAGACCAGCGGCAACGACGTGATGCTCCGGCAGCTGGCCTCAACCGGCACCACGACCACCTGCCCGTCGCCCATGTTGCGCAGCGCCGCGTTGGCTCCGGCGATCCCGGACTCGCTGTACACGTCCAGCGTCACCGTGCCGTTGGCGTTGGCGGTCACCGCGTAGGCGAGAGTGCCGCTGCCCGGCACCGTCAGGCCGACGCCGAGGCCAATGGCGACGGCACCGACGCCGCCGGCCACCGCCAGCCGCACTGGGTGGGCCACGCGCCGCCTCGGCGCCGTCGGCACCCGGGTAGTGGCGAGCTCCGGTCCGTGTTTCTGCATGAGGTCGTCGAAGAGCTGGTCTGAAAACTTGTTCATTGCTGTCACCCTTGATCCGACTGGTTGCTGCTGTGTCCCTTTCGCAGCCGGGCGCGGGCGCGCATCAGGCGCATTCGCACCGTGCCCGGCGTGAGCCCGAGCGCCGCCGCTACCTCCTTGGGCCGCAGCCCGGCGATGTCCACCAGCTCGATCACCTCGCGGTCGGCCACCGGCAGGGCGGCCAGCTCGGCGATCAGGTTGCGCCCGGCCCGCTCGGCATCGATCCGCTCGAGCAGTTCCTCGACCTCGTCATGGTCGAGATCACGGCGGCCGGCCAGCCGCTGCAGCTTGTGCTGATGCTGGCTGTAGGCGGCACAGTACGACGCGTAGACGTGCCGGGCGATGCCGAAGACCCACGCCCGGGCGGTGCCCTTGCGCGGGTCGAAGGAGCCGAAGCCGGTGATCACCGCGACGAAGGTGTCCGCGGTGAGGTCGGCGACCAGCTGGGCGTCGGCGGTGCGGCGCGCGAAGTAGGCCGTCACCGCGTCGACGTTGGCCCGGTAGAGCCGCTCGAACTCGGCGACCGCTCCGGTCCCGTGGACGGTCGGCGGCCGGGTCCCCGCTGTTTTCTCGGCTGTTTTCTCGGTCACGTCTCTAGTTGCCGTCCGGCCGCCAGAGCGTCACACGACTCTCGTGAGGCGTGTTACAAGAGGGGACGGAGCTGGAGGGTCTGGTCGCGGCGGGGGCCCACGCCGATCGCGCTGACGGGCGCGCCGGAGAGTTCCTCGATCGCCTTGACGTAGTCCTGGGCGGCCTTGGGCAGGTCAGCGAAG
>DATAYB010000003.1:0-16659 GCA_036272795.1 Pseudonocardia sp.
GCGGCGGCGTGATGGCCGCGCTGGCCGTGCTGTGTGCCGCGCTCGCCGTGGTGCTGGAGCCGCCGGAGGCACTGGGCGACGGACTGTGCGGCCTGGCGTGCCTGGCGTTCCTGCTCGCGGTCCGGCTGCACCGGCAGGCCAACAACGGCCCGGTCGACCTCGGGACCTGGCTGACGGCGCACCGTCCGATGGCGGTCGGCGCCGCGGTCACCACACCCGCCGCGATCGCCGCCGCCGAGGTGCCGGCGGGCTGGTCACTGCTGGCCGCTGCTGTGGTCGGCCTGCTCAGCGCGGCAATCTGCGCGGCCATCTTCGCCACCTGACCATGCCCGGCTGGGCTGGCTGTCGTCCGCGTCGTCCGCGTCGTCCGCGTCGTCGTCCGCGTCCACACGCCTGCCTGCCTGTGGTTACCGAACTCCACAGGAGGCAGGTTCTGGCGCGGCGACGCCCGGCCCCGGCGGCACCGCACAGACCGTTCCCTTACCGCACAGACTGTGCACGGTCTGTGCTGTGGGTAGACGGTCTGTGCGGCAGCGGCAGCGGCAGCGGCAGCGGCAGCGGCGGCGGCGGGCAGGCGGGCGGCGGCAGGCGCACGGGCTTGTTGTTACCGAACTCCACCGCAGGCAGGTTCTGGAGCCGAAAAACCTGTCTCGTGTGCAGCTCGGTAACAAGAAGCAGCGCCCTGCACGCCTGCCCCGCCCGCTTCGACGCCAACGCCGGTCCGGTCCGCCAACACCCCTGCCTGCCCCGCGCTCGCCAACACCCCCCGGCTCACCAACGTGCTACCGCGCAGCCGGGTCAGGGGCTTGGCGGCGGGCTGGACCAGTTGATGTCGGTGGCGGTGAGCTGGTTGGCGCGGGTGGCGGCGTCGGCGGCGAGGGCCTGGTTGAGCTGCGTCCTGGCGTCGTCGGCGGAGTTGTCGGTGTTGCCGCAGCCGGACTGCTGGCGGCACGCGCCGCGCTGGCTGAGCGCGCCGACCACCCGCAGCGGTCCACCGCCGGAGTGCACACCCCACGCGCTGATCGCCGCCCACTGCCGCGCCTGGATGCCGTCGGTGCGGTAGATCTGGGGCAGCGCGACCACGCCGGCGCCCGCCCCGGTGGAGATGTGGAAGACGTCGCCCACGGTCCACCCGTGCGAACACGCCTGGGTGCTCGCGTCCGAGGGGCAGCCGTCCGCCGAGCCCGCCGCGTAGAGCACCCGCGAGGTGCCGCGCACATAGGCGTCCACCCAGCCGCGCGCCCAGCTCGCCTTGGACCAGGCCGGCTCGCCGTCCATCGCCGCGCCGACCGCCACCCGCCCCGCCGGCGCCGCCGACCCGACCCGCTGGACGAGGTTCGCCCACGCGGCGCCGGCCGTCGCCGGGTCCGCGCCGCCGTCAGCTTTGTTGTTGACCCCGAGCGCCAGCACCGCGTTGGCCCGCCCGCACTTGGCGAAGCCGCGCATCCAGCCGACCGACGAGCTGACCACCCAGTCCTCGGTCACCCGGGCCGCGGGGGAAGAACGGGTGGTGCCCGGGGGACGGATCCGGCCGTCCCGCTCCTGGGTGCCGAACAGCAGGATGCGCAGCCCTGACGCGCCGGCCCGCCCGTCCGCGCAGCCGATCTGGTAACCCTGCGCGTCCGGGGACTGGTCCTCTCCGGTGGACACCACGTAGTGGCTGGCGGCGTACTTCGGTGCTCGGGTGGCGGCGTCGTCCGAACCGGTGGCGCCGGACGCGGTCACGGTCGATGCGGCCAAGATCGTGGCGGCCAATCTCGGCAGCCACCCATCCCAACTACGCATGATCACGGAACGTAGCCGCGCGAGCCGTCGATGCCGGGTGGACACGCGCGGCGATCGCTCGGAAGGGTGACGGAATTCCGTCGAACCACCGGTTCCGGTCACCCTGTGAGGTGTCATGTGGCCCGCCGCCGGGCGGACAAGGTGCCGATTCGCGCTGCTCGGACGGGTGAAATTACTACTAAACTGGTTAATTCAGCCAAGATGGCGCCGTGACCGATGTGCTGAACCAACCAACCAGTCCGCCGGACTCCGGCCGGCTCGGCCTGCCCCGGGTGCTCGGCGCCGACTCCCGGACCACCCTGGCCGACGGGCGCGACGTCCGGGTCGTCCAGCTCAACAACGCGGCGACGACACCGCCCTTCGAGCGCACGCTGCGGGAGGTCCAGGAGTTCCTCGGCTGTTACGGCGCGCTCCACCGGGGGGCCGGCCCGAGGGCGCGCGTCACCGTGGAGGCTGTGGAGCGGGCGGTGCAGCGCATCACCACGTTCATCGGCCAACCGGCCGACAACGGGCTGCTGTTCACCTCGAACACGAGCGCGGCGATCAACGTGCTGGCCAGGCTGCTCCCGCTGACCGCCGACGACGTCGTGCTGACCTCGGAGATCGAGCACACGTCGAACAACCTGCCGTGGCGCTACAACACGCCGGCCCGGGTGCTGGACGTGCGCGCGAACGACGCGGGGGCACTGGATCTGGAGCATCTCGAGCAACTGTTTCGCGAGCATGCCGGCCGGGTCAAACTGCTCGCCGTCACCGGGGCCTCCAACCTCACCGGCTACGTCCCCAACCTGGCCGGGCTCGCCGAGCGCTGCCATGCCGCCGGCGCCCAGCTGTTCGTGGACGCCGCGCAGCTCGCGCCCCACCGGCGGATCGACATGGCTGCCGCCGGGGTGGACGCGCTCGCCTTCTCGGCGCACAAGGTCTACGCGCCGTTCGGGCTCGGGGTGCTCTCGCTGCCCCGCTCGGTGCTGGCCAGGCAGCCGGCCGACCCGGGTGGCGGGTCCATCGACATGCTGTCCGACTCCGGCGCGGTGGTCTGGGCGCCGGCGGCCGAGCGGCACCAGACCGGTACCTGGAACGCCACCGGAATCGTCGGGCTCGGCGCCTCCTGCGCGACCATCCTGGACGCCGGCTGGGACCTGGTCGAGGGGCACGAGCGCACGCTGGTGGCCAGGGCGGCCGAGGTGCTGTCCGGCATCCCCGGAGTGCGGCTGACCGTGCCGGCCGCCAGCTACCGGGCCGACGACCGGATCGGCACGTTCCCGTTCGTCGTCGACGGCCTGCACCACGCGCTGGTCGCGGCGGCGCTGGAGCACGAGCACGGCATCGAGGTACGCGCCGGCACGATCTGCAACCACCGCCTGGTGCGCCGCTGGATCGGTGTCAGTGACGAGGAGCAGGCCCGCGTGGAGGTGCAGATCGGCGCGGGCGACCGGCTGGCCAGCTACGGCATCGTGCGGGCCAGCCTGGCCTGCCACAGCACGGCGGACGACCTGGACCGGCTGGCCGACGCGCTGCGCACCCTGGTGGCCGACGGCCCCGCCGGCCGGTACCGCCCCGCCCCGGAGGACGAGACGTACGAACCGGCCTGACCGCCGCCGCACCACCCCGGAGGCCCGCCCGGGACGGCTCACCGCCGTCCCGGTGCGGGCCTCCCGCATGTCCGGTCCGGTTCCCGACGCGCGATGCGCGGGGCGTGGGAAGCCCGGAACGTGCGTGACGATGCGTCCAGGACCCTCCGGCTGATAGCGGAGCGTCACCGGCAACTGCGGAGCGTCGCCGCGTGGGGCGATGTTGCCGCTGCAAGTAGCGCGGCCGCCACGAACGGGTGGCCGGCCGGCAGCCGCCGGTGCGGCGGCGATACCCCAGGTGTCACATCGCCCCGCCGGTCACACGATGCGGTGGACCGCGGCAGCTCGGGGAACCGGCCGGAACCCTCGCTAAATCTACTGTTTTGGTTAAGTATGTGTGGCGCCGGTCACCTACTCAATCGATTCAGATCACCCGCCCGGTGGGTGCTTCCGTCCGGTCGGTGGCGGCGGCTGCCCGGTCGGCGCGGTTAGGCCGAAGGGGTGGTTTGACCGTTTCCTTACAAGGGTGAAACGATCTGGCCGTGCGCAGTTGGAAGCTATTCGCCGCCTACCGGATCCATGTGGATCTCCGGCGGCAAGCCAGCGCGCTCTGTATGTCGCCGGTGAGCTGATCCGCTTTCTCGGATTCGCCACTCGGCAGCCATGACAGAGGCGTTGAGTCGACAGCAGAATCCGAGTTCCGGAACCGCTCCCGCGAGTCGAGATACCGGGCGAACCGAATAGCCACGCGCCACGGAGGCTGTCTCCTCCAGTCGTCGTCCCGAAGCGGGACGCCCGTTTACCACGGCCTCACACAGCTCAGTGCTGCATTTCTGACTTCTGTCCGAAATGCCCCCGAGTGCTGCGCTGGTTGTCTGCGGATTATGTGAGGTCATGTGTTCGCTCCCCCACGAACTCATATGAGGTGCAAGACAGTGTCTGGAAAGAAACTCACGAGAACGGTGCTGGGCGGGTTGGTGGTGGCGGCCGGTGTGCTGCTGCTGGCGGCCGGTCCGGCGATGGCCAACGACAGTTCTGATGGTGCGAAGGGGGCTGGTGGTTCGGGGTCCGGTTTCACCGACAACGCGGGGCCGGGTCCGGCGAATGATGTGACGCCGGGCGGTGTGCCGGTCTTCGGTCTGGTCGACTCGGCGAAGAGCGCGCCGGCGAAGGTCGTGCCGGACGGCTCCGGTGGGTCGGGCGGGTCGGGTTACTGATGACGGGATTGTTGGCGCGTGTGAAGCGCCGTAAGACGGTCATCGCCGGGTTGGCGGTGGTGGCGGTGGCCGGTGGGCTGACCGTGCTGCCCCACGGCGGTAACGCCTACGCCGATGTCGTCCCGACGCGGTCGAACTTCCATGCCTCCGATGGCAAGGACTACTGGGTGGAGAACCACCTGGTGTCGGGTTTGATCTCCTCGCAGCACACGACGTTGTCGAAGTCGGGGCACCGCCCTGAGTATCTGATCGTGTGGGCGGGTGACTCCAACATCGCCGACACGATCGTGCCGGACATCAAGCACCTGCCCGGTTCGCTGGCGGACCCGATCCAGAAGGTGAAGAACGCGCTGCCGGGCCCGGACTTCCTGGCGGTGATCGATGCCACCGAGGGTTCCCCGACCTACGGGAAGGTCCTCAACACCGGCACGGTCGGCCCGCTGGTGGAGAACGAGCCGCACCACATGCAGTACGTGTGGCACAAGGGCGAGAAGATCTACGCCGGTGGCCTGTTCTCGGCCGCGACGTATGTGTTCGACGTGTCGAAGCTGCCCGCGCTGAGCCTGTCGGGGATCAGCCTGCCCAGCCAGACGCTGTGCGGGTCGGTGCCGGACGCCTACTGGGTGTTGAAGGACGGCACCGCCTATGGCACGTACATGGGTGGTCCGGTGGCGCCGGGTCCGTGCCGCTACACCCACGGTGAGATCCGCTCCGGCAACGGGTTTGCCGGTACTCCGGGTGAGGTTGTGCGGTTCGGTGAGAAGGGTCAGAACCTCTCGGAGTCCCCGGCGGCGGTGGCCACTCCGGAGGACCCGAAGCTGTGCCTGAACACCCCCTCGCTTCAGGTGCCCAGCTGCGCGAACCCGCACGGTATCCAGGTTCGTGAGGATCTGAACGCGATGGTCACCAGTGACTACGCCGAACCACGGAACATCATTTTGGATCCGTTGAAGAACCCGTCGCCGTATCTGCGGCGTCCGACGATCCGCACGTGGGACATCTCCGACCGCAACCACCCCAAGGTCAAGTCGGTGTCGTACCTGCCGGTGGGGCCTCGGGCGGATCCGAAGGACCCGCTGCACTGGGAGGACCGGGCGGTCATGGAGACCACCGTGACCAACCGGCCGGGGCACAAGGGTGCGTTCGCCGAGACGATGCAGGGTGGCGCGATCTTCTACACCTCCGACATCACCGATCCGCACCCGGTGTGGAAGGAGGTGTTCGACGACTGGGCCGCGGACAAGAAGTTCGAAGGCGGCGGCTCGGGCCCTGGTGACAACGCCGGCTGGGTCCAGACCAGCCCGGATGACAAGACCCTGTACCACGCGATTGTGGGGCGTCAGAAGGGCACGCTGGGCCCGAACGACCCGGGTACCACCGGTGGGGTGTTCGCACTGGACATCTCCAAGCTGGTCGATGCCGGGGATGACTACGACTGCGACATCAAGACCCGCGATGACGCGATCAACGGTGGTTCGGGCAGTGACTGCCCGGACGTGCGCGGCCAGGACACCATCGGCAACACCCCGGCCGGTGGCCCGCACTGGGGCGCGCTGGACAACCTGGTCCGTGGCGATGACGGCTACTACCACGAGACCGACGAGCCGCAGCGGCTGGCCACGGCCAACTACTTCGTCGCCCGCACCGGCCTCGATGGTGACCACCGGGTCTGCATGACCGACATCGACCACGACGGCTCGCTGAGCCTGGACACCGACTTCAAGGACGAGGTCACCGGTCAAACCTGCATCAACTTCAACCGCAAGGACTGGCCACACGGAGCCTTCGGCTACGCCAAGCCGCACTCCATGTTGTTCGTCGTGGCAGATGAAGATCTCAAGTAGTAACCGCCTCACGGCGGTGGTTGGCACCTCGGTGGTCGCTGCGGCGACCACCGGGGTGCTCCCCGCCGGGCTGCTCACCCTGGCCGCGCTGACCACGGTCACGCTGGCCAGGGTGGGAGGCCTGGACCGGGCGGCGGACCCGGTGCTGGCACTGGTCGACCCGAGTCCTGTAGGGACCGAGGCGGCGGTACGCGCGATGCTGCTGGTGGCCACAGCTGGCACCGTCGGTGTCGGCCTTGTCGCCGGCGCGCTCTCGTGGTTCGGCCGGACCGGCGAGGCCGACGGTGCACAGCGGCCGGTCGCCCGGGGTGTGCTGGTGCTGGCCTGGGTGGTCGGCCTGGTCGCCTCGGCCGGCTGTGCGCTCGAGACGCTCACCGGTGGCGCATCCCGGCCACTGGCGGTGGCGCAGGTGGCGGTCACGTTGCTGGTGCCGCTGCTGCTGGGTACGGCTCGGCCGGGTACGGCGGTGCCGGCGGGGCTGCTGCTGGCCGGCGTACTCGGCGTTGAGCTCGGCACCGCGCGCACCGGGCTCCCGCTCGTGGTGGACGTGGTGTTCTCGATCGCGGGCGCGGTGCTCTTCGGGGCCTGCGTGCTCGGCGTCGGGGTCGGGACCGAGCTCGGTGGTGAGGCCGGGCGGGTTCGCCAGGTCGCGGTGCTGGCCGGGCTGGTCACCACGGTGGCGGGCGTGGCACAGCTCGCCCTGACCGGGCCGCCCGCCGGCTACGACATGCTGCACACCGGCTACGGCCTCGCCGCGCTGGCCCAGGCGGCGGTGCCGCTGCTGGTCACCGCGACCTGGCTGGTCACCGCTGGACGGGAACGGGCTGGCGAGCTCAGCCGACTGTGTGCCGGCGGCGTTGCGGTGGCTTTCGCGGCCGCCGCGGTGCTGGCCACCCTGCCGCACCCGGCCGGTGCCCCGGTCCCGGGGCAGCCGTTGGCGCGGCCGGTGGAACTGCCGTTCCAACACCTGGCCGTGCTGGTCGCGCCGATGCGACCGGGGCCGAACCTGGTGCACGTCGCGGCCACCCCGGCCGGGGCGGCCGGCCAGCTCGCGGGGCACCACCACGGCGCCCCTCAGCCGAGCACGCCGCCCGGCACGATCACGGTCAGCGCCGGCGGGGCCGCCGTACCGGTCACGGCCCGCCCCGGGGCGCCCGGTGCATGGGCCGTACTGGACATCCCGGCCGGCGTCGACCGGATCACCGTCACCGCGGACGGCGCGCCCGCGACCGTGCCGGTGGACGTCGGTGACACGCCGGCCGACCCGGCGCTGCAGCAGGCGCTGACCGGGCCGGACGGGCCGGAGTGCGCCAGCGGCCTGCTCGGTGGCCTGGTCGCGGTGTCGTCCGTGGGCAGGCCGCCGGCGGAGACCAACCTCGCGGCGCAGTGCCCGTCGCAGGCCCTGACCACCGCCGACGCGGATGCGCTTCGGGACACCGTGACCTTCCTGGCCGGTCGCGGGATCACCGGGCTGAACCTGGTCTCCGACGGCTCGCCGCGTGGTGTGGCAGCCGCGGACCTGGTCCGTGCCCAGGCCGCAAGTTCGAACCTGCCGATTCGCCCGGTCGGGGCACCCACCGACACACTTTTGGTGGTCTCCGGCTGGTCCGCCGCCGTACCCGCGTTGACTGACGCTGTGGCGCGTTCAGCCGACGAGCCGGCGGGGGGCATCGTGTTGGCGCCCTGGCTGCTGGCCAGCGGGGTCATCTCGGCGGCGCCGTCGGAGGTGCTGCCGCTGACGTTCAACCCGGGGGAGTCCCCGGCCCGGCAGTACGGCGCCACCGTGGCCGCCGTGTTCCCCGGCGAGGGGCCGTCGACGGCCGGCTACCTGGCCTGGCTGCGGGCGGGCGGGGCGGGCGCGCCCCTCGAGCCCCGTGCGACTTTCTACGGGGCGGCCCCGGTCGACGTCCCCATGGGCATGGACGACATGCACATGGGCGGCAACCCGGGCGAGTGGTACCCGACCGGCACGGTCGTGCCGATCAGCCCACCCGTCGGCCCGGCCGGGGCGAAGCAGTGATCACCCAGCAGAGGAGTTCTGATGTCCGTACTGAGTGATCCCGCCGAGCGCGGGTTCGGCAGGACGTTACGGCGGCTGCCAGCTGTCGATCGGGCCTCCCACCAGCCGGCCGACAACCCCGCGCCGCCGACCAACTGGCCGGTCGTCGCGGTCGGCCTGGTGCTGGCGGCGCTGTTGGCCTGGGCGGTGTCGCGCAACGCGAACGGCATCATGGTCGGCACCTCCGCGCTCGGCCTGGCGCTCGGGTTCACCCTGTTCCACTCGCGGTTCGGCTTCACCTCGGCGTGGCGGCAGGTCGTCGCCGTCGGCCAGGGTGTGGCGCTGCGGGCGCACATGCTGATGCTCGCGGTGGCGTGCGTGCTGTTCTCCGTCGTGCTGTCCAGCGGGGTGAGCCTGAGTGGCACCCCGAAGGGCTTCAGCAACCCGGTTGGCATCGCGCTGGTGTTCGGCGCGTTCCTGTTCGGGATGGGTATGCAGGTGGGCGGCTCGTGTGCGTCCGGCACGCTGTTCGCTGTCGGCAGCGGGCAGACCGCGATCGTGCTGACCCTGTTCGGCTTCATCGCCGGCTCGGTGCTGGCCGCGCTGAACTACACGTTCTGGTTCGTCACCCTGCCCAGCGGGCCAACGATCTCGCTGGCCGGCACGTTCGGCTACCCCGGCGCACTGGTGCTCTCGCTAGCGGTGATGGCGCTGATCGTGGCCGCCTCGTACGCGGTCGCCAAGCGGCGCAACCCGCCGCCGGTCGCCGACCCGCCGACCGCGCGCGGCATCGCCAGGGTGCTGCGTGGCTCGTGGCCGATGTGGGTCGGGGCGATCGTGCTCGGCGTGCTGAACGCCGCCGTGCTGTACGTGTCCGGCCAGCCGTGGGGCGTCACCTCGGCGTTCGGCCTGTGGGGTTCGAAGATCCTCGGCGGGCTGGGCGTCGACGTCTCACAGTGGGCCTTCTGGCAGGTGCCGGCGAACGCGAAGTCGCTGGCCGGCTCGGTCTTCGCGGACCGCATCTCGGTGCTCGATTTCGGCATCATGATCGGCGCGCTGGTGGCCTCGGCGGCCGGTGGGGCGTTCGTGCTGCACCGGCGGGTGCCGTGGCGGCTGGCACTCGGCTCCGTACTCGGCGGCATCGCGATGGGCTACGGCGCCCGGCTGGCCGGCGGCTGCAACATCGGCGCCTACTTCTCCGGCATCGCCTCGTTCAGCCTGCACGGCTGGGTGTGGGGCGTGATGGCGCTGCTCGGCACGTTCGCCGGGCTGCGGCTACGGCCGCTGTTCGGCCTCACCAACCCCAAACCGGTCGACTCGATCTGCTGACCGGCCCTCTCACCAACAGTTCACTGACTACAAGGGAGATTCCATGCCACGCACGATTCGACGCGCGGTCGCGGTGACCGCCGCTGTCGGCGCCCTGCTGGCCACCGGCGCCGGCCTGGCCTACGCGGACAGTGGGGATGACGGCGGCGGCGCCTCGCAACCCGCCGGCCCCGGCACGGGCAACGGCCTCAGCGGCGGCCCGACCGACACGCAGGTGCTGCGAGGCGCTCCGGCGGTGCCGCTGCACGACCCGACCCTCGGCGAGGGCACCGTGCTGCCGCCCGTCTACAACTCCATCGGCGGCTGAGTGGCCGAGTGACCCCCGGGTCCGTCCGGCGAACCGAGCCCTCGCCGGGCGGACGCGGTCAGTGGTTGCGCCAGGCGTCGTCGCTCTCCGCGATGCGGCGTACCCGCGCGGGTAGCTTGCGAGCCGCCAGGTCGGCAAGGGTGACGTTTTCCAGCACCCCCCGGACACTGGCCCGCATCGCCACCCACAACGGCCGCAGGGCCTCAGCAGCGCCTTGGTAGCTGAGGTCCTGCGGTCGTTCGCCACGCACGGTGGCGAGCGGGCCGTCCACGGCGCGTACCACGTCGGCGACGCTGATGTCCTTGGCCGGCATGCCGAGGCGGTAGCCACCGTCGACGCCGCGCCGGCTGGCCACGATGCCGGCGCGCCGCAGGTCACAGAGGATGGTCTGGAGGAACTTCTGGGGGATGTCCTGGGCCTGCGCGATGGACTCCGCGTTGCGGTGGGCATCCGGGACGATCGCCAGCTCGACCGCGGCACGCACCGCGTAGTCGGCTCTTGCTGAAACCCGCACCTCCGCATAGTGGACTACTCCGGTCAAGAAGGGCACGTCGGTGCACCGTTCGGTCGTGTCGGCCCGGCCTCGTCCGGGCCGGGTCCCGTTTCGGTCGGCGCCTGGGCCGGGCGGCCGGTGGCGCCCTCGGCGTCCGCCGTGCGGACGGCTGACGGTCGGGTTCGAATACCCATGAACGGCGTGCCGAACAATGGCGGCAGACGAATCGGGGATTTCCGCGCGCCTCCCGGTGTGATTCCCAGCGCGCGTCCCGGTCCGGTGCCCCATGTCGGTCGGCACCGCAGGACCGTGAATGTGGCGGAACGGTCCCTCGCGCGACAGGCCCTCATCATTTCCGGAATTGTCGCCGCCGCGCTGAACCTGCGTGTCGCCGTGACGAGCTTGGGCGCGGTACTCGGCGAGGTGACACGCGCGTGGGGATTCTCCGGACTGCTCGCCGGACTGCTCACCGCGCTGCCCGTCGCGACATTCGCCATTGTCGGGTTCGGGGCGCCCGGATTGGCCAGGAGAATGGGCGCGGAACGCGCGGTCGCCGGTGCGATGTTGTTGGCCGCCGCCGGACTGACCCTTCGTGCGTGCACCGGTTCGGCGGTCCTGTTCCTGGTCGGTAGCGGCGTCGCGCTGGCCGGCGCCGCGATCGGCAACGTGCTGATGCCGGTGTTGGTCAAGCGTTACTTCCCGGCGCGCACCGGGGCGATGACCGCGCTCTACACCACCGCCCTCGCCCTCGGCATGACCGGCGGTGCCGCGCTGACCGGACCGGCCGAGCGCGCGTTCGGCGGTGACTGGCGCGCCGGGCTCGGGGTGTGGGCGGCGCTCGCGCTGGTGGCCGCTCCGCCGTGGCTGGCGCTGGCGGGTCTGGGCGGGCGATCTGGCGCGCTGGCTCCCGGAGGTGGGGCACGGGAGCCGGTGGCGGCGTTGTTGCGGTCCCGGCTGGCCCGCGCGTTGACGCTGTTCTTCGGCTGCCAGTCACTCAATGCGTACGTGGTGCTGGGTTGGCTGCCGTCCATCCTGATCGACGCCGGCCGCGACGCCCGGTCGGCCAGCCTGTCGTTGGCACTGGTCAGCGCGATGTCGGTGCCGATGTCGATCGCGCTGCCGGCTATCGCGGGGCGCCGGCTGGAGCAACGCGGGCTGGTGGCACTGACCACGGCGTGTTACGCGGGCGGCTACCTCGGGCTGCTCTGGGCGCCGGGCCCGCTCGGTTGGCTGAGCGCCGCGCTGCTCGGGGCGGGCAACGGTGCGTTCCCGCTGTCGGTGACGCTGATCGGGCTGCGCACGCGCGCGCCGGAGGTGACCGCGCGGCTGTCCGCGCTGGTGCAGAGCGGCGGCTACCTGCTGGCGGTGGCCGGGCCGCTGCTGGTCGGCGTGCTGCACCAAGTGAGTGGGGGATGGCGGGTGCCGTTGCTGGTCCTGCTGGGCACGCTGGTGGCGCAGCTGGCCAGCGGCCTGCGCGCGGCCCGCCGGGGCACCGTCGAAGCCACACCGACGCACTGAGCCGGTCTCCGCGCGCGGGCCCCGCCGGCGCGGCCCGGCGCGGCGCGGCCTGGGCGCGGCCTGTTGTTACCGAGCTCCACAGGAGGCAGGTTTCGGCGCGAAAAATCCTGCCTCCTGTGGAGTTGGGTAACAACGGGCCGGGCGCGCCGCCGGGCCGCGCCTCCCTGCCGGCCCGGTGCGGCCGGCCCCGTCCAGGCGGTGCCGGGTCAGTCGGTCAGGCGGCGGAGTAGGGGCCCGATGCGGTAGCCGACCAGCTCGCGCATCACCAGCGCGGTGTCGGTGCGCTCCACCCACGGGATGGCGAGGATCTGGCCGGCGATCCGGTACAGGTCGTCGGCGTCGCGGGCGACCACGTGCACGAGCAGGTCGGTCTGCCCGGTCATGCCCTGTACCTGGAGCACCTCGGGGATGTCGGCCAGCGCTGCGCCGGCGTCGTCCAGGCCGCGCTGCGTGACCCGGGTCGTCATGTACGCGGTGAGCGGGTAACCGAGGGCGGCGGGGTCGATCCGGCGCTCGAACGAGTCCAGCGCGCCGCGCTCGTCCAGCCTGGCCAGGCGGGCCTGCACGGTGTTGCGGGAGAGCCCGAGCCGCTCGGCCAGCGCGACCGTCGTGGCGCGGGGCTCCTCGGCGAGCGCGAGCATGAGGCGGGCGTCCACAGCGTCGGCGCGGTGCGTGCTGGGCACGGTGCTCACTCCCGATCCGGCGCCGAGGCGCGCCAACGTGCAGTCTGCTCAATTTGATCTACATCGGTTGAGCAGTTCGGATTGTAGTGGTGGACTGGTAGTTACGTTATGCACGATCGGCGCGCGAGCACCGGCCGTCGGCCGCACCCCGGCCACGGCAACAGCCGCCGCCGCGCGCAGACCCGGCGGACACCCTCCGCCGCCCCGCGCGGACCCGCTCTCCCGCTCCGACTTGTCGTGGCTATTTGCCGCGACAACTGGCACTGGTCATGGCCATTTCCCATGACAAGTCGGACGAACGCGCGCCACATCGACGGCGGCCACCCGGGCGCTGGCCACCGACGCCCACCCGATCTATCGCCGATGACAAGAGGAGATCATGACCAGCTCAGCTCCGGCCGCGACCAGCGCGAGCCCGCTCGGGGTCCTGGACGAGATCGAGCGGCGGGTGTTGTGGCTGTCCAGCTCGATCGTGCACCACGCGAACCGGGTGCGGCCCAACCCGTCCGGCCTCAAGGTCGGCGGCCACCAGGCGTCCTGCGCCTCGATGGTGTCGATCATGACGTCGCTGTGGTTCAAGCACCTGGCCCCGGGCGACCGCGTCTCGGTCAAGCCGCATGCCTCGCCGGTGCTGCACGCGATCAACTACCTGCTCGGCGAGCTCGACGAGTCGTACCTGACCACGCTGCGCGAGTTCGGCGGGCTGCAGAGCTACCCGAGCCGGTCCAAGGACCCCGACCCGGTCGACTACTCGACGGGTTCGGTCGGCATCGGGGCGACCGCGCCGATCTGGGGTGCGCTGTCGCGGCGGTACCTGCGCTCCACGCTCGGGGCGACGACCGGCAGCGGGAGGCAGTATTCGCTGGTCGGGGACGCGGAGCTGGACGAGGGCGCGATCTGGGAGGCGATCCTGGACCCGGCAGTCGCTGAGCTCGGTGAGATCGTCTGGATCGTCGACCTGAACCGCCAGTCGCTGGACCGCGTCGTGCCCAACATCGCCGCCGAGCGCCTGCAGGGCATGTTCGGCGCGGCCGGCTGGCAGGTGCTGACGCTGAAGTACGGGCGGCTGCTGGAGCAGCTGTTCGCACGGCCGGGCGGTGCCGCGCTGCGCACCCGGATCGACCGCATGAGCAACCCCGAGTACCAGCGGCTGCTGCGCTGTACGGCGGGGGAGCTGCGCGACCGGCTGCCCGGTGACGACGAGCCGGCCGCGATCCGGGAGCTGATCGACACCCTCGACGACGCCACCCTGCTCGAGGCCATCCGCAACCTCGGCGGCCACGACCTGGACGCGCTCGACAACGCCTTCGGGCAGATCGATGACGGCCGCCCGACGGTGATGTTCGCCTACACCGTCAAGGGCTACCGGCTGCCGGTCCAGGGGCACCCGCAGAACCACTCGTCGCTGCTCACCGACGCGCAGATGCGCACTCTGGCCGGCGAGGTCGGTGTCGACCCGGGCCAGCCGTGGCAGCGCTTCGCCGCCGGCACCCCCGCCGCCGCGACCTGCGCCGAGGTGGCCGGCCGGCTCCGCCGCGAACCCGTGTCGAGCACCGAGGCGCCCGAACTGCCCGCCGACATCGGCCGCCCCGCCCCGCAGGGCACCGCCACCACGCAGGCCGCCCTCGGCCGCGCGCTGCTGGACCTCACCCGCGCCGCGCCGGATGCCGCCCGCCGGGTGGTGACGGTCAGCCCGGACGTCAGCTCGACGACGAACCTGGGCGGCTGGGTGAACAAGGTCGGCGTGTGGTCGGCGACCGAGCGGCGGGACTGGTTCGCCGACGACGCCGAGACGATCCTGCACTGGCGGGAGGCGCCGGCCGGCCAGCACATCGAGCTGGGTATCGCGGAGACGAACCTCGTCGGGCTGCTCGGTGAGCTCGGCGCGACCTGGAGCAGGTGGGGCGAGCCGCTGCTGCCGATCGGGGTGATGTACGACCCGTTCGTGGAGCGCGCGCTGGAGCCGTGGTCCTTCGGCATCTACGCGGGCGGCCAGTCGATCCTGGTCGGCACGCCGTCCGGGGTCACGCTCGCGCCGGAGGGTGGCGCGCACCAGTCGATCAAGACGCCGTCCATCGGCATCGAGCAGCCCGGCTGCGTGAGCTACGAGCCGGCGTTCGCGATCGACGTCGAATGGACGCTGCTCGCCTCGATGGCCAGGCTCGGCCGGCCGGACGGCGGCTCGGCGTACCTGCGGCTCTCCACCCGCCCGGTCGACCAGTCACTGGCGGCGGTGCCGGAAGACCCGGCCGCGCGCGAGCGCAGGCGCCGCCATGTGGTCGCCGGTGCCTATCCGCTGCGCCGGCGCGACGGGGCGGTGGTGACCATCGCGGTGATGGGGGCGATGGTCACCGAGGCGCTGGAGGCGGCCGCGCGCCTCGAACAGGTCGGGGTGCTGGCCGACGTCGTGTGCGTGACCAGCCCGGACCTACTGTTCCGTGCGCTGCGGTCGCGGCAGGGCAGGGGCGACGACTCGACCTGGATCCTCGAGCAGGCGTTCCCGGCCCGCCGCGCCACGCCGCTGGTCACCCTGCTCGACGGCCACCCGCACACGCTGGCCTTCCTGGCCGCGATCAACGGGGTGCCGAGCGCGCTGCTCGGTGTGACGGGCTTCGGCCAGTCCGGCTCCCTCGCCGAGGTCTACCGCTACCACGGCATCGACTCGGACGCCGTCGTGCGCGCCGCCCTGGACCTCGTCGAGTAATGCCTGGTCTGAGCTGGGCTTTTGCTGCCGGCTGACCCTGTGAGTGGTAATGGTCGCTAATAGCGACCATTACCACTCACGGGTCGTGAGCTGCTCCGTCGGCGCCGGGTGGAACGTGTGTGGTCTGATGAATCTGTGACGCGTGGCAACGGAACTGAACAGCCGCTGATCGCCGACCTGGTGCTCTCCGGTGGCGGGGTCAAGGGCATCGCGCTGGCCGGTGCGGTGGCGGCCCTGAACGATCACGGCTACCGGCCGTGGCGGGTCTCCGGGACGTCGGCGGGTGCGATCGTCGGTGCACTGGTCGCCGCCGGGTTGGCCGGCGAGGCGCTCACCGAGGCCGCGATGCGGCTGAACTACGAGAAGTTCGCCGACCGGGTACCGCTTGACAGGGTGCCGGTGATCGGGCCCGGGCTCGCGCTGTTCGGCGACGACGGCCTCTACCGGGGTGACTACGCCCGCGAGTGGATCGCCCGCGAGCTCGCCGACCTGGGCGTGCACACGTTCGGCGACCTCAAGCTCGACGACCCCCAGCTGCCCAAGGACCGCCGCTACAAGCTCGTCGTGACCTGCGCCGACATCACCCTCGGGCGGCTCATCCGGCTGCCATGGGACTACGGACCGGTGTACGGGCTCGACCCGGACAAGCAGTCGATCGCCGACGCGGTGCGGGCTTCGATGTCGATCCCGCTGCTGTTCCGCCCGATGAAGCTGACCAACCCGATCAGCGGCGTGGAGTCGACACTGGTCGACGGCGGCGTGGTGTCCAACTTCCCGATCGACTCGCTCGACCGCACCGACGGCAAGCTGCCCCGCTGGCCGACCTTCGGCATCACACTCATGCCCGACATCCCCGGCCCGGACGGCACGCTGCTGCCCCGCTGGCTCAACCAGATCCTGCCGGCCCCTGTGCACGTGCTGGAGGGTGTCATCACGACGGCACTCGTCGGGCGTGACCAGGCCAACCAGCACAAACCGTGGGTGCAGGCGCGGACGATCGAGGTGAGCTCGGACTCGGTGGGCTTCACGCAGTTCTCGCTCAACGCGGCACAGATCCGCGAGCTGCACGACGACGGGTATCGCGCCACCGAGCACTTCCTCGACACCTGGAACTGGCAGGACTACCTGCGCCGGTTCCGTCGCCACCCGAGCTGACCCTGTTGGTGGCAGCTGGGCGCGGCTGAACAACGCGGTCGGCGGTGGGGCAGT
>DATAYB010000004.1:0-4950 GCA_036272795.1 Pseudonocardia sp.
GGCCGCTGGCGGACGGACCGTGGGAGCCGGTGCGGTTCGCCGCCGACTTCGAGGGCATGGCGCCGACCTGGAGCGCCCGGGGCCTGGACGACCAGGAGTGGGCCGACGGGCACCTTGAGCAGCCCGGCCGGATCACCGGCAATGCGGTGCTGGGTGGGCGGGAGCTCACCTTCGACACCCACGGGTTCCGCGACCACTCCTACGGCCCACGGGACTACGCGAAGATCCTCGGCGACGCCTGGCTGTCCGGCGTCTTCCCCAGCGGCCGCTCGCTGCTGGCCATCGTGGTGTGGACCCGGGGCGAGCGGGTACCGCCCTATGTGGTCGGCTTCGTCGACGACGCCGAGGGCCGGCACCCGGTCACCGAGCTGCGGCTACCCCGGCTCGCCGGCGTGGACGGCAGCCCTGCCCGGTTCACCGCCGAGGTCGTCACGCGGGCCGGCACGGCGGTGATCGAGGTGACGATGACCCACCGGACGAACTACACCATGGACAACCCGGTGGGCATGACGCTCGGCACCCGCTCCGGCGCGGACGACCTGATCGCCGCCGAGGGGCCGGCCCGGCTGCGC
Organism: Pseudonocardia sp.; assembly: GCA_036272795.1. GTDB lineage: Bacteria > Actinomycetota > Actinomycetes > Mycobacteriales > Pseudonocardiaceae > Pseudonocardia. The sequence continues at coordinate 573 of DATAYB010000004.1, forward strand.
TGGGACGGCGAGGAGACCGACGGCTGGATCGAACGCTTCCTGCGCCGCGACGCCCTGACCTGACCCACCGCGCCCGGTGGTCTCGGAGGGCAGCGCGTCAGTAAGCGGCGCGTCAGTAGCCGGCGCGTCAGTAGCCGGCGGTGAAGCGGCGGCCGGGGTGTTTCGGGTTCTCCAGCTCGTCGACCAGGGCGGCGGCCAGGTCCGAGGCGGAGATCCGGGACGCGCCGGTCTCGTCGGTGAGCAGCGTGTCGTCGGCGGTCCGGTACCGGCCGGTGCGCGGGCCGGCCACCTCGATCGAGGCCGGCGGCGAGAGCATCGTCCAGTCCAGGCCGGCCGGGGCGTGCTCGATCAGCTCGTGCAGCGCCGCCCGGAAGCCCAGCGACTCCGGCTTCGCGACCTCGGGGAAGCCGGGCGTGTCCACCAGGTCGACGCCGGTGGCGGTGCGCAGGCTGCCCGCGCCGCCCATGGTCAGCAGCCGCACGCCGGCGCGCGCGGCGGCAGCGCCGACAGTGCGGAGCAGCAGCTCGGGGGTCCGCTCGCGCTGCGCCGGGTCACGCAGCGCCACCGAGCAGATCACCGCATCCGCGCCCGGCAGCACGTCGTCCAGCACGGCCGGGTCGAACGCGTCGCCCACCCGGTGCGCCAGCGCGGCGGACTCGGCCGGCAGCCGGGACACGTCCCGGACCACGGCGGTCACCCCGTGGCCCCGCTCCAGCAGCTCGGCCAGGATCGGGCCGCCGACCTTGCCGGTGGCGCCGAGCAGTACGACGTTCATGCCTGGTCCCTTCGAGTCGGCGCGACCCGTGTCCCGGGCGGCGAGAGTGCGGCGGTGTGCGCGGCGAGCCCGCCGTCCACGCGGAGCACCTGCCCGGTGATGAACGCGGCGAGGTCGGAGGCCAGGAACACCACGGCGTTGGCGATGTCGGCAGGTGTGCCCAGCTCCGGCGTGAGGTGGGCGTCCGCCAGTTCGGCGCGCTGGGCGGCCGGTATCGCCGCGACCGCCTCGGTGGCCACGATGCCGGGCGCGACAGCGTTGCACCGTACGCCGGCCTTGCCGTACGCCGTGGCCACCGTCCTGACCAGCGCGTCCAGCCCGCCCTTGGACACGGAGTACGCAGTGCGGTGCGCGCTTCCGGTGCTGCCCTTGACCGACGAGGTGAGCACGATCGAGCCACCGCCGGCGGCCAGCATGCCGGGCAGCACGTGCTTGCAGCCGAGCACCCCGCCGCGCAGGTTGACCGCGATCACCCGGTCGAACACCTCCACCTCGAGATCGATGACACCGAGGTCGGCGGCGTAGTCGGCGCGGGAGGTGAGCGCGGCGTTGCTGTGCAGCACGGTGACCGGGCCGAGCTGGCCGGTCGCGGTGGCGACGGCGGCGCGCCAGTCCGGCTCGCTGGCCACGTCCAGTCGCAGCGTCACCGCCCGCCCGCCGCGCTCGGTGATGCCGGTGGCGACCTTCTCGGCGGCGGCGAGGTCGATGTCGGTCACCGCGACGGCAGCGCCGGCTCCGGCCAGTGCGGCCGCGCTGGCCGCGCCGATCCCCGAGCCGGCACCGGTGACCAGCGCGACCCGCCCGTCCAGCCTGGCTTCCATGTGACCTCCGAGCGGTGACCTTCGAGCAGTTCACCCGGTGTCCGGTCGCGGCGACACTGGCATCGGAAAACTAACGACGTTAGGATCGACGGTCAAGCCCGTGCGACGCCGCTCGAGTCCGGGGTGTGGGCCGCACCTTCCAAACCAAACCGCGCTTGGTATGTTCGGCCGCGGAGCCACTTCGACAGGGGGCACATGGTCACCACCTCGCCGGAGCCGGGTCTCACGGCAGCCGGCCCGCTACACGGCATCCGGGTGCTCGACATGAGCGCCCTCGGGCCCGGGCCGTTCTGCTCGATGCTGCTGGCCGACTTCGGCGCCGAGGTGATCGCCGTGGAGCGCCCCGACCCGCCACCGTTCGACCCGTCCGGCTGGTTCGCCAGGGGCAAGCGCTCGGCTGTCGTCGACCTGAGGGCCCCTGGCGGTTCCGAGGTGATCGCCCGGCTCGCCGACCACGTCGACGTGCTGCTGGAGAGCAACCGGCCCGGCACGATGGAGCGCAGGGGCCTCGGCCCGGACGTGCTCTGCGCCCGCAACCCTCGGTTGATCTACACGCGCCTGACCGGCTGGGGCCAGCACGGCCCCTACCGCGACCGCGCTGGCCACGACATCAACTACCTTGGCGTGGCCGGCGCGCTCGGTGTCATCGGCTCCTCGGGCGAGGGTGCGCCGGTGCCGCCGCTGGCGATGCTCGGCGACATGGCGGGCGGTTCCCTGTTCGCCGCGTTCGGCATCACCATGGCGGTGCTGGAACGGTCCCGGACCGGCCTCGGCCAGGTGATCGACTCGGCCATCGTGGACGGCGCCGCGCTGCTGAACACCCCCCAGCTGGCCGAGCTGAACGCCGGCCGGTGGGCGGGGCGCGGGCAGCACCTGCTGTCCGGGACGGCCCCGTTCTACGGCGCGTACGAGTGCGCCGACGGCGGCTACTTCACCGTCGGTGCCCTCGAGCCGAAGTTCTACGCGCGGTTCCTGGAAGCCCTGGGCCTCGACGAGGTGGCCCCTCTCGACCAGCTCGACCCGCTGCACTGGCCCGAGCTGCGCGAGCGGGCCACCGAGATCTTCGGCAACAAACCGAGGGCGCACTGGGAGGCGGTGTTCGCCGACCTCGAGGGCTGCGGCGCCCCGGTCCTCGAGCTGGAGGAGCTGGCCGACGACCCGCACCTGCGCGAGCGCGGCACCGTCCGTCTCGACGGGGACAACCTGGCCGCAGCGCCGGCACCCCGGCTGTCCCGCAGCCCCGGGCGGTCAGGGGCGGCGCCGGTGCGGCGCGGTGCGGACACCCGCGCGGTGCTCGCGGAGGCCGGCTTCACGCGGGACGAGGTGGCAGACCTCGCCGCCGCCGGCACGATCCACGCCGCCGACTGAGCGGGGAGGGCGCCGTGACCCGGCCAGTCGACCAGCCGGCGCACAGCAGCTACGACGCGCTGGTGGTCGGCGCCGGCGCGGGTGGCATGGCGGCCGCCGCCCGGCTCAACCACTACGGCTACCGGACCCTGCTGGTGGAGAGCCGGGACCGGGTCGGAGGGCGGGCCTCCACCATGGAGGTCGACGGGTTCACGGTGAACACCGGCGCCCTGGTCCTGGAGCTCGGCGGAGCGAACGGGCGGCTCTTCGCCGAGCTCGGCGTGGACCCGGGCGCCCCCGTACTGGCGCGCCCACCGATGCTGCGGGTCGGCCGCCGTGACCTGTCACTGACCAGTGGGCCGGTCGGGGCGGCGGTCCGGCACACCACGGCCGGCCTCGGCGCCGTGGCCCGCCGCTTCCCCCGGCTGCGCCCTTCGGCGGCCGTGCACACCGCGGCCTGGCTGGACTCGCTGCGGGCCGGCCCCGGCACCCACCGGCTCGTGCGCAACCTGACCAGCGCGCTATTCGCCGCGGAGCCCGCCGACGTACCGGCCGCGCTGTTCTTCGACTACCTCACGAAGCCCGGTGCGCTGCGGGACTACGGCGCCCACCCGGACGGGTCCGTCGGCCCGTGGCGCGTGCTCGCCGAGCACTACGAGCGCACCGGCGGTGTGCTGTGGTGCGACAGCTCGGTGACGGGGCTGACCGTCGACGGCTCCGGACTGGTCGACGGGGCCTGGGTGCGCCGGGGCGGGGAGCTGGTCCGGGTGGCCACCCGGCTGGCCGTGAGCAACGCCGGGCCGCTCGCCACCGTCGAGCTCTGCCGCGCCGGTGGCCTGCCGGCCGAGTACTCCGCGCAGGTGCGCGCCTGGTCCCGGCCGAGCACGCTGATCACGGTCAACTTCGCGACCCGGTGGCCGGTGCGGCGGCTCGACAGCCTGGTCTTCTTCGGCTCGACCCGCCGGCTGGCCTACGCCGCCAACCTGACCGCGCTGTCGCCCCGGATGGCGCGCCCCGGCTGGCACCTCTACGCCGCCGCCAGCACGCCGTCGCCTGCCACCGGGGAGTTCGACGAGGCCACCGAGGTCGCGCTGCTCGAGGCGGACCTGCTGGCGCAGTTCCCGGAGTACGGCACCGCGCGCGTGCTCTCCGTGGAGATCTGCGCCGGCCAGCGGTGGCCCGCCCAGCGCGCGATCGCCGGCCACGACCTGCCGGACACCACGCCGCTGCCGAACCTGTGGAACGTGGGCGACGGCGTGCGGCCATGGACCGGGGCCGGCCAGAGTGGCTGCGTGGAGTCCGCGATGCTGGTCACCGATCAGGTCAGGGCCCGGTACCCGGCGGCCGCGCTGCGCTCCCCCGCGTACGGCTGACGTTGTGCCGGCTACCGGGCGCGCTCCGGCTCCGGCAACGCCCCGGCGAGCAGCAACGGGGT
>DATAYB010000005.1:0-2961 GCA_036272795.1 Pseudonocardia sp.
CTCGGCTTCAACACGCTGGTCAACGTGCTCGTGCTGACCGGGCTGTGCCTCGGCGTTGTGAAGATCCCCGGTGCCGAGGTGTTCGGCGTGCTGCTGCCGGCGCTGGGGGTGCAGCTGCTGATCGGCAACGTCTACTACACGTACCTGGCGCGCCGACTGGCCCGCCGGGAGAACCGCCTCGACGTGTGCGCGATGCCCTACGGCCCCAGTGTGCCGCACATGTTCATCGTGGTCTTCGTGATCATGTTGCCGATCTATCTGAAGACCAAGGACCCGCTCACCGCCTGGGCGGCCGGGCTGGCATGGTGCTTCATCATCGGCCTGATCGTGCTGGTCGGAGCGTTCATCGGCCCGTACATCCGGCGCTACACCCCGCAGGCGGCGATGCTCGGCACCCTGGCCGGCGTCTCCATCGCGTTCATCTCGATGCGCCCCGCCGCCCAGATGTGGGAGGCGCTGTGGATCTCCCTGCCGGTCATGGTGATCATCCTGATCGGGTTCTTCACCGACCTGAAGCTGCCCGGCAACATCCCGGTCGGGCTGGCCGCGCTGCTGGTCGGCACGGCGATCGGCTGGGCAGGTGGCTACATGTCGGCGCCGGACGTGGTCAGCGCGGCACACGAGGTGGCCATCTCGCTGCCCACGCTGAGCTTCCACCGGCTCGGCCAGGGGCTCGCCGACGTGGCGCCCCTGCTCGCCACCGCCATCCCGCTCGGCATCTACAACTTCACCGAGGGCATGACGAACGTGGAGAGCGCCTCGGCCGCCGGCGACAGCTACAATCTGCGCAGCGTGCTGCTCGCCGACGGCACCGGCGCGATCGTCGGCTCGGCGCTGGGCTGCCCGTTCCCGCCCGCGGTGTACATCGGGCACCCCGGTTGGAAGGCGGCCGGCGGGCGCACGAGCTACTCGCTCGCGTCCGGCGTCGTGATCGCGCTGTTCTGCTTCCTCGGCATGTTCGCGCTGCTCGGGGCCCTGCTGCCGCTGCCGGCGATCGTGCCGATCCTGCTCTACATCGGCCTGCTGATCGGCGCGCAGGCGTTCCAGGTGGTGCCGAGGGCGCACGCCGTCGCGGTGGTGTTCGCGATCCTGCCGAACATCGCGAGCTGGGCCGGCGGGCTGATGGACAACGCGCTGGCCGCCGCCGGCACCACGGCGTCGCAGGTCGGCGCCGACGCACTGACCAACGCCGGGCTCGTCTACCACGGCACCCAGCTGTTCGGCGGCGGCGCGATCCTGGCCGGCATGGTGCTCGGCGCGATCGTCGCCTTCATCATCGACAAGAAGTTCCTGCCGGCGGCGATCTACTGCTTCATCGGCGCCGCGCTCGGCTTCGTCGGGCTGATCCACGCGCCGCAGGTCGGCTGGGACGTCGGCGGCCAGGTGGCGCTGGGCTACGTCTTCGCCGGGCTGATCCTGCTGGGATTCGGGTTGGTGACCAGGGGTAGGGACGCGGCGGCGGTCGAGGTGCCGGCGCCGCGTTCTGACTCCGGCTCGGGTTCTGACTCCGGCTCGGGTGACGGCTCGGGCCCGGGTGACGGCTCGGGCCCGGGGTCCGGCTCCGGTGACGGACCGGGCCCGGCGGACGACTCGGGCGGGCCGGCGGCGCGCAGCGAAGCGCCGGCGCCGGCATGACGCCCGACACCGACCTCGCCCTGGACCGCCCGGACGTGGTCGGCGAGGTGCTGGCCGCGTTCCGGCGTTACGAGCGAGCCCTGGTGGCCGGCGACGTCGCCGTGCTCACCGAGCTGTTCTGGGACGACCCGCGCTGCCTGCGCTACGGCGTGGCGGACCGGCAGTCCGGCGCCGCGCAGATCGCCGCGTGGCGCCGCACCCACCCGACGGTGCCTCCCGGTCGGCGGCTGCGCGACACGCGGGTGCTCACGGTGGACGACCGGACGGCGGTGGTGAACACGCTGTTCGAGTATCCGGACGGGCGGGTCGAGGGGCGGCAGAGCCAGACGTGGGTGCGGTTCGCCGACGGCTGGCGGATCGTCTCGGCCCACGTCTCGGAGCTCCTGCGCTAGACCGAATGCGCCGAGATCGGCACCACGGTTCTCCACGCGCTCGAAAACAGCCGTGGTGCCGATCTCGGCGAGCTCACCGCTCCCACTACGCGCGGGGGAGCAGGCCGTCCAGCACGAGCGTGAGGATCCGACCGAACCGGTCGTCCTGCGGCTCGACCGGCTCGGTGGCCGCCTCGGCCAGCGTCGCGGCCAGGTGCGGGTGGCCGCCGTCGGCCGCGGCGCGCTGCAGGAAGGCCGCCTGTGCCACCACGAACTCGGCCCGCAGGACGCCGACCTGGAGCTCGTGCTGGGCATGGGTGCGGACCAGGCCATTGAGCACGCCGAGCGCCTCCATCTTCGCGGACGCCGAGCCCATCCGCCCCGGGTACCACCCGACCTTCGAGTTCCTCGGGTTGACCTTCAACACCGACACCCTGGTCAGCACCGCAGTGGCAGGCCGGATGGTGGTCGGCTCCGGTCTCTGGATGGCCAGCCGGGCCCGGGTCGGCCGCCCTTCGAAGCTGCAGCTGCTGTGGGAGCTGCTCGTCGACTGGGTGCGCGCCCAGGTGGACGAGCAACTGGGGGCCGACGTGCCGCGCGGCGTGGTGCAGCTGGGCGTCACGCTGTTCGCGTTCATTCTGGCTGCCAACTGGCTGGCGGTGCTGCCCACCGAGTCGGTCGCGCCGCCACCCACCTCGGACGTCAACCTGGTCTATCCGATGGCCCTGCTGGTGATCGCCTGGGTCAACGTGGTGCGGCTGCGGCGTCACGGCGTGCGGCGGTACTTCGGGCACCTGGCCGAGCCGTACGCCTTCCTGGCGCCCAACGAGTTCGTGATCCAGTACTTCGGCCGTCCGGTCTCGCTGGCCCTGCGAACGATCATCTACTTCGGCGAGGCCGTCGCCGACAACGAGAACCCCGGTTAGCACCCCGTGAGTGGCGGGTTGGGCCATGG
>DATAYB010000006.1:0-4135 GCA_036272795.1 Pseudonocardia sp.
GGAGCGCTACATCAAGCTCAACGCCTACGACGCGCGGCTGGGCCGGCAGACCACGGCGCTGTCGTTCCTGGTGCAGCGCCCGGCCGAGGAGCCCGGGTTCCGGCTGGAGCGCCAGGAGGCGAGCGACCGGTCCATCCGGTACACCCTGCACTCCTACGCCACCGAGCGCCCGGCCGGCGAGCGCTACCCCCGGAGCTGAGGTGACCGCACAGGCCCCCGCCGCCGAGCGCCCGTCCTTCGGGATGCGCCCGGCCAGTGGACCGGACGCTCGGGGGCCGGTTGACGTACCGCCGGCCCCCGAAGCACTACCCCCGAACACCCTCGTGGACCTCGCGCAGGCCCGCCTGGACGCCGGCATCGACGAGGTGCTCGGCGCGCTGGACCGCGAGCTGATCGGGCTCGCGCCGGTGAAGACCCGCCTCGCCGAGATCGCCGCGCTGTTGCTCGTGGACCGCACCCGGGCGCGGTTCGGGGTGGCCACGCCGGCGCCGACGCTGCACATGTGCTTCACCGGCAACCCCGGCACGGGCAAGACAACCGTGGCACTGCGGCTGGCCGACCTGCTGCACCGGCTCGGCTACCTGCGCCGGGGGCACCTCGTCGCGGTGACCAGGGACGACCTGGTCGGTCAGTACGTCGGGCACACCGCGCCGAAGACCAAGGACGTGATCAAGCGGGCGATGGGCGGCGTGCTGTTCATCGACGAGGCCTACTACCTGTACAAGGTCGAGAACGAGCGGGACTACGGCGGCGAGGCCATCGAGATCCTGCTGCAGGTGATGGAGAACAACCGCGACGACCTGGTCGTGGTGCTCGCCGGCTACGCCGACCGGATGGACACCTTCTTCGCCGCCAACCCGGGCATGCAGAGCCGGATCGCGCACCACATCACGTTCCCGGACTACTCCGTCGGCGAGCTGGCCCGGATCGGCGAGCTGATGGCCGACGGGCTCGGCTATCGGTTCTCCCCCGAGGCGCGCGAGGTGCTGGACCGGTACCTGCGGGCGAGGGTCGGCCAGCCCTGGTTCGCCAACGCGCGCAGCGTGCGCAACGCGGTCGAACGGGCCCGGCTGCGGCAGGCGCGGCGGCTGCTCGAACAGCCCGATCCGAGGGTGGACCTCGCCGCGCTGACCACGCTGGAGGCGCCGGACCTGCTGGCCAGCCGGGTGCTGCTCGACGAACCGGGCGGGGAGACAATCAGTACGTGACTGGGCGATGACTAGGCGATGACGACCAACGCGCGGCTGCGGGCGCTCGTCGAGCTGGCCGACACCGGCTCGGTACGGGCGGCCGCGCAGCGCCTCGTCGTCACGGAGGCCTCCGTGTCCGGCGCGATCAGCGCGCTGGCCGCCGAGGTCGGCGTGCCGCTGCTCGACCGCGACGGCCGGGGCGTGCGGCTGACCGCCGCCGGCCACCGTTACGTCGGTTATGCCCGGCGCATTCTCGGCCTGCACGAGGAGGCGCTGGCCGCCGCCCGCGCTGAGGCCGACCCGGCGCGCGGCACCCTGCGGCTGGCCGCCGTGACCACGGCCGGCGAGCACCTGTTGCCCACGCTGCTGGCGTCGTTCCGCGCGGAGTACCCGGCGGTGGTGCTCGGCCTGGAGGTCGCGCCACGGCAGGCGGTGTGGCCGAAGCTCGCCCACCACGAGGTGGACCTGGTCGTCGCCGGGCGGCCACCCTCGGACGCGCCGGCCCGGGTGCGCGCGGTCCAGCCCAACTCGCTCGTCGTGGTCGGCCCGCCGGCGTTCAATCCTGCGGCGTTCAATCCTGCGGCGTTCGACCCGGCCACGTTCGACCCGGCCACGTTCGACCCGGCCGCGGCGACCTGGTTGCTGCGCGAGCCGGAGTCCGGGATCCGGGCCACCACGACCGCGCTGCTGGCCGCGCTGGAGATCGCCCCGCCCCAGCTCACGCTCGGTTCGCACGGCGCGGTCGTAGCCGCCGCGGTGGCCGGGCTCGGGGTGACGCTGGTGTCCCGGCCGGCGGTGCGCGCCCATCTGGACTCCGGCGCGCTGGTCGAGCTGGCGGTGGCGGGCACACCGCTGCAACGACCGTGGCACGTGGTCAGCCAGCCGGCGCCGACCGCGACCACCGAGCTGTTCGTCCGGCACCTGCTCGCCCACCGCGAGCTGGGTTGGCGGGCGCCCCGGGCGCGCGCCGACCGGCCGGCACCAGGTTCCGCAACGACTCCGGCAAATGTATCGGATAGTGGGCTTCACACACTATAATAGATGAATGACCGATGTCGTGAGCACCGCGCCCCCGTCCTCGACCGGCTCATACACCGCCGAAGTCGCCGCGTTGATCATGGATCTGCAGGCGGTCGGGATGCGCATCGAGACCACTCTCGAGACGTCCCGGAAAGGCGGCGCCGGCCCGTCGGACTCAGGCATGTTGTGGATCGAGGGCGTGCCGGTCACCGTGCCGCCGAGCGCCGACTCGCCGTACGCGCTGCGCGCCGAGGACGGCAGCCAGGGCATCTACCTGCACGGGACCAAGGTGGCCTCGGTGTCCGGCACGGCCCGGCCCCGGTTCTACGACCTGACCACCGCCGACGGCGTGCCGTATCACAAGATCGCGCTGCTGCACCTGGACTCGCTGGCCTCGACCGTCGTGCAGACCTGCAACTACTGGGGCAACTCCGACCAGTGCGGGTTCTGCGGGATCGGCCTCTCATTGGCGTCCGGCGCCACGATCGCCAAGAAGACGCCGGCGATGCTGGCCGAGGTTGCGGTGGCGGCGAAGGAGCTGGACGGCGCGGTCGACGCCACGCTGACCACCGGGTCCTCCGTCGCCCCCGACCGGGGCGCGCTGTTCGTGGCGCGCTGCGGGCAGGCCGTCAAGGAGGCGGCCGGGCTGCCCGTGGAGGTGCAGTTCGAGCCGCCGCGCGACCTCGCCGTACTGGACCAGGTGCACGGCATGGGCATCGACGCGGTCGGCGTGCACGTGGAGTCGTTCGACGCGAAAGTGCTGGCCAGGGTCGCCCCCGGCAAGTTCCGCACCGGCATCGACCGGTACTTCCAGACCTGGGAGCGCGCCGTCGAGCTGTTCGGCGAGGGGCGGGTGTCCACCTACGTCATCCTCGGCATGGGCGAGGACCCGGAGCTCACCGTCGAGATGTGCCGGCGCGCGGTCGACATCGGCGTGTACCCGTTCGTCGTGCCGCTGCGCCCGGTGGCCGGCTCGCTGATGGAGCACGTGCCAGCGCCGTCGCGGGAGTACACCGAGCCGATCTACCGCAAGGTCGCCGGGTTCCTGGCCGCGAAGGGGCTCGGCGCGGAGACGGCGGTGGCCGGCTGCGCCCGCTGCCAGGCCTGCTCGTCACTCAACCTGGTGCAGCGCGCCGGGTCCGCGCCGCCGTGCGGATCGCTCGGCGCCGGAGCGGGAGCGGCCGCGGGCCGTCCGGGGCAGGCACCACTGTTGCAGATCGGCCGCCGCGCGTAGTTCGGCGCCCGGTCACCCGCCGGGATGAGGCACGGTGGACGCGACACCCGGGCAATGCTGGCGGAGGTAGGCGTGGAAGTGCTCGGTCGGCGCCAACAGTTGCTGGCTGACACCCGGGTCCCGGTTCCCGTCCGCGACGGACCGGGTCTTGTCCGCGATCAACTGCAGGTCCGGCTGAATCTCCGAGGGGGCGTTCGCGGCGATCTTGGACCAGGCGTCGGCCGTTCCCCGGGCCATGGCCGTCCCGTCCGGGCTCCGGCCGTGCAGGCTCTGCTGGCGGAACTGCGCCATGGCCTGCCGCTGCTGCACCGCGACCTGCGTGGCGGTCGCACAGAACTGCGCGTCGCTGACCCCGCCCACCAGCGGGGCGTCCACGTCCGGCACCCCGCCGGCAGCGCCAGCCGCCGGAGCCCCGCCGGCTGCAGGGGCGCCCGCTGGACCGCCGCTCGCGCCGCACCCGGCCACCGTGGCGCTGGCGGCCAGCGCCACGAACAGCGTCGTCGCACCGAACCACCCCGGTCGCCGACCCGCGCGCATCCGTCCGATCACAGTGCCACCTCCGCGTCACCGCGCCGGCCCGGCGCTGCCCGCAGTGTGATCCACACGCCTTACTGTTGCCTTGCAGCCATCCAGCCATCCTCAATGGTGTTCGAATCGTCTACTATAGGAAACGTCCTGCAGTCACAGTCGA
>DATAYB010000007.1:0-7563 GCA_036272795.1 Pseudonocardia sp.
GATCGTGCTGAACACACTCCGGAAGCCCACCTCACCGAACCACAACCAGTTCACGTAGTAGTCCAGCAGCCGGGACCCGGCCAGTAAGGCGACCAGCACAACCCCACCGATGACAAGCAGGATCCGGGTCCGCCGGGACAGGGCGGGAGCCCCTGTCGGGGGCGTCATCGCCACGAGGCACGCTCCAGTTGGTGGTCGAGGTGCTGCACCGCGCTTTCGGATTGCCCTGCTCGATCCGAAAGGGGCGCGGATCACATGTGTGTTTGTTAGGTCAACTCTACGGAGGGCGTATGGGGTTCCCGTTTCGGATGGGAGAATGTCGCCGATGAACTCCACGGAGCATTCCTCGGCCAACTGGTCCACGGCGTTGCCGACGGCTGCCCGGGAGGTGGAAGACTTTCTCTCGGCGTCCGGCTGGGATCAGCCGCCGCAGCTGTTTGCGCTGGTCCCGACCGCGCAGCTGCTCCGGGCGGAGCCCGGTCTGGCCACCCGGCTGGCTGTCGCGGACGGCCTCACCCCGGTCGCCCAGGACCCCCTCAGCGACGCCGATGTGGCCGAGAAACTCGCCGAGATCTGTTGGCCCGAAGGGGTGACGGGTTGCGCGCTCGCGCAGGAGATCGTCGTGCTGCCGCCCGCGGCCGAGGTGGAGCTGGACCGCGCGGTGGCCGGCGCGACCGGCTCCGAGGACGACCTGGACCGGGTCGCCGTGCGCGTCGCGCAGCAGCACCCGGACCGCCGGGACGCCCGGCTCGTGGTCGCCGTGCTGCGCGAGGGCGGGCACTGCTGCCTGCTGCGGGTGCGCGGCACCGGTGACCAGCCGGACGAGCTCGTCGAGCACCCCGACCTCGCCCCGAACATGGTCAGCGCGCTGCTGCGCACGCTCGACGTCGGCTGACCGGCCTAACCAGCCGACCGACTCACTCAGCCGACCGAGCTGAGCGGGCCGCGCTCGCCACGCCGGCCGACCGAGCCCGCTGAGACGATCGGCGCCACCGCGGCGGCCCGGTTGCCGACGCCCAGCTTGCGGTAGATCCGCTCCAGGTGCTTCGCCACGGTACGGGGGCTGACCTGCAGCGTGTGCGCGATGGCCACGTTCGTGCGGCCCGCCGCGACCAGCTCCAGCACCTGCACCTCGCGGTCGGTCAGCGCCGCCAGCCGGGCCTCTGACGAGGTGGCCAGCATCCGCTCCGCCCGCTGCCGCGCGTGCGCCCGCCGGTACGCCTCGGCGAGCGGGACGCGCAGGATGTCCAGCAGCTCGCGGTCGGTGTCGCTGAACTCGCCGCTCGCCCGGTTCAGCGCGAACGCGCGGCTGCTCGCCCCGGCGGCGGGCAGGTGCACCGCGAGCACGTGCTCGGTGGGCCTCGGCCGGTAGCAGTCCTGGTAGATGTCCAGCCGGTGCCAGTCGGAGCGGTCGATCACGTCGCTCATCCGGACGGCCCGGCTGTCGCCGGTGCGGCGGTAGTGGTTGAGCAGCGGGTGCTGGTCCAGGTGCACACCGAACGCCTCATAGGTGTGGGCGTCGAGGCTGCCTGTCGGGTGGTCGGAGTACCGGATCAGGCCGGACGGCTGGTCGATCTCGGTCAGGGTCAGGATGTCGCAGCCGAACAGCTCGGCGAGGCCGGGCAGCGCGACCCGGGTGAAGTCAGCCGGTTCGTGCAGCTCGGCGAGGCCGGCGACCAGCTCGATCGCCCGCTTGACCCTGTTCATAGCGACGAACAATGCGCCCCTTTTCCACGGTGCACCGCGTGTACCGCAATACGGCGCAACGCACGGTGCCCCGGAGGGCGCGACAGGTCAAGGGAGCGGTCCACTTGCCGAGACAACTACCTGCTCGGTTCGGCCAGCGGTCACCCCGCAAGCGTGACGCTTTCGCTGTTCAGCCTCTCTGCCGGCCCGTCAGCACGGCCGTCCGCCGCAGCGGCTGCTCGATACCGAACCCGCACGGCCCGGTCGCGCGACGGACCTGCCGCAGGGACCACCACCGGCCGATCCGCTCCACCGCGAACCCGGGCAAGAACACGTTCCAGCGCACACTGAACCGTAACTCGTGGAGTTTCAGTGAATAGCTACGTTCGAGTTAACTTCGTTGGACCATCCGGGCGGCGTTCGTCCGGCATTCCCGCTGCTCACCGACCGTGCCGCCGGGCTTGTCCTGTCGAGACCCACCCCCGGACGGAGTAGCCTTTTGCTCCTAGGCCGGCTGACCCAGGGATGCAGCGTGAGTCTCACCGTGATCGTGGTGCTCGTGCTGCTGCCTGTGGTCATGTACGCCCTGGCGCTCGGGCTGGCCGCCGCACGGACCTGGCTGGGCATCTCGGGCATCCCGAGGGCACGCAACGTCGTCCGCGCCGTGCGGCGGGGCCGTGCCGGGCGCCGGGAACCCCCACCCTGACAAGATCCCCGACTCGCGGGACCGTTTTGAGGGTTACGGGGTCGGGAGGTTGTGGAAGGCGCGGAGGTAGCCGCGGGTGATCCAGCGCTGGACCAGGCGGCCGGCCGGGCCGCCGAGGCGCGTGTACCAGGTGGCCGGCGTCGAGAAGGCGAGGATGGTGGCCCAGACCTCGTCGGTGGCGTCCCGGCTGACCAGGAACGCCTCCTCACCCCGCTCCGGATGCCCCGGCAGCGTGCCGTAGCCGAACCCGGCGTGCTCCGCGTCGTCCACCGTCCACACCACCCGGCAGGGCGCGGTGATCGGTACCGGGCCGATCCGCGTCGTGACCAGCACCGTCAGGCCCGCCTCGGGGGCGATGTCTGGTGGGTAGACCGTCGCGCCGGCGGCGCGCTGCATACCCCAGCCGAGCACGATCGCCCTGGCCGCGTCGAACGCCGCCGGACCGTGGCCGACCCGCACCCGCCTGCGCAGTACGTGGTACCCGCCGGGCAGGTCGGTGCCGGCCGAGGTGTGCGCCTCCGGCTCCGCGAGCACGGCCGCGCGCGTGGCGCCCACCTCGGGGTAGCTGGGTACGGCCGCCTGGTCCCTGGTGTACCGGATGGGCACCTCAGTCACGCTCGGACCTCAGCTGCAGCCGGGCGGCGTGCGCCCATGCTTGAGCGCGGTGAGCGAGTCGACGGCGTCGGCCAGCGCGGTGACCTTGACCAGCTGCAGCCCGGCGGGGGTATTCGCGGCGGCCTCGGCGCAGTTGGCCGCCGGGACCAGGAAGACCGTCGCGCCCGCGTGCCTGGCGGCGATCATCTTCAGGGCGATGCCGCCGATCGGCCCGACCACGCCGGTCGGCCCGATCTCGCCGGTACCGGCGATGAACTTGCCGCCGGCCAGGTCGTCAGGGGTCAGCTTGTCGATCACCGCGAGCGCGAACGCCAGGCCGGCGGACGGGCCGCCGATGTCGCCGAGGCTGATCACGATCTGGTTCGGGTCGGCGGGGCGGCCCTCCGGGGTGATGCCGAGAAAGCCCTGTGGCCCGTCGGGGCGGCCCGCGATGACCGGGCGCGCGCCGACGGTCACCGTCCCCTCGGTCACCGGGGCGTCGCCGCGCTGGAAGCTGACCGCGATCTTGTCCCCCGGCCGGGTCGTCGTGAGGATCTGGCTGACCTGCCCCGGCGAGGTGACCTGCTGGCCCTTCACGCTGAGGATCTGGTCGCCCTCCTTCAGCACGTTGGCCGCCGGGGCACCCGCGCTGAGCGGCCCGACGACGACCTTCACCGGCTCGTGCAGGTAGCTCAGCGCGGCGACCTCGGCGTCGTTCTCCGAGTCGGTGAACTGAGCGGTGTTCTCCTGCTCGACCTGCTGGTCGGACTTGCCGGGCGGGTAGATGGCCGCCCTCGGCACCAGCTCACGCTCCGGGTCCGCCCAGAACTCCAGGGCGGTGACCGCGGTCAGCCCGTCGGTGACGGCGACCGTGGTCATGTTGAGGTGACCGGTGGTGGGGTAGGTCTGCCTGCCGGTCACGCTCACGACCGGCTTGCCGTCGACCGCACCCAGGGTGTCGAAGGTCGGCCCCGGCCCCAGCGCAACCAGTGGCACCCGGACGGTGCCCGCTAGCACCCCGACGGCCAACACCACCAACAGACCGACCACAAGGGTTCTGGTACGACGACTCACCGGTTCAGCCTACGGCCGATCTCGCGGAACGGATGCGGCACCGCCGCGTACCGTGGTGCTATGAGCGAAACCCCGTTCGGATTCGGGCGTTCCGACCGCGATCGGGACGGCGACCGAGACAAGAACAAGGACCGCGACCAGAACTCCCCCCAGGGTTCGGACAAGGGGTCGGACCCGGGTTCCGGTGAGGGCTCCGACGGCCCCCAGGACCCGTTCGGCTTCGGGTTCCCCGGTCAGGGCGGCCAACCTGGCCTGCCGGGCGGCTTCATGATGCCCGGGATGGGCCCCGGCGGGGCCGGCGGGTTCGACATGGGCCAGCTGGGGCAGATGCTCAGCCAGCTCGGCCAGATGCTCAGCCAGGCCGGCACGTCGTCAGGGCCGGTCAACTACGACCTGGCCAAGCAGCTCGCCATCCAGCAGCTGGCGCAGACCCGCCCGCCGACCAGTGAGCAGCGCAAGGCCGTGACGGACGCGTTCTCGCTGGCCGAACTGTGGTTGGACCCTGCCACCTCGTTCCCGACCGGCACGAAGAAGGTCACCGTCTGGTCGCCGAGGGACTGGGTCGAGGCCAGCATGCCGACGTGGCAGCGGATGTGCGACCCGGTCGCCCAGCGCGTGTCCGGCGCCTGGCTGGAGGGGCTGCCCGAGGAGGCCCGGCAGGCCGCCGGCCCGATGCTGGCCATGCTCGGCCAGATGGGTGGTTTTGCCTTCGGCAGCCAGCTGGGCACGGGGCTGGCCCAGCTCGGTACCGAGGTGCTCACCTCGAGCGAGATCGGGCTGCCGCTCGGCCCGGCCGGCACCGCCGCGCTGCTGCCGGCCGCGATCGAGACGTTCACAGCCGGGCTGGACCTGCCGGCGAGCGAGGTGATGGTCTACCTGGCCGCGCGGGAGGCAGCGCACCAGCGGCTGTTCGCACACGTGCCGTGGCTGACGCAGCGGCTGGTCGGCGCGATCGAGGCGTACGCCAAGGGCATCAAGGTCGACTCGTCGCGGATCGAGGAGATCGCCGGCCAGATCGACCCTTCGGACCCGCAGTCGCTGGAGTCCGCGATGCAGTCCGGGCTGTTCGAGCCGCCGACCACCGAGGAGCAGCTCACCGCGCTGTCCCGGCTGGAGACGCTGCTCGCGCTGGTCGAGGGCTGGGTCGACGTCGTGGTGAGCGACGCCGTGGCCGGCCGGCTGCCGGGTGCGGACGCGCTGCGCGAGACCCTGCGCAGGCGCCGCGCCTCCGGCGGCCCGGCCGAGCAGACCTTCGCCACCCTGGTCGGGCTGGAGCTGCGGCCCCGGCGGCTGCGCGCGGCCGCCGACCTGTGGCGGCTGCTCACCACCGAGTGTGGCTCTGTCGGCCGGGACGAGGTCTGGGCGCACCCCGACCTGATCCCGGACGTCGAGGACCTGGACAACCCGACCGCGTTCGTGGAACGGCGCAAGGCCGACGTGTCGGACCCGATCGCCGAGCTGGAGCGCACCGAGGCGGCCGAGCACGCCGCCGAGCCCGGCACGGATCCCGAGCCGGGCGCCAAGCCCGACTCGGACCCGGGTGAGGCCGACAAGGGCTGACCGGTCGTGGGGCGGCGGTGCGCGCGGCCTGTGGATAACTCGCTCCGGCCCCGCGCCCGGCGGGCCATCCTCGAGGTATGACCTCTCGCGCACTGCCCGCCGCCGCCGCTCCCGCCGCTCCCGCCCTCGTGCGGTCGCGGCCGCACCATCCCGTGCTGCGCCGGGGCCCGGACTCCGTCCAGCTCGGGCTGCTGCCGGGGCACGCCGTGGAGGCCGCCGGGCTCTCGCCGCCTTTGGTCGAGCTGCTGCTGGAGCTGCCCGGTCACTGGTCGCGGGCGGAGCTCGTGGCGCGCGCCTCGGCGCTGGGGGCCGACGAGGACGCCGCGGAGGCCCTGCTCGCCGAGCTGTACGCCGTCGGCGCGCTGCAGGACGCGGCGGTCGCCAAGCGCGCGCTGGAGACGCGGCGGGCGTCGTGCGTGCTGGTCAGTGGCGCGGGGCCACTGCTGGGCGCCGTGGCCGAGGCACTCGCGGTGGCGGGGGTCGGTACGCTGCACCTGACCGTCGACGGTGAGGCGCGCCTGCCGGGTCGCTCCGGCGCCGCCGGGCCGGACACGGGTCTCGGGGCCCTGGCGGCGGCGGTACAGGAGCGCGCGCCCGACTGCCGGGTCCGCGCCGGGCGGCCGAGGCGGCGGCCGGACCTGGCGGTGCTCACCGACCTGCTGGCGCCGGACCAGGAGCGCCACCAGGAGTTCGCCACCCGGGGCGTGCCGCAGCTCGTGGTGCGGATGGCCGACGAGCTCGGCCTGGTCGGGCCGCTGGTGCTGCCCGGGCGCTCGGCGTGCCTGCGCTGCCTG
The DNA here is from genome assembly GCA_036272795.1 of Pseudonocardia sp. GTDB lineage: Bacteria > Actinomycetota > Actinomycetes > Mycobacteriales > Pseudonocardiaceae > Pseudonocardia. The sequence continues at coordinate 6,415 of DATAYB010000007.1, forward strand.
GACCTGCACCGCGCGGCCGCCGACCCGCACTGGCCGACCGTCGCCGCCCGGCTCGCCGGCTGGGTGGGCTCGGGCAGCCCGGCCACGCTGGCCGCCACCGCCGCGCTGGCCGCCGAGCAGGCGCTGCTCGCGGTCGACGGGGTGTTCCGGACCGAGCCACCGGCCACCCTGGACACCGTGCTGGAGCTCGACCTGCGCGGCGGCGGGCTGCGCAGGCGCCACTGCGCGCCCCATCCCGACTGCCGCTGCGGCGCAGCTCACACCCGGCCGGGCGACCCCGCGCGCAGCGCCCCGACCAGCGTTTCGGTCCCCCGGCCCGGCGAACCCCACGGGGTGAAGGGCCAGGCGGCGTGCGCGCCGAGTGGTGAACGGTAGAGAATCACCAGGTGTCCGATATCCCCAGGAGCGGGGCGCACCGCACCGCGAAGCTGGCGAGCCTGCCGCTCGGGGTCGCCGGACGGGCGGCGGCCGGCTGGGGCCGCCGGCTGATCGGTGGCGACGGCGAGCAGATCTCCGCACAGCTGTCCGCCCGCAGCGCCGAGCAGCTGTTCGCCGTGCTCGGTGAGCTCAAGGGCGGCGCGATGAAGTTCGGCCAAGCCCTGAGCATCTTCGAGGCGGCCGTCCCCGACGAGCTGGCCGAGCCCTACCGCGAGGCGCTGACCCGGCTGCAGACCGCCGCACCGCCGATGCCGGCCGCGCGCACCCACCGGGTGCTCGCCGAGCAGTTCGGCCGCGGCTGGCGCGAGCGCTTCCGTGAGTTCGACGACACCCCGGCGGCCTCCGCGAGCATCGGGCAGGTGCACCGGGCGGTCTGGGGCGACGTGCGCGAGGTCGCGGTCAAGGTCCAGTACCCCGGCGCGGAGGAGGCCATCATGGCCGACCTGCGCCAGCTGCAGCGCTTCGCCCGCGTCATCCAGCCGATGGTGCCGGGCATGGAGATCAAACCGCTGCTCCAGGAGCTGCGCGAGCGCATGGCCGAGGAGCTCGACTACCGCGACGAGGCCGACGCGCAGCGCACGTTCGCGGCCGCGTTCGACGGGGACGAGCACGTCGTGGTGCCCCGCGTGGTGGCCTCGGCGCCGCGGGCGATGGTCTCGGAGTGGATCGAGGGGACGCCGCTCTCGCAGATCATCCGGGCCGGGGAGCCCG
>DATAYB010000008.1:0-4189 GCA_036272795.1 Pseudonocardia sp.
GAGGTGCAGCAGTGACTGGTAGATGCCGTAGTCGACGACCGCCGCCAGGCAGCCGACCAGCACAAACCGGGTGAGCTGGGCGAACAGCCGGGAGCGGGCCTGCATCGGCGCGGTCGCCGGGCTCACATCCACACGATGAGCGTAGCGACCGAAAACCGGGCCGTCCGCCCGACCCGGCACCCGGCGACCCGCGCACGGCCGCCGACGTGACTGCCCGTCGCCCCGCCAACGTGAAGACCCCGCGCCCGACCCGTGCCCCGAGCGGGGCGCCGCACTGGGTAGCCTGAGCAGCGATGTCAGCAGACTCCGACGTGCCGCGCACCCCCCGGCCGCAAAGCCTCACCGGGTTCGGTCGCACCGCGCCCACCACAGCACTGGTGGCGCCCATGACCTCCGAGGCCGACGTGCTGGCCGCGCTGCGCGAGCCGGGCCCCCGGGGCATCACCGCGCGCGGTCTGGGCCGCTCCTACGGCGATCCCGCGCAGAACGCCGGCGGCCTGGTGCTGGACATGACCGGGATGGACCGGATCCACGCCATCTCGGTCGACGAGTCGACGGGCACCGGGATCGCCCGCGTGGATGCCGGCGTCTCGCTGGACACGCTGATGCGCGCCGCGCTGCCGCTCGGGCTGTGGGTACCGGTGCTGCCCGGTACGCGCCAGGTCACCGTGGGCGGGGCGATCGCCTCCGACATCCACGGCAAGAACCACCACACCACGGGTAGCTTCGGCAACCACGTGCTCTCGCTCGACCTGGCCACCGCCGACGGCACGGTGCACACGCTGACGCCGGACGGGCCCGGGTCGGAGCTGTTCTGGGCCACCGTCGGCGGCATGGGCCTGACGGGCATCACCCTGCGCGCCACCATCGCGCTGAAGCCCTGCGAGTCGGCGTACTTCGTGGTCGACACCGACAGGACGGCCAACCTGGACGAGCTGATGGTGCTGCTCACCGACGGCTCCGACGACCGCTACGACTACTCGGCGGCCTGGTTCGACACGACCACCACCGGCGCTGCCCTCGGCCGCGCGGTGCTCACCCGGGGCTCGCTGGCCCGCCGCGACGAGCTGCCGGCGAAGCTGCGCGCCGACCCGCTGCGCTTCGACGCGCCGCAGCTGCTGCGCTTCCCGGACGTGTTCCCGAACGGCCTGGCCAACCCGAGGACGCTGCGCGCGTTCAGCGAGCTCTGGTACCGCAAGGCACCCCGCCGCCAGCGCGACTCCGTGCAGAACATCACGGCCTTTTACCAGGTCCTGGACGTGTTCGCGGACTGGAACCGGGTGTACGGCAAGCGCGGTTTCCTGCAGTACCAGTTCGTGGTGCCGATGGGCGCCGAGGCGGTGTTCCGGCAGATCGTCGAGAGGATCGCCCGCTCGGACCACGCGTCCGGGCTGAACGTGCTCAAGCGGTTCGGCGCCGGCAACCAGGCGCCGCTGTCCTTCCCGACCGCCGGCTGGACGATCACCGTGGACTTCCCAATCGCGGCCGGCCTCGCCGAGCTCTGCACCGAGCTGGACGAGCTCGTGCTGGGCGCGGGCGGCCGGCACTACCTGGCCAAGGAGTCACGCACGTCGCCGGCGGCGATCCGGCGCGGCTACCCCCGGCTGGACGAATGGCGCAAGGTGCGCTCCGCCGCCGACCCTGACGGCGTGTTCACCTCCGATATGGCACGACGGCTGGAGCTGGTCTAGGTGATCTCCCGATGATCGACGCGGTTGGCAACCCGCAGTCCGTACTGCTGCTGGGCGGCACCTCCGAGATCGGGCTGGCCATCGTGCGCCGGCTCGCCGGTGGCCGGCCGATCCGGGTGGTGCTGGCCGGGCGGGCGTCCGGGCGGCTGGACGAGGCGGTGGCCGAGCTCGAGCAGGCCGGCTGCGCCGTGCAGACGCTGGACTTCTCGGCGGCCGACACCGGCACGCACACCGAGGTCGTGGCCAAGGCGTTCGCGGGCGGTGACATCGACGTGGCGGTCGTCGCGTTCGGCGTGCTCGGGGATGCCGAGGCCGCCTGGCAGGACGTGGCCGCCGCCGTCGAGCTGGCCACCGTCAACTACACGGCGGCGGTCTCCGTCGGGGTGGCGCTGGCCGGCCAGTTCCGTACCCAGGGGCACGGCGCGATCGTGGCGCTGTCCTCGGTGGCGGGCGAGCGGGTGCGACGGTCCAACTTCGTGTACGGCTCTTCGAAGGCCGGCATGGACGGGTTCTACCTCGGGCTGGGTGAGGCGCTGCGGCCCGCCGGCGTGCGGGTCACCGTGGTCCGCCCCGGCTTCGTCAAGACGCGGATGACCGCCGGCATGCCACCGGCCCCGCTGTCGGTGACGGCCGAGGAGGTCGCCGACGTGGTGGCCGACGCCGTGCGCAACCACCGCGAGCTGGTCTGGGCGCCTGCCCCGCTGCGCGCGGTGATGAGCGTCCTGCGGCACGTGCCGCGCCCGATCTTCCGCCGCCTCCCGCTCTAGCCGCCGCGCTGACCGCGCCCGGCGCCCGGTCAGCCGATGTTCGTGCCCGTGGGACGCGGGGACGACCCGGCGAGCAGGGCCACCAGCTCGTCCTCGGTGAACCCGGCCAGCTCGGCGATCTGCGCCGAGGTCAGCCCGGCCGCGCGCAGCCGACCGACCGAGGCGGCCAACCGCTCGCGCGACCTGCGCCGCGAGCCTCCCGACCGATCCAGCTCGTGCCGCGAGCTCAGCAGGTCCGCCGCCGCGTCCAAGGCCCGTTCCGGCTCCTCCAGCAGGACGTGCAGCAGGCGGTCCCGGGAGTCACCTGACGAGTCCTCGGGGCCGGCGGCGGCACGGTGATCGTCCGCGCCGGCCACTACGGCGGCGGCCGGCTCCGGCCGAGGGCGCCGGGGTGGAGCGGACTCCGGTACGACCTCACGACGCGGCACGGAGATGGTCTGCGCGAGCGGGGCGGCCATGCCGAGCAGCTGCTTGTCCAGCCGGTCGAGCCCGTTGATCACCCGCCGCAGGTGCAGCAGGCGGAGCCGGTCCGGGGCTCCCGTGCTGCTCGCCTCGGCCTGTGCCCGCACGTCCACCCTCGGAGCCAGCTCGGAGCCGCTGACCAGCCGCGCCGTCTTCGGCGGTACCTCCGTGGCGGCGAGCAGCGCCTCGGTGTTGGCGATCAGCCGCCCCAGAGTGTGCGCCGCCTCGGGGATGCCGGCGAGCGCCCCGGGCTCGGCCGCCCTGGCCAGCTGGCGCGCGGTCAGCGAGGACTCGTCGGTGAGAGTGAGCAACCGGGTGGCGTGCCCCCGGCGGACCCGTGACGGGCTCAGCCGGTGCAGCATCGGGGCGATCGCGGTACCGACGGCGGCGGCGGCCCTGTCCACCTCACGGGTCGCCGCGATCACCGATACGCGGTCGGCCTGCACCAGCAGGCGCTCGGCGTCCAGCAGCTCGTCACGCAGCGCGGCGAAGTAGTCGTTCAGCTCGGTGAGCACGGTCGCCCGCGTCCGGGTGGGCAGCACCAGCATCGCGGCGACCACCGACCCGGTGACCCCGATGGCCGTCTCGGCCAGCCGCAGCAGCAGCACGTTCGGCGCGAACGTACCGAGGATGTCGTAGAGCATGCCGAGCATGACCGTGATGAAGAAGGTCATGGTCGCGTACGAGACCCGCAGCGTGTAGAACGCCAGGAAGATGCAGACCAGCGCCACCACCACGTTCAGCTCGGTCTTGCCGGCCAGCAGGGTGGCCAGCACGGTGCCCGCGATGATGCCCAGCAGCGTGCCCCAGATCCGCCGCCAACCCTTGACCAGCAGGTCGCCCCGGCTGTTGGTACCGGCGAAGACGATGTAGCCCGCGATCACCGCCCAGTACCAGCGCTGCGCGGAGAGCAGCTCGCCGCCCGCGATGGCCAGCGCCCCACCGATCGCGGCCTGGATCCCGGCGCGGGTGGCGGGGTTCAGCCCCTTCGCCCGGCTCGCCACGGCAGCCTCGGTGGCCGGGGCAGCGGCGGCCGGCCGTGTGGAGGGCTCGTCGACGTCGGGCTCCTGGTCGAGCCAGTCGCCGTCATCCTCCTCGAGCCGCTCCTCCCGGCCCGCGACACCGCCCGCGGAGCCGGAGCCGGCGGAGCCACGCGAACCGGCACCTGCCTCGGTCTGCAGGCGCAGCGTCGTGCGCCGCATCTGCACGATGGACAGCAGCAGCTCACGGATCGCCCTGCGGACCAGCAGCGTGTGGTGCTCGGGGGTG
>DATAYB010000009.1:0-4050 GCA_036272795.1 Pseudonocardia sp.
GGGCTTCCGCCGGACCAGCCTGGCCGAGATCGCCGAGGCGGTCGGGGCTGACCGCGCGTCCCTGTACTACTACTTCAGCAGCAAGGACGAGATCCTCAACGAGGCGGTCACGCCGATCGTGCTGCGCAACACGATCATCGCCGAGGAGATCCGCGACGCGGACGGGCCGGCACCGGAGAAGCTCCGCCGGCTGGTCACAGGGTTGATGCAGTCCTTCGCCGACAACTTCCCGCTGCTGTACATGTACCTGGAGGAGGACCTCTCTCGCGTCACCCAGAGCCAGCAGGCGTGGGCGGCGGAGATGCGGGCGGTGAACCGGCGCTACGTCGGGGCGGTCGAGGGGATCATCCGCCGGGGTATCGCCGAGGGCACGCTGCGCCCGGTCGCCGATCCGAAGATCCTGGCCAACGGCCTGATGGGCCTGGTGAGCTGGACGCACCGCTGGTTCAACCCGACCCAGTCCCCTGTCGACGCGGCCACGATCGGGGAGGCCTACGCCCAGGTACTGGTCGGCGGGCTCGCCGTCGCGCCGGGCGAGAGCCGCGTCGGCCCGTCGTGGCTGGTGGATGCGCATCCGGACGTCGCCAGGGTGACCGCGGGGTTCGACGCGCGCCGGGTGCCGCGCTACGACACGCTCAGTGTGCCGGCTGCCCGGGCAATGCTGGAGCAGGTGGTGCGCCTGCAGGCGCCCGAGACCCCGGTGGCGCAGGTGCGGGACGTGCTGGTGCAGGGCGCGACCGGCCAGCTCCCGGCCCGCGTGTACCACCCCGACCCGACGCGCCGGCTGCCACTGCTCGTGTACGTCCACGGTGGCGGTTGGGTGCTCGGTGGGATCGGCCCGGCGGATCGGCCCTGCCGCCGGCTGGCGGTGGCAGGCGACTGCGTCGTGGTGTCGATCGAGTACCGGCGCGCACCGGAGACGAAGTTCCCCGGCCCGCTCGAGGACTGTCTGAGCGCGGTGCGCTGGCTCGCGGCGAACGCGGCCACGCTCGGCGCGAGCGATGACGGTGTCGTGCTCATGGGCGACAGCGCCGGCGGCAACCTCGTCGCGGCCACCACCCGGTGCCTGAGCGGCGAGGACGGGCCTCGGATCGACCGCCAGGTCCTGCTCTATCCCTGCCTTGCCCCGGCCCGGACCAGCACGTTCGCCTCGTACACGACGTACGCCGACGGCCCCCTGATGTCCCGGCCGGAGATGGAGTGGTTCTGGGACCACTACCTGCGCTCGGCGGACGACGAGCGGGACCCGCGCGCCGCGCCGCTGCTCGCGACCGACCTGTCCGGCCTGCCGCCCACCACCCTCGTGCTCGCCGAGCTCGACCCGCTGCGCGACGAAGGGCTCGCCTACGCGGAACGGCTGCAGGCGCAGGGCGTCCCGACGCAGCTCACCGTCTACCGGGGCGCCGCGCACGGCTTCTGGTGGATGGACGGCGAGATGCGCCAGGCGGCCGAGCTCACGGAGCAACTCGGCCGCCAACTGCGCGCTGACCAGGAACGACGCGCGACGGACGCCGGAGACTCCTAGCCGTCCTGCTGGCCGGCGACGGCGCCGGCCGACGCGGTTTGCGGCAGGCCGGGCGTCCGCAGCGCGAACCCGTCGTAGCCGGAGGCGACCACCTTCTCCAGGATGCGCCGATACCCGCGCACGCCCCCCGAGTACGGCATGAACACCCGGGGCTTGCCGGGCACCTCGTCGCCGTTGTAGTACGAGCGCGCCCTCGGGTAGAGCGTCTCCTCGGCCCGCTCGTTGACGTGCTCCACCCAGCGCTGCTCGGCCGCCGCATCGGCCTCGACCTCGGTGAACCCGTGTGCGGCCATGTGCTCGATCAGCCGCGCGATCCAGTCGACGTGCTGCTCGGTGGACAGCAGGACGTTGCTCAGCAGTGACGGGCTGCCCGGCCCGCAGATGATGAACATGTTGGGGAAGCCGGCGACGCCGAGCCCGAGGTAGGTCGCTGGCCCCGCCGACCAGCGCCGCCGCAGGGTGACCCCGTCGCGCCCGACGATCTCCGGGCGCAGCAGAGCGCCGGTGAGCGCGTCGAACCCGGTCGCGAACACCAGGATGTCCAGGTCGTGGTGCCCGTCCGAGGTCTGCAGCCCGGTCTCGGTGAGCCCCTGGATCGGGTGTTCCCGGATGTCGACCAGCTCGACGTTGTCCCGGTTGAACGTCTCGAAGTAGCCGCTGTCCACGGATGGGCGCTTGGCGGCGAACGGGAAGCCCCTCGGCGTCAGCTTCTCGCGGGTCCCGGGGTCGCGGACCGCCTGGGCGATCTTCTCCCGGATGAACTCGGCCGCGGTGTCGTTGGCCGCCTTGTCCAGCAGGATGTCGTGGTAGGCCAGCGCGAATCCGAAGCCCAGCCGTGTCCAGGCCTGCTGGTAGTGGGCCCTCCGCTGCTCGGGGTCGACCTCGAGCGCCGACTGTTTGTTGGGCACGAAGCCGAGACCGCTCGGCGAGTTGCGGGCCGCCTCGCGGCGCTCGATGTAGTGGGCCTTGACCTCGGCGTCGTGCTCATCGGTGATCGCCGCGTTCGACGCCGGGATGCTGAAGTTCGGGGTGCGCTGGAAGACCGTCAGGTGCGCCGCCTCGCGGGCGACGACCGGGACGAGCTGCATCCCCGACGAGCCGGTGCCGATCACCCCGACGCGCTGGCCGGTGAAGTCCACCCGCTCGTGCGGCCAGTGCCCGGTGTGCAGGACCCGGCCCCGGAAGCTGTCCTGCCCGGGCAGCTCGGGACGCTTGCTCACCGAGAGCTGCCCGGTGGCCATCACCAGGAACCGGGCCCGCCACCGGCTGCCCGCGTCGGTCTCGACCGACCAGCGGGCGGCGCCCTCCTCGTAGACAGCGCTGGTGACCCGCTGGTTCAAGGTGATGTCGCGCCGCAGGTCGAACCGGTCGGCCACGTGGTTGACGTAGCGCAGGATCTCCGGCTGGGTGGCGTAGCGCTCGCTCCAGCGCCACTGCTGCTCCAGCTCGGGGGAGAACCCGTAGGAATAGTCATAGCTCTCGACGTCGCAGCGCGCCCCCGGGTACCGGTTCCAGTACCAGACGCCGCCGATATCGCTGCCGGCCTCGAGCACCGCCACCGACAGGCCGAGCCCGCGCAGCGTGTGCAGGGTGCGCAGCCCGGCGAAGCCGGCGCCGACCACGACCACATCGGTGACCGCGACGCCGCTGTCGTCACCCTCATGAGTGTCGCTCATCTATTCCTCCGTCGGATCTGCACCCTGATCGTGCCACGTCTGTCAACATAGCGTTGATTGAAGGCTCCTCTGCCGCTATCTTCAACACCACGTTGAAGTTGCTACGCCAGAGCGTCCGATCACCGGAGCCCATCGAAGGAGGGCGGCGATGCTGCCGTCGCTAGCGGAGCGCCAGCGCGCTCTGGGGACACGGTTCCCTCGGTGGCGGCCGCGTCGGCTCGACCAGATGTTGACGGCCGCGGCCGAGGAGTTCCCCGACCGTCCCTACGTGATCACCGATGAGCGCTGTTGGACCTACCGGGAGATCGACCACTGGTCGCAGCGGATCGCCGCGGGGCTGGTTCGCGCTGGGATCCGGCCGGGGGAGCACGTGGCACTGGTGATGGCGAACTTCGCCGAGTTCGTCGCGGTCAAGTACGCCATCGCCCGGGTCGGCGCGGTCTGCGTGCCCGTCAACTTCCTCTACCGCCGCGACGAGCTGGGCTACGTGCTGCGCCAGTCCGACGCGGCCGCGCTGGTCACCATGGACCGGTGGCGGGGGCTGGACTACCTGTCGTTCCTGGACGAGCTGGCGCCGGGGTGGGAGGTCCGGGGCGGTGGCGGTGCCCTGCCCGGGCTGCGCACGGTCGTGGTGCACCCCACCTCACCGGACGGTGGCCGGGACGGCGCCACCACGCTGGCGACCCTGGCCAAGACGCCGGGGGAGGTGCCGGCGCCGGACCGGGACCCGTCCGAGGTGGCCGACATCCTCTACACCTCCGGCACCACCGGCGAGCCCAAGGGCGTGTTGCTCACCCACGAGATGCTGCTGCGCACGGCGTACTCCAGCGCCTACGGCCGGGCGTTCGA
>DATAYB010000010.1:0-18700 GCA_036272795.1 Pseudonocardia sp.
GCCCCGCTCAGCTCGGTGCTGCTCGCCGCGCACGCCAAGGTGCTCGCGGCGCTGGCCGGGGAGCAGGACGTGGTGACCGGCTACGTCGCGGCGTCGGACGCACCGCCGCTGCCCTGCCGGCTGAGCACCGAGCCCGACTCCTGGTCGGCGGTGCTCAAGGACGCCCACCGGGTCGAGTCGGAGCTGCTGGCGTACCGGCACTTCGCGGTCGACGGGCTGCGGCGCGAGCTGGGCCTGACCGAGGCACCCTTCGAGACTGTGTTCGACCCGGCCGGGGAGCCCGGCGAGCCCACCGGGGACACCGTGCTGTGGGTGGGCGTCGTGGACCGGGGCGCCGAGGTGGCACTGCGGCTGCGGTACCGGGGCGACGTGCTCGACGCCGACGCCGCCGCCCGCATCGCCGGCTACCACCGGACCGCGCTCGAGCTGATCGCCGCCGACGTGGACGCCGCACACCGCGAGCAGAGCCTGCTCTCGCGCGACGAGCTCGACTTCCAGCTCGTCGGGTTGGCCGGGCCGCGCCGCGAGCTCCCGAACCTGCGGTTCCACGAGCTGTTCGAGCAGCGGGTCGCCTCGCAGCCGGATGCGGTGGCCGCGGTGCTCGGCGACCAGGTGTGGACCTACCGGGAGCTGAACGCGCGCGCCAACCAGCTGGGGCGGGCGCTGCTGGCACGGGGGCTGCGCCGCGAGGGCGTCGTCGCGGTGGTGACCGAGCGCAACCTGGACTGGATGGCGGCCGTCATCGCCATCTTCAAGGCCGGCGGCGCCTACCTCCCGATCGAGCCGCACTTCCCGTCCGACCGCATCGCGACCACACTCGCCCGCGCCGAGTGCAAGCTCGTGCTGACCGAGCGGCCGAGCACCACCACCCTGCAGCCGGCCCTCGACTCGCTGTCCGGCGTCGAGCGGCTGTTCGTGGACGACGCGTACGCCGAGGACCACGCCACCGGCGACCTCGGCATCGAGGTCACGCCCGACCAGCTCGCCTACATCTACTTCACCTCCGGCTCGACGGGCGAGCCCAAGGGTGCGATGTGCGAGCAGGCCGGCATGCTCAACCACCTCTACGCCAAGATCACCGACCTCGGGGTCACCGAGGGGCAGGTCCTCGCCCAGACGGCGCCGCAGTGCTTCGACATCTCGCTGTGGCAGCTGGTGGCGGCCCTGCTGGTCGGCGGGCGGACCCAGCTGGTCGAGCAGGAGCTCATCCTCGACGTCGCACGGTTCGTCGACAAGATCGTCGACTGCCGGGTCAACGTGATGCAGGTCGTGCCGTCCTACCTCGAGGTTGTGCTCTCCTACCTCGAGGAGCACCCCCACGCGCTGCCGGACCTGCACTGCGTCTCGGTCACCGGTGAGGCGCTGAAGAAGGAGCTCACCCAGCGCTGGTTCGCCGCCGAGCCGGGCATCAAGCTGGCCAACGCCTACGGGCTGACCGAGACCTCCGACGACACGAACCACGAGGTCATGGACCGGGTGCCGGACCGCGACCGGGTGCCGCTCGGGCCCACGATCATCAATACCAACGTCTACGTCGTCGACGAGTACCTCTCGCCGGTGCCGCTCGGCGCGCCCGGGGAGATCGTGTTCGCCGGGGTCTGCGTCGGCCGGGGCTACGTGAACGACCCCGAGCGCACGCGGAAGGCCTTCATGGCCGACCCGCACCGCCCTGGTGAGCGGCTCTACCGGGGCGGCGACTTCGGGCGCTGGCTGCCGGAGGGCAAGCTGGAGTTCCTCGGCCGTCGCGACAGCCAGGTCAAGATCCGCGGTTTCCGCATCGAGATCGGTGAGATCGAGAACAAGCTGCTGCTGGTGCCCGGGGTGCGCGACGGCGCGGTCGTCGTCGCCGAGCGGGCCGACCGTAGCAAGCACCTGGTCGCGTTCTACTCGGCCGAACAGGCGCTCGAGGTCGACCTGCTGCGCGAGACCCTCGGCAGGACGTTGCCCGAGTACATGGTGCCGGCGGTCTACCACTGGTCGGAGAGCCTGCCGCTGACCGCGAACAGCAAGATCGACAAGAAGAAGCTGACCTCCCTGGCCGGCGAGCTCGCCACCCGCCAGGACGCGCCAGCCGCCAGTGCCGGCACCGAGACACCGACCGAGGAACGGCTCGCCGCCGCCTTCGCCAAGGTGCTCGGCGTCCCGGTCGCACAGGTGACCAGGCAGGACAACTTCTTCGACCAGGGCGGCACATCGCTGTCGGCGGTGAAGCTGGCGATCGCGCTCCGGCGCGAGGTGTCGCTCACCGACATCACCCGCAACGCCGTCCTGACCGACCTCGCCCGGCTGATCGACAACAGGTCCCGGCCCGAGGCCCGCTCGGATGCCGAGCCACCTGCCGTGCCAGGCCGTGCCAGCGGCCCCGAACCGAAAGCGTCGTTGTGAAAGGCAGCCAGATGTCATCCTCGTTCTCGACCCCGTTGCTCGACCTGGAGCCCCGGCCGAGCGGGCCGCCGATGCTCGTGGTCGAACCCGACGGTGCCGCCCCGGACTGGGCGGCCGGGCACCGCGATGCGTTGCGTGCCACGGTCGCCGAGCACGGCTCGCTGCTGGTGCGCGGGTTGGGGTTGGACCAGGCCAACACGGCCGCGGTGTTCCAGCGGCTGGCCGCGGGCGGACTCATGACCGAGCGGGAGTCGTTCGCACCGCGCACCGCCCACGGCGACGGCGTCTACTCCTCGACCAAGTGGCCGGCCAACCAGCCGATGTGCATGCACAACGAGCTGAGCTACGCCGCCGAGCTCCCCGGCACGATGATGTTCGCCTGCGTGACCGCCCCCGGTGACGGTGGGGCGACCGCGGTGGCGGACGGGCCCACTGTGCTGCAGGCCCTGCCGGAGGAGCTCGTCGCGCGGTTCGAGCGGGACGGCTGGCTGCTCTCGCGGAACTACAACGACGAGGTCGGCGCGTCCTGGGCCGAGGCGTTCGGCACCAATGAGCCCTCCGCCGTCGAGGCGTACTGCCGGGCCAACTCCATCGAGTTCGAGTGGCAGGACGACGGCGGGCTGCGGACCCGGCAGCGCCGTGCCGCGGTGGTACGCCACCCCGTCACCGGAGTGCGGTGCTGGTTCAACCAGGTCGCGTTCCTGAGCGAGTGGACGCTCGACCCGGAGGTCCGGGAGTTCCTGGTGGACATGTACGAGCCGGAGGGGTTGCCGTTCAACACCCACTTCGGCACCGGCGAACCGATCACCGAGGACGTGGTCGCGCTGCTCAACGACGTGTACACCGCCCACACCCGCCGCGAGCCATGGCAGAACGGCGACCTGCTGCTCGTGGACAACATCCGCACCGCGCACAGCCGCGAAGCCTTCGAAGGTGCCCGCGAGGTGCTCGTCGGGATGGCCGACCCGGTGCGCCTGTCCGACTTCGCCCAGGAGGCCACCCGATGACCGCCACTGTCAACCAGCCCACCGAGGAGGCCGCCGGATCGGCGGTGTCCGGGCCGTCGGGGGTGCCGCCGTTCGCGGTGATCTCCGGTGGTCAGGTCTCCCAGGTGCTCACGGGGCGGGAGCGCGAGCTCACCGACCTGGTCGAGGCCACGTACCTGGTGCACGGCGCAGGCGACTCGGTCAACCCGCCGTCGTACTTCCTGCGCTTCCCCGACCGCCCCTCGTCGCGGATCATCGCGCTGCCCGCCTCGCTGGGCGGCGAGACGCAGACGGACGGGCTGAAGTGGATCTCCAGCTTCCCGGAGAACGTGGCGGCCGGCATCCCGCGCGCCTCGGCGGTGCTGATCCTCAACGACCGGCAGACCGGGTACCCGTTCGCCTGCATGGAGAGCTCGATCGTCAGCGCCACCCGCACGGCCGCCTCGGCCGCACTGGCTGCGGACTGGCTCAGCCGAGGTGGGGAACGGCCAAGGCGGGTCGGGTTCTTCGGGGTCGGGCTGATCGCGCGCTACATCCACACCTTCCTCGCCGGCACCGGCTGGAGCTTCGACGAGATCGGTGTGCACGACCTGTCCGCCGAGCACGCCGGCGGCTTCGCGGACTACCTGCACGCCAGCCAGGCCGAGGCGAGCAGCCCCGCCGAGATCCGGATCCACGACAGCGCCGAGGACCTGATCCGCTCCAGCGACCTGGTCGTCTTTGCGACGGTCGCCGGGGAACCGCACGTCCACGACATGTCCTGGTTCTCCCACAACCCGCTGGTGCTGCACGTGTCCCTGCGTGACCTGGCACCGGAGATCGTGCTCGGCTCGACCAACATCGTCGATGACGTCGAGCACTGCCTCAAGGCGAACACCTCACCGCACCTGGCCGAACAACAGACCGGCAACCGCGACTTCCTCGCCGGCACGTTGGACGACGTAATGACCGGGCGGGTCACCATCCCCCGCGACCGGCCCGTGCTGTTCTCACCCTTCGGACTGGGCGTACTCGACCTCGCCGTCGGCAAGTACGTCTACGACCGGTTGGCCCAGTCCGACCAACTGCACCTCATTGATGATTTCTTCCACGACCTGCGCCGCTATGGATGAGTCGCGCACCGCTGTATCGAGAGGATCGTCGTGTCAGTGATATCCGGTCCGTTGGAATTCAATGAGGACGATCTCTACATCGACCTGGAACCGACATTCGGGCGCTCGCTCTTCCTGAAGTGCGAGGGTTTCAACTTCGCCGGGTCGATCAAGCTCAAGGCCGCCGCCGAAATGGTGAACGCTGCCGAGCGGACCGGTGTGCTGACGCCTGGGGCGATCCTGGTCGAGTCGTCCTCCGGAAACCTGGGCGTGGCGCTCAGCGTGATTGCGGCGAGCAAGGGATACCAGTTCGTCTGCGTCACCGACCCGCGCTGCAACCTGTCGACCAGGCGGTTGATGGAAGCACTGGGCAGCCAGGTGCACACCGTCACCGAACCCGACGCCAACAGTGGGTTCCTCGGCGCTCGGATCAACTACGTCCGCGCCCTGTGTGGCTCGGACTCGCGGTACGTGTGGCTCAACCAGTACACGAACCCGAACAACTGGAAAGCCCACTACCACACCACCGCGCCGGCGATTGACCGGTCATTTCCTCGGCTGGATGTCCTGTTCGTCGGAGCCGGCACCACCGGCACGCTGATGGGCTGCGCGCGCTTCTTCCGGCAGTGGCCCCGGCCGGTGCGGGTCGTCGCGGTGGATGCGGTGGGCTCTGTGACCTTCGGTGGCCCTCCGGGCCGGCGGATGATCCCCGGGCTGGGCACCAGCGTGCGGCCGCAGCTGCTCGACGAGTCCTGGGTCGACGAGGTCATCAGGGTGGAGGAGCCGGACACCATCCGGGCCTGTCACCGGCTGGCCCGTCGTGGGTTCCTGTTCGGCGGCTCGACCGGCACGGTGGTCAGTGGCGCGATGGACTGGCTGGCCCAGCACGACGCGGACAACCTGACGGCCGTGGCCATCGCCCCTGACCTCGGCGAGCGTTACCTCGACACCATCTACCAGAGCAACTGGGTACGTGAGCTGTACGGCGAGGACGTGCTCGATTCCGAAGAGCTGACCACGAGTTCCCGGTCGGCCTGACCCGTCGGCGGCGCTCCCTGGTCGGGAGCGCCGCCCGGCACCACTTGCAGTCCAATCTGGAGTGATCGTGAGGTTCCTCGCAGATCCGAATCGGCAGTCCGCCGGGGCACCGGGGACCGGCCGTTCACCAGGGATCGACAGCGCAAGCCTGGGCCTTTCCGACGACGCATTGCTGGCCGGCCTCGGCACCGGTCAGTCGCAACTCGCCGATGCTTTCGTCACGCGGTTCCAGCGGGCGGTGTTCGGTATCGCCTACAAGGTATTGGGAGATCCCGGACTCGCCGAGGATGTGGCCCAGCAGGCATTCGAGCACGCCTGGCGGCACGCCGCGACGTACGACCCCCGGCGGGGGTCCGTCCGTTCCTGGCTGGTCCGCATCACTCATAACCTAGCCGTCGACGTGGTGCGAATGCGACGCTCCGCGCCGGTGGACCCGCATGATCTCCAGGAATATCTGCCGGCCATCTCGCGCACTCCTGAGCACGACACTCTGGCCGAAGAGAAGTCCACCCAGTTACGAGCCGTACTCGCGGCCATACCCCAAGAACAGGCCCGGGCCGTCATCATGGCTTCGATCCACGCAATGACCGCGCACGAGATCGCCGAGATCGAGCACATTCCGCTCGGCACGGCGAAGTACCGTATCCGCGCCGGACTGATCAAACTACATTCCGCGCTCCCAGCCCCGCGAGACGACTATGCCTGAGACCGAATGCACAGAATGCATGGGACTGGCGCCCGAACTGGCACTCAACGCGTTGACCGGACGCGAGCGGGCGCAGGTGTTGGCGCACCTGGACGAGTGCCCACGGTGCCGGGAGATGGTCTGCGCGCTCACCTCGACCGCGGACGAGCTCCTCACCCTGGTACCCGAGGCCGATCCACCCACCGGGTTCGAACAGCGGGTGCTCGCCGCGATCATGCCGGTGGCCGAACCGGTCCCGCGCCGAGGTCGGTGGCCCATGGCCACCGCGGCGAGCCTGCTCTCGCTCGCGCTGATCGGTGCGGGCTGGCTGGCCGGGAGCGCGGTGTCGGGTTCCACCGCCCAGAGCGCGGCGCCGGGTGCGCGCAGCGTGCTCTACGCGCCGCTCACCAACCACAGCCAGGAGGTGGGCCAGGCGTACCTCGAGCCTGACCAGCCGTCCTGGGTCTATCTCTCCCTCTCGGCCAACGTGCGGACGGACGTCAACCTGCGCTGCACGCTGACCGACCCGGACGGCTCTTCAGCCACGCTGGGTACGTTCGCCCTCGACCACGGGCACCGCGCCTGGACCATTCCGGTGTCACTGCAACGCGACACCAAGGTCGTGGCGACGGTGACCGACGATGCCGGCCGGGTCATCGGGAGCGCCAACTTCACCCCCACGAGCTCGACGCCGCCCCAGGCGGAGGACTCGACGAAGAACACGTCGAGCGACGACCACAAGGACCACAAGGACAAGGACCACAAGGACCATCACAAAGGTCATCACAAGGATCACCACAAGAAGAAGGACAAGCACAAGAAGAAGCACGATGACGACGACAACTAGCTGACTGGATCCAGCAGTTCGGTGAGCTGCGCGTACGGCAGTGGTACGAGCCGCACGGCGATGCCGAGGTGAGCTGCGTGCTCGGCGCGGCGCCCCGGCTGCTCGCTCCAGTCGTTCGTCGCGCGGTCCACCGGGTGAGCTGGATTCTCTGGTGGGCGAGGGCGTCCGCCATCTCATGTCGTGGCACAGCGGCGGAACGGCCGCCCTGCCCGAGCTGCTGTCGATCTCCGAACGGCAGCCGCGCGCCGGTGCCGTGCCGCTGTGGGCGTCAGCCCGTAGGAGCTGCACCACATCTTGCGGCTGCGGGCTTCACGGCCCGCGTCCGGGCGTCGATCGCTCGGGGGACCTCGGTCGGTCTCGGCCGACGGGCGATGGAGACCGGGTACCACGACCGGGCCCACCTCAGCCATGAGTGCCGCCGGCTGGTCGTGGTCACCGCGCACCGGTCCGCCCCGCTGCCGGAGTTCCTCGCCGACGAGTTCGAGGGTCGCGTCGTCGTCCAGCCCTTGGACACTACTCATGAGGCGGCCTTTCTCGACATCGGGAAGCGGCACGAGGCACGAGCACAGCTGAGGAGCGGAAATGGCAAGAGTGATCATCCAGGCGGTCGTGTCGGTGGACGGCTACATCGCCTATCCCGACGACTCTGTCGGACCGCTGTTCGACTGGTACGCGGGCGGTGACACCGAGGTGTCCGCCGGGGCGAGCGGCTGGACGTTCCGTGTCTCCCGGGCCTCGGCCGACTACGTCCAGCCCTTCTGGGACGCCGTCAAGGTCACGGTGATCGGCCGCCACCTGTTCGACATCACAAACGGCTGGGACGGCAAGCCGGCAGCGGGGGACGAGTTGGTCGTCGTCACCCACCGGCCGTTGCCCGAGCACTGGCTCGCCGACCACGCGGGCGCACCGTTCCACACCGCCGACTCGGTCGAGGCGGGCATCGCGCTGGCGCGGAAGCTCGCGGGCGACGGTCTCGTGTGCGTGACCGCCGGCGATCTCGGCGGGCAGGCGTTCTCGGCCGGGTTGGTCGACGAGGTAGCGATGGACGTCGTCCCGGTGGTGTTCGGTGAAGGCGTGCGCTTCTTCGGCAACCACACCGGGACGGTGCTGCTCGACGATCCCGATCAGGTCGTCCGTGGGGATCGTGTGCTGCACCTGCACTACACAGCCAAGCGTTGAGTGATGTGAGGGGGCGGCAGAGCCACTTCGCATACTGTCCTGTCACTTCGCATACTCCGCAGACTGTGCGAAGTGAAGGCACGGCGTGCGAAGTGAAGGCACGGCGTGCGAAGTGAAGGCCTCTGCGGGTCTGGATACGTGCGTTGGTGTGTTGAACTGGCGGCTACTCGGCGGGCCATTCCTGCTTGTGTCCGAAGCCTTGGGAGTTGTCGATCAGTCGCAGCCAGGTCGGCCGGAGCTGCCACAGGTCGGCGCGGGCGAGAGCCTCGCGCAGGCGCTGGTCGGCGGCCACGAATGGGAATCGCTCGGTGTAGGTCGTGAAGGCCGTCGCACGGGCGGCGCCGGCGAGCGGCGTGCAGATTCCGCGGCCCTGCACTCCGGTGATCGTGGTCCACTGCTGGCCCTCCGCCTGCGCGGTGAAGGCGACCCGGTCGTCGGCGGCCAGCGCGCGGCCGTGCCGGGTGGACCGCGCGCTGACGAACACCAGCGAGCCGTCCGGGGTCAGGGCGAAGAACACCGCGCAGGCCTGCGGCTCGCCTTGGTCGTCGACGTAGGCGAGGTTGACCGTGGTGTAGTCGGCCAGCGCCCGCGCGACCTCGGTCACGGCCGGGACCGCAGCGGGGGAATTGAGGGCACCTCGGGGGCGGCGTCGATATCGGCCTGGCTCATCCGGAAGCTGGCCGGGTAGGCGGCGCGGTCGGTGCGGCGCGCCGGCTCGCTGGTACGCCAGGCGTAGAGGCAGCGCTCGCACTGCAGCAGGTCCCAGACGCCCGGCACGGGGGAGGTGAACAACAGCTCGATCGTCTCGTGCCCGCAGCGGGGGCAAGGTCCGTTCATGGCGACTTCCTCCAGGTTCAAGCAGGGGGATCAGTGACGGGCGGCCAGTTCCCGCAGCCGGGTCAGCCACTCGGCCGCCTCGGGCAGGTCGCGGACCTGGTTGCCGTAGTTGCCACGGTGGTCCGGCGCGGCGGGCGCGGTGGCGTCGATGATCAGTTTGTGCACGATGCCGGGGGTGTCGGCCTGCGGCGCGAGCTCGAGCACCGGCATGTTCGGCACGACGACCAGGTCGTGCTCGGGGTTCATCCTCGTCGAGAGCGCCCACATCACCTGCGGCAGGTTGAACGGGTCGACGTCCTCGTCCACGACGATCACTGTGGCCGCGTAGCCGAGACCGTGCGGGGTGGTCAGCACGCGCAGCCCGACCGCCTTGGCGAAGCCGCCGTAGCGCGTCGCGGTGGACACGATCACCACCAGGCCGTGCGTGTACATGGCGTTCACCGCGCGCACCTCGGGGAAGTCCGCCCTCAGCTGCTGGTACAGCGGGACGCAGGTCTTGGCGGCCATCAGGTGGTCGATCTCGGTCCATGGCATGCCGAGGTAGAGGTGCTCGAAGATCGGGTCGGTGCGGTGGGAGATCCGGTCGACGCGGATCACCGTCATCCGCCGCCCGCCGGAGTAGTGGCCGGTGAACTCGCCGAACGGACCCTCGATCTCCCGCTTGCGCCCCTCGATCACACCCTCGATGACGACCTCGCTGCCCCACGGCACGGGCAGGCCGGTCAGCGGCGCGCGGGAGATCGGCGCCGGTGCCCCGCGCAGCGCGCCGGCCAGCTCGTACTCGTTCTCGTCGTAGCGCATCGGGGTGGCGGCGACGATGGAGATCACCGGGTCGTTGCCGAGGGTGATGGCCACCGGCAGGTCCTCGCCGCGCTCCTCGGCTTTGCGCAGGTGCTGGGCGATGTCGTGCATCGGCACCGGCTGCAGTGCGAGCCTGGCCCGGCCCTTGACCTCGATGCGGTAGATGCCGACGTTCTGCTTGCCGCTGTTGTCCGGGTCGTCGGGGTCCTTGGACACCACAGCGGCCTTGTCGATGTAGAAGCCACCGTCGCCGTCATTGAGGCGGACCAGCGGCAGCACCTTGAAGATGTCGACGTCCGCGCCGTCCATGGTGTGCTCGGCCCACGGCGGGTCCTCGCGCCACTCGGGTGCCACCGGGAACTCTGCCCAGCGGCGGATGAACTCGTCGATCTGCTCCTTGGTGCCGGTCTCCTTGGGCAGCCCGAGCGCGAGGGCATGGTTGGCCCACGAGCCGTGCACGTTCATCGCGATGCGGGCGTCAGTGAAGCCCTTGACATTGTCGAAGTACAGCGCGGGCGCGGCGTCTCCCATTCGGGCCGCAGCGTTGGCGGCAGCGGCCACATCCGGCTCGGGCAGTACCTCGTCGGTGATGCGCAGCAGCTGGCCCTGTGCCTCGAGGGTGGTCAGAAAGCCGCGCAGGTCGTCGTACGGCATGGGTGTGCTCCTTTCCGGCGTCGGACGGGGTGTCATGCGGCTGGTGTCAGGCGGCTGGGTGTCCGGCGGCCGCCATGCGGGCCGCGCGCATGCCCTGCCAGCGCTTTGCGTCGGGGTCGGGCAGGTCGAGCTGGTCGAGTACGCGGGCGACGATGTGGTCCACGATGTCGTCGACCGTGGTGGGGTGGTTGTAGAAGGCCGGCATCGGCGGTACCACGCGGGCGCCCATCCTGGTCAGCGCGAGCATGTTCTCCAGGTGGATCTCGCTGAGCGGGGTCTCCCTGGCCACGAGCACCAGTGGCCGGCGCTCCTTGAGCACCACGTCGGCGGCCCGGCCGATCAGCCCGTCCGCGAAGCCCGCGCGAATGCCGGCCAGGGTCTTCATCGAGCACGGCACGATGACCATGCCGTCGGTGTGGAACGAGCCGGAGGAGATCGCCGCACCCTGGTCGTCGGGGGAGTACACCGCGTCGGCCAGTGCGCTGACCTCGCGTACCGACCGTCCCGTCTCCAGCTCGACCGTGCTGCGCGCCCAGTGCGAGAGCACCAGGTGCGTCTCCACCTCCGGCACCGCACTCAGGCGCTCCAGCAGGCGGACCCCGAACACGGCGCCCGTCGCTCCGGTCATTCCCACGATCAGTCGCATGCCCGGCTCCTTGGCGTTTTCGGTCTGCCGTGTTGAACGTTAGGCTCGTTCTCGGCCGTGCTAGGGGCACTCTGGAGACAGATGATGGACAAAAGCGGACATTTCGCCATCGCGTCGGTGCCCTACCGCGCCGGTGTCGGTGTGCCGCCCGGGGTGGAGGTGCTCGACTTCCCCGGCCTGCTGGCCAGGGCCGCCGGCCACGGGGTCGAGGTGTACTCGCCCAAGCGGAACGAGTTCCACGAGCTGATCGCCATCCGGTCGGGCACGCTGCGCGGTTCGGTGGACTTCACCGAGCACGAGCTCCGTGCCGGCGACTGGCTGTGGATCTGCCCGGGCCAGGTGCACCAGTACGGTTCCGACCTGCGCACCGTCGACGGGCTGATCGTGCTGTTCCCGGCAGCGTTCCTAGGCGCCGCCACCGCGGTGGCCGCCGGGGTCGATCGTGGCGCGTGGCGGCAGCCCCGGGCGCTCGCCGACGCCGAGCGCGAGGCGCTGTGGGCCACGCTCGCGCTGTTGGACGGCGAGTACCGGCAGTGGGGCGCGCTGCCGCCGGAGATCCACCTCGACGTGCTGCGCCACCTGCTGTCCGTCCTCGTGCTGCGGCTCGCGCACCGGCGGGGAGTGCCTGGGCGGCGGGGCGGCGGTGATGGGGGCGGCGGTGATCGGGAAGGCGGTGATGGGGGCGGCGGTGGTCGGGGCCGTGCCACCGGCGGCGGCACCGGCAGTGGCGTCGGGGGTGGGGGTGAGGCGTTCCAGCGGTTCCGGCGGGCCGTCGAGCGCGACTTCCTACGCACGCACCGGGTCGAGGACTACGCCGCCCGGCTCGGCTACAGCGTCCGCACCCTGACCAGGGCGACCCGGGCGGCGGCCGGCTGTGGCGCCAAGCAGTTCATCGACGACCGGGTGCTGCTGGAGGCGAAGCGGCTGCTCGTGCACACCGACCTGCCCGCGGCGGCCGTCGGCCAGCGGCTGGGGTTCCCGGGCGCCACGGTCTTCACCAAGTTCTTCCGGCAGCGCACCGGCGAGACCCCGTCGACCTTCCGTGCCCGCGCCGCGGCGGCGACCCGGCACGGCTGACCGCTCAGGTCTCGGCCGGCCCGAGCAGCGTCTCCACCATGTTGCGGGCGTCGCGGATGGGGCCGGGGTCGCCCGCGGTGAGCGAGTGCACCGTGGCTCCGTCGATCAGCATGGAGATCACGCGTCCCGTCGAGTCCGGCTCCGGGTGGCCCATCTCCCGCAGCAGGGCCGCGAGCGCGGCGGCGAACTCCCGCTTGTACTCGGTGGCCACGAAGGCGGCGGGGTGGTCGGCGTCAGAGAGCTCAAGTCGTGTGGTGACGTAGACGCAGGTGTTCAGGGTGCCCTTCTCGGTGTAGTCGGCCAGCCGGTCGAAGATCGCGAGTATGCGCTGTCGAGGGTCGCCGTTCCCCGGGCCAAGCAGCCGCTCGAGCTGCGTGGGTACGTAGTCCCGCAGCGCGGCGGCGACCAGGTCGTCCTTGCCGTCGAAGTGGCGGTAGAGCGACATCTTGCCGGCGCCGGCGCGTTCCGCGATCGCCGCCGGTGCCGCCGCGCGCAGTCCGCCCTCGTAGAGCAGCTCCACAGTTGCGTGCATCACGCGCTGCCGCGCGTCCCGGGTCCCGCTCATGCCTTTATGATACCTTCAGGTCTCACGAGACCTCGAGGTCTCATAACTGTTCGAGCTGGAGGACTCCGCCATGCGCCACACCTCGTTCGGCCGCGTCACCGGCCTGCGGGTCTCCGAGTACGCCCTCGGTACCGGGAACTTCGGCACGGCCTGGGGTGGTGGGGCCGAGCTGCCCGAGGCCCGCGCCGTCTTCGACCGCTTTGCCGAGGCAGGCGGCACCTTCATCGACACCGCCGACGTCTACAGCAACGGCGACTCCGAGCGGATACTCGGCGAGTTCCTTGCGACCGACCGGGACCACTTCGTCGTCGCCACCAAGTACGGCCTCGGCGCGGGCGCCACCGACGTGTCGACCTCCGGGGCCAGCCGGCGGAACATGATCCGGTCCGTCGAGGCCAGCCTCCGGCGGCTGCGCACCGACCGCGTCGACCTGCTGTGGACACACTGGCCCGACCCGACGACGCCCACCGACGAGATCCTGGCCGGGTTCGACCACCTGGTCAGCGCGGGCAAGGTGCTGCATGCCGGACTGTCCAACTTCCCCGCGTGGCAGGTGTCCCACGCGGCGGCTGTGGCGGCGCTGCGCGGTTGGGCGCCACTGGCGGCCGTCCAGTTCGAGTACAGCCTTGCCGAGCGCACTGCCGACCGCGAGCTCCTTCCCATGGCCCGTGCACACGGGCTCGGCGTCAACCTCTGGTCCCCGCTCGGCGGCGGGCTGCTGACCGGCAAGTACCGCACGAGCAGGAGCGGCCGCCTGACCGACTGGAACGGCGGAGTCGTGCAGCTCGAGGACACCGAGCAGCGCACCGCCGTCCTCGACGCCGTCCTCGACGTGGCCGGCGAGCTCGCGCTGACTCCCGCCCAGGTCGCCATGGCCTGGTTGCTGCACGCCGCGCGTGCCGAGGCCACCTCGGTCGTGCCGGTCATCGGGCCGCGCAACCTCGCCCAGCTCGACGACTACCTGGCCGCACTGGACGTGACGTTGCCCGCCGAGCACCTGAGCAGGCTGAACAAGGTGAGCGCCCCGTCGCTGGGAGTGCCGCACGAGGGCATCGCCAGGGTCACGGATGCCGTGCTCGGCGGCGACCGCACGGACGTGACCGTCCCGCCGCTGCCCCTGATCTAGCCGCCAGAGCTATCTTGCGGCACCCGGATCTCTTCGCGGAAACCGAACCACTCACTGACAGGGAGCAATGCCATGAGCGTCGTTGTCGTAGTCACTGTCTTTCCGGCCGAGCAGCACCGGGGCGAGGTGATCGCCGCATTCGAGAAGGCCATCGCCCAGGTGCACGACGAGCCGGGCATCGAGGTGTACGCACTGCACGAGGGGCCGGACCGGCTCGTCATGATCGAACAGTACGAGTCGGCAGAAGCACGGGCGCAGCACGCCCAAGGCTCGGCGCTGGCTGAGCTGCGCGCCGCCCTGGACGGCAAGCTCACCGCCAAGCTCGACGTGCAGGTCCTCACGGCGCATCCGGCCGGCAGGCCTGAGTTGGGGGGCCTGCGCTGAGGCGACGGCTCCACGACCTGCGGAGACCGGCTCGCCGCCGGCGTTCAGACTGCCCCGGCGAGTTGCTCCCGACCGGCCTCGGCCTTGAGTAGCAGGTGGTGCAGGGTCCGCAGCTCGTCCTCGGACAGCGTGCCGACGGTCTCCGTCAGCACCTCCCGCATGAGCTCCGCCCCGGCCGCCCTGGCGCGCTCGCCGTCCTCGGTGGCGCGGTGGCGGACGGCGCGGCCGGGACCGGGCCGCCGCTCCAGCAGGCCTCGGTCGATCATCCGGGTGGCCAGTGCGCCCATCGACTGGTCGGTCTGGAAGGTCAGCTCGGCCAGCGCGTGCAGCGAGGCGTCGGGGTTCTCGTGCAGGTGACGCAGCACGTCCCACTGCGGTAGCGACAGCCCGATGGCGGCAAGGCGGGTGCTCCCCGTGCGGTGGTGGCGCCACTGCAGGCGCTTGACTGCCAGTCCGACCTCGGCCAACGACGTCTCCACGTGTTCATCCTACGGTTGTGACTCAACATACTTGTCTAAGCTTACTTATATAAGCTAGCTTAGGTTTCAGCTGGGCACGAGCCTTCTGGAGGACACGATGGTGATGTACACCGTTCCGGTCGACGGGGTCGGTCCCGTCGAGGTCACCGTGACCGAGCGCGGCTCCGGCGCCCCGGTGTTGCTGCTGCACGGCGGTGCGGGCCCCCGGTCCGTGGACGGGTTCGCCGATCTGCTCGCCAGCACGCGGTCGGTGCGCGTGCTGGCGCCCACCCATCCCGGCTTCGACGGGACCCCCCGGCCGCCCGCCCTGGACGGCATCGGCACCCTCGCCCAGCTCTACGCCGGGCTGCTCGACGAGCTCGACCTGGTGGACGTGACCGCGGTCGGCAACTCCATCGGCGGCTGGATCACCGCCGAGCTGGCCCTGCTGGCGAGCCCTCGGGTGGCGCGTGTGGTGCTGGTCGACGCGGTGGGCATCGAGGTGCCCGGCCACCCCGTGGTGGACTTCTTCTCGCTGACCATGGACGAGGTCGCCCGGCACAGTTACCACGATCCCGACCGCTTCCGTATCGACGTCGACGCGCTCCCACCCGCCGCCCGCGAGATCATGGCCGGCAACCGCGCCACGCTGGCCGTCTACGGCGGCAAGACGATGACCGACGGGACGCTGGCCGACCGGTTGGCCGACGTGAAGGTGCCGACCCTGGTCGTGTGGGGTGAGGCCGACCGCATCGCCGACCCGGACTACGGCCGCGCCTACGCCGGGGCGATCCCGGGCGCTCAGTTCGAGCTGCTGCGCCGCACCGGCCACGTCCCCCAGATCGAGACCCCGGAGCTGCTCCGCGACACGCTGCTGCCCGGGTGATCTCTCAGCTGGCGGCCGCTGGTTCGGGGTGTGTGGCTCGGGTCCCTGTGGCCACGTGCCGCGTGCCGTAGAACACTGTGGGCGTGAACCTCGAACAGCGCACGCGCATCGGCTCCGGTACCGGCTTCTTCGCCGCGCTCGACCAGAGCGGCGGCAGCACCCCGAAGGCGCTGGCCCTCTACGGGGTCGGTGAGGACTCCTACAGCGGCGAAGCGGCGATGTTCGACCAGGTGCACGCCATGCGCACCCGGATCATCACCAGCCCGGCGTTCACCGGTGAGCGCGTGCTCGGGGCGATCCTGTTCGAGGACACGATGAACCGCCAGATCGAGGGCCGCGACACGGGCGAGTACCTCTGGTCGGTCAAGGGGGTCGTACCGATCCTCAAGGTCGACAAGGGGCTCGCGGACCCCGCCGACGGCGTCCAGCTCATGAAGCCCATTCCCGGGCTCGACGCGCTGCTGGCCCGGGGCGTCGAGAAGGGCATGTTCGGCACGAAGATGCGGTCGTTCATCAAGACGGCCGACAAGGCGGGCATCGCCGCGATCGTCGACCAGCAGTTCGAGCTGGGCGCCCAGATCCTCGACGCCGGCCTGGTGCCGATCCTCGAGCCCGAGGTCGACATCCACAGCGACCAGAAGGTCGAGGCCGAGGAACTGCTGCGCGCCGCGATCGCCGAGCACCTCGACGCCCTGCCCGCCGACCGGCAGGTGATGCTGAAGCTCAGCATCCCCACCGAGGCCGACTTCTACCGGGCCTTCGTGGAGCACCCCAAGGTGTTGCGGGTGGTCGCGCTCTCCGGTGGCTACAGCCGCGCCGAGGCCGACGAGCGGCTGGCGCTGAACCACGGCCTGATCGCCAGCTTCTCCAGGGCGCTCACCGAGGGGCTGCGGGTGGACCAGTCCGAGGAGGAGTTCGACTCCGTGCTCGGCACCGCGATCGACGAGATCTACGCGGCGTCGAGCACCTGAGCCGGTTGAGCACCCGAGTCAGCTGAAGGCGCCCGAGTACTCGCGGACGAAGCCGGCCAGGTCGCGGGCGGGGCGGCCGGTGACCTCGGGGACGGCCGGGCTGACCTCGGCCGCCTCACCGCGCGCGTAGTGGGCGTAGTCCTCGACCAGCCCGTCGAGCTGCCAGTCGGGTAGCACGCCGCGCAGTTGCTCGGCGAACGCCGCCGGCGGCACGTCGATGAACTCGACCTCGCGGCCGGTGGCGGCGGTCAGCGCGGCCGCGATCTCGGTGTGGGTGACGCCCTCGGGCCCGGTCAGGGTGTACGTGGCGCCCCTGTGACCGGGCTCGGTGAGTGCGGCGGCGGCGACGGCGGCGATGTCGCGGACGTCGATGGCGCTGATCCGGGCCTCGCCGATCGGGGCGAAGATCCGCCCCTGGTCCCGGACGGAGGCGCCCATGGCCAGCAGTCCCTGGAAGAACAGGTTCGGCCGCAGGAACGTGTGGTCGAGGCCGAGCTCGCGGATCCTGCGCTCGACAGCGGCGTGGTAGCGCAGGTACCGCACCGGGGACGACTCGTCGGCGGCCAGCTGGGACAGCTTGACCACGTGGGTCACCCCGGCCTCGACGGCGAGCTCGACGAACCGTTCCTGCTGGGCCTGCGCGCGCTCCGAGGACGGCGTCACCAGGTATGCCGCCGCCACGTCCTTGAGCGCATCGGCCAGCTGGTCCGGCCGCTCGAAGTCGGCCACCACGACCTCCACCGCTCCCGTGCCGTACCGGGCCGCGTACTCACCGCGCAGCCGGGTGGCGCCGTCCTCGGTGCGCACCATCGCCCGTACCGCCGTCCCGCGCCCGGCCAGCAGCTCGACCAGTGGTGCGCCCGTGTTGCCCGTCGCTCCGGTCACCAACACCGTGCCGTTCATGGCCCCTCCTCGACTGTCTCTTGGCTCTGCACTTCGGAGAGCACTGCTCTCTGAAATCCACAATGCACCTGTTCGAAGCAAAAAGCAAGAGCAGTGCTCTCCGAATTTGTAGGATGTCGGGCATGGTCACAGCACGGCAGCGGGCGCGGGAGGTCACCGAGCGGGCGATCCTGGAGGAGGCACGGCGCCAGCTCGCCGAGTACGGGGCCGCCGCGCTGTCCCTGCGGGCGGTGGCCCGCGCGGTGGGTCTGGTGTCCTCGGCGATCTACCGGTACGTGTCCAGCCGCGAGGAGCTGTTGACCAGGCTCATCGTCGAGGCGTACGACGCGCTCGGCGAGCA
Organism: Pseudonocardia sp.; assembly: GCA_036272795.1. Taxonomy (GTDB): domain Bacteria; phylum Actinomycetota; class Actinomycetes; order Mycobacteriales; family Pseudonocardiaceae; genus Pseudonocardia. The sequence goes on from DATAYB010000010.1 coordinate 17,860, forward strand.
GGCCGAGGCCGCGCACGCCGCCGCGATGGCCGCCGGGGCGTCGCCGCGCGGGCGGTGGCGGGCGGTGTGGCGGGCCGTGCGGACCTGGGCGCTCGCACACCCCGCCGAGTACTCGCTGATCTACGGTTCACCGGTGCCGGGCTACGCCGCCCCGGTTGAGACGGTCGCCCCGGCCACCCGCGTCGGCTGGCTGCTCGTGGTGATCATCGGCGAGCACGGCCGCGCCATCCCCGGCCCGGGAGCGCCGCCCGTGATCGCGCCCACCGCGGTGCCCGGCCTCGACGCCGCCATCGCGCCGGCCGCCATCGCCGTCTGGACGCAGCTGATCGGCACCGTCTCGTTCGAGCTGTTCGGGCAGTACGACAACGTCGTCACCGACCGCGCGAGCTATCTCGACTACGTCGCCGAGGCCGCCGCCGACTTCGTTGGTCTGCCTGTCGAAGACGGGGGCCCGGCCTGAGCTCGTCTGGTGGTCAACCCGGTGCGCCGGTGCGGACGAGCGGCAGGAAGATCGCGTCGATGATCTCCTCGATGCCGTCGTCCGACATCGGCCGCAGCGCCGACCCGCGAGCTCTACCAGCAGCTGCTCCACGAGCGCACCGGAGACGCGACACTCACGCTGGCGAGCGCGAGCTGGCTCTCGGTGTACCGCGTCAACGTCCGCATGGTGAGCGACTACCGCCTCGGGCGCGTGCTGCTCGCGGGCGACGCGGCGCACGTGCACTCCCCGGCCGGCGGGCAGGGCATGAACACCGGGATCCAGGACGCCTACAACCTGGGCTGGAAGCTGGCCGCGGTCACCGAGGGCGCCCACCCCGACCTGCTGGACAGCTACGCCGCC
>DATAYB010000011.1:0-16871 GCA_036272795.1 Pseudonocardia sp.
CGAGGCGCTCGGGGCAACCGCGGTGGCCGGCCCGCCACCCCGCAAGCCCGGCGCCTTCCCGATCACCGTCGACGCCAGCGGACACCCCGCGGCCCTGACCTGCGCCGTGCACAGCACCGCCCCCGACGGCGTCTGCACCAGCGTCGCGCTCTACCCGGCGGACGTGCCGCTGCCGCTGCTCGCGATGTACTCCCGGTGCATCACGTTCCGCACCGGCCGGGCACACGCGCGTCCGGCGGTGCCCGAGGTGCTGGAGCTGGTCGGCGCCGGGTTCGACCCCGGCCTGGTGACCGTCGCGGTGGTCGGCTTCGACGACGCGGTCGGGGCACTCGCCGCGCCCAGGGGCAAGACCGTGCTCAGCCGTGTCTAGCGCGGTCGCGACGGGACCGGCCCGCTCGGGCGGCGCGGGTCAGCGCCAGCCGAGCTCGGGGGCGAGGTGGGTGAGCACGCTCTCGATGACGTGCGCGCTGTAGTCGACGCCGAGCTGGTTGGGCACGGTGAGCAGCAGCGTGTCCGCGGCGGCGATCGCCTCGTCCTCGGCGAGCTCGGCGATCAGCTTGTCCGGCTCGCCCGCGTAGGTGCGGCCGAACCGGGCGGTGCCGCCGTCCAGCCAGCCGACCTGGTCGGTGCTGCCGCGCTGCTGCCAGAACAGCTGCCGATCGAGGTCGCTGACGATCGGGAAGATGCTGCGGCTGACCGAGACACGCGGCTCGCGGTTGTGCCCGGCGGCTTCCCAGGCCTTGCGGAACCGCTCGATCTGCTCGGCCTGCAGCTGGTGGAACGGCACGCCGGTGTCCTCGGAGAGCAGCGTCGAGCTCATCAGGTTCAGCCCCTGCCCGGCCGTCCACTCCGCCGTCGCCCGGGTGCCCGCGCCCCACCAGATCCGGTCCCGTAGGCCCGGGGCGTGCGGCTCGATCCGCAGCAGGCCCGGTGGGTTGGGGAACATCGGGCGCGGGTTGGGCTCCGCGAAGCCCTTGCCCAGCAACACCTCCAGGAACACGGTGGTGTGCTCGCGGGCCATGTCGGCGTCGGTCCCGCCCTCTGGCGGCACGTGCCCGAAGTAGCGGAAGCCGTCGATCACCTGCTCTGGCGAACCACGGCTGATGCCCAGCTGCAGCCGGCCACCGGAGATGAGGTCGGCCGCGCCGGCGTCCTCGGCCATGTACAGCGGATTCTCGTAGCGCATGTCGATGACGGCGGTGCCCAGCTCGATCCGGCTGGTCTTCGCCGCGGCGGCGGCCAGCAGCGGGAAGGGGGATGCGAGCTGGCTCGCGAAGTGGTGCACCCGGAAGTACGCGCCGTCGGCGCCGGCCTCCTCGGCGGCCACCGCGAGCTCGATCGACTGCAGCAGCGCGTCGGCACCCGAGCGCACCCTCGAGTGTGACGACGCCGACCAGTGTCCGAAGGACAGGAACCCGATTTTCTTCACCTTTCAACCAACCTGGTGAAGTGGAGCGGCATTCCGCCCGGTGGGAGCCGCACCGGTTACTCGGGAACGCAGGTGCGGTCGGCTTCGGGAATCCGGGCCCGCAGCACCGAGGCGAGCTCGCGGCCGACGGTCTCCAGGGGCTCGCCGGACCGCTCGGCCCTGGCCAGCACCAACGCGCCCTCGATCCCGGCGAGGACCAGGGTGGCCAGCGAGCGGGCCTCGGGCTCCGCCAGCCCGTGCGCGGCCAGCGCCTCGGACAGCGCGGTGCGCCAGCCGCCGAGGGCAGCGGCGCAGGCGGTGCCGAGTGAGTCGGAGGAGTGCGCGGTCTCCAGCGTCACCGTGGCCACCGGGCAGCCGTCCCGCCAGCCGCTGGCGGCGAGCTCGGCCGCGGCCGCGTGGGTCCAGCGGCGCACCGCGTCCGCCGGGTGCACGCGGGCGAAGACGCCCCGGATGGCCCGCTCGAAGCCGGCCGCCGCCCAGCCCAGCGCCTCCACCCCGAGCTGCTCCTTGCCGCCGGGGAAGTGGTGCGCCTGGGAGCCCCATGGCGCCTCGCTCTCGGTCGCGACCTGCCGCCAGCCGGTGGCCGCGTAGCCCTGCGCGCGGAACAGGCGTGCGGCGGTACGGATCATCCGGACGCGACTGTCGGAGGTGCGAGGCATCCGACCAGGGTAGGTCGTGGCCGTGTGGGGGGTGCCTCGCCGTTCGGCTCGCGGGGGCCACGGTCGTCCGGTGCACAGCTGGCACACAAGTTGTGCCCATCGAGAGCACATTCCACACCGGAGACTGTGGCCATGAGCAGCGCAAATGTGGCCTCGGTTGGGGCGGGGGACGAGCGGGGACAGCTGCGTCGCCCGGACGGGAGCCCGGTCCGGGTGTTGGTGGTGGACGACGAGGCCACGTTGGCCGAGCTGTTGTCCATGGCTCTGCGGTACGAGGGCTGGGAAGTGCGCAGTGCGGGGGACGGGATGACCGCGGTGCGGTTGGCCAGGGAGTTCCAGCCGGACTCCGTGGTACTCGACATCATGCTCCCGGATATTGACGGGCTCGAGGTGTTGCGGCGTATTCATGCCGACTCGCCGGAGGTTCCGGTGCTGTTTCTGACGGCCAAGGACGCGGTCGAGGAGCGCATTGCCGGATTGACCGCGGGCGGCGACGACTATGTGTCGAAACCGTTCAGCCTCGAAGAGGTCGTGGCCCGGTTGCGGGCCTTGATGCGGCGCGCCGGGCGCGGGTCGGCGCGTTCCGATGCGCTGCTGGTCGTGGGCGATCTGACGTTGGACGAGGACAGTCGCGAGGTCGCCAGGGGCGGTGACTCGATCACGTTGACCGCGACCGAGTTCGAGCTGCTGCGCTATTTGATGCGCAACCCGCGCCGGGTGCTCAGCAAGGCGCAGATCCTGGATCGGGTCTGGCACTATGACTTCGGCGGCCAGTCCAATGTGGTCGAGCTGTACATCTCTTATTTGCGGAAGAAGATTGATGCGGGGCGTGCGCCGATGATTCACACCTTGCGCGGGGCCGGGTACGCGCTGCGCCCGGTGAGCGGGGACGAGGAAACGCGGCTGTGACCGTCGAGCCCGAGGTGGCTCGGCCGCGTCGGGCAGTGCCGCGCGCGGCCGGGCCCGCGCGCCACTGGTGGCGGCTCGCCCCGCTGCGGATCCGGCTGCTGATCTCGACCATCGCACTCCTGGCGGCGGTGTGCCTGGTGGTCGGGTCGATCTCCCTGCTGCTGCTGCGCGGGGTCCTGATCGACCAGTTGGACCAGCAGCTCAGGGTGGCCGCCTACCGCTCGGTCGTGCTGTCCAAGCCGCCGCCGGGCAGCCAGCCGACCCAGCCGGTCCCGCCCGCCGCCGCCGGCCCCGGCGGCGCCAACCCCGGTGCCGGCCCTGCCGGCAGCCCCGGCCTCGCCATTCCCGTCCCGGGAACGCCCGGTGGCCCGGTGGCGGCCGCCCCCCAGGATCTCAACGGTGACTCCGGTTCCGATCGCGCTCGCAGCCAGCACAACGGTCGGAGCGACCACAACAGCCACAACTCCAAGGGCGGCGCAGGCGGCAACAACGGCGGCGACCGGGACTCGGACGACCAGGCTGGGCCCCGGTTCCTGCTCGCCCCCGGTCAGGCGTTCGGCACACTCGGCGCGCGCGTCGACAACGGCCAGGTGCGCGATGCCGGCGTGCTCGACTCCAGCGACTCGACGCGGGGCGACTCCAACGCCTCGACGCGGGGCGTCGGCCAGCCGGAGGACGCCGTGATCGCGTCGGTCCCGGTGGACGGCCGCCCGCACACGATGGTCGTCGGGTCGCTCGGGCTCTACCGGCTCATCGCGCTGCACGGCGCGAACGGCGAGGTGGTGGTCACCGGGCTGTCACTGGACGGCGTGAAGGCGGTGCTCTCCCGGCTGGCAGTGATCAACCTGATGGTCGCGGGCGCCGGCGTGGTCGCGGCGGGGGCGGCCGCCACGATGATCGTCCGGTTCACCCTGCGGCCGCTGGCCCGGGTCGCGGTCACGGCCGGGCGGGTGGCCGAGCTGCCGCTGGACCGGGGCGACGTGGCGCTCGCAGAGCGGGTTCCGGAGCGGGACACGGATCCCCGTACCGAGGTGGGCCAGGTCGGCGCGGCGCTGAACCGGATGCTGGAGCACGTCAGCGGCGCGCTGGAGGCCCGGCACGCCAGCGAGACCCAGCTGCGCCAGTTCCTGGCCGACGCGAGCCATGAGCTTCGTACGCCGCTCGCCGCCATCCGGGGCTACGCGGAGCTGGCCCGCCGCACCGGGCCGGACATCCCGGAGGACACCGCGCAGGCGCTGCGCCGCGTCTCCTCGCAGACCGAGCGGATGACCTCACTGGTCGAGGACATGTTCCTGCTCGCCCGGCTGGACGCGGGACGGCCGCTGAGCACCGACCCGGTCGACCTGTCGCAGCTGGTGGTCGACAGCATCAGCGACGCCCACGCGGCTGGCCCCGAGCACCGCTGGCGGCTGGACATCCCGGACGAGGCGGTCACGGTGACCGGTGACGCGACCCGGCTGGCGCAGGTACTCGGCAATCTGCTGACCAACGCGCGGGTGCACACCCCGCCGGGCACCCTGGTGACCGCCGCACTGGAGGCCACACCCGAGCACGCCGTGCTGCGCGTCTCCGACAACGGGCCGGGCATCCCGCCGGGGCTGCTGCCGCACGTGTTCGGCCGGTTCGCCAGGGGTGACACGTCCCGGTCACGCGCCGCCGGCAGCACCGGACTCGGGCTCGCGATCGCGCACGCCGTGACGACCGCGCACGGCGGCACCCTGCGCGTCAGCAGTGTGCCGGGGCAGACGATGTTCACCGTGACGCTGCCGAGGCACGCCGCCACCGAGCAGCCGGCCGGCCCGCCATCCTCCGCCCAGTCGACCCAGCCCCTGCGCCCACCTCCGCCGGCGATGCCCGCGAGCCCACCGGCCCCCACCGGACCGGCCCCTGCCGGACCGGCGCCCGACGGACCGCCACCGGTCGCCGCCCCGCCGGGCAACGGCCGCGCCCCGGACCAGCCGGCGCGGCCCCGAACCTGAGAGTCCGCCAGGTTCTCCTCGACGGCCCCGGAAACTCAGCGCTGGAGAGTTGCCGCCCGATGCGGCAACATGATCTCCGCGATGCGCTCGCTATCCGTTATAGCTGTTCACAGTTGCACGGCAACCGGCAGTCGATCCGCGCCGAAGGAGACGTCATGTCCGACCATGTCGAGAACGATCTGGCAAAACTCAAGGGCATCGGCCCCAAGTACGCGGAGATGCTGAAGAGCATCGGCGTCGACTCGATCAAGGAGCTGCGGCACCGGAATGCGGCCCACCTCAAGGAGATGATCGAGACCCGGCACGGCAAGGTCGTCGGCCTCTCCGAGAACGAGTGCAAGACGTGGATCGACGAGGCGAAGGCGTTCTCGCTCTGACCCCACTCACTCCCTGACCCGCGCGCCCGGCGCTGACCGGACTGGCCTCGTGCGAGGCTGTGTCCGGTCAGGGCCGGGATCGTCAGGGGAGGTCGCCGTGTCGGATGAGCGGATCGGTCGGCGACTCTGGGTGTTGTTCGTGCCCTACCGGGTGGGCATGGTGGCGATCCTGGTGGCGGTGCTGGTCAGCAGCGGGCTGGGGATCATCACCCCGTTCCTGACCCAGGCCGCGTTCGACAAGGCGCTGTTCCCGACGGCGGGCGGCCCGGTCAACCTGCCGCTGCTGGGCTGGCTGGTCGCCGGCATGGTCGCGGTGCCGGTGGTCTCGGCGCTGATCGGGGTGTGGCAGACCTATCAGACCACGCTGCTGGGCAACCGGGTGATGGCCGACCTGCGCAGCCGGCTGTTCGAGCACCTGCAGCGGATGGACCTGTCGTTCTTCACCGCCACGCGGACGGGCGCGATCCAGTCCCGGCTGGCCAACGACGTCGGCGGCGTGCAGAGCGTGCTCACCGAGACGGCGACCTCGATCCTCGGCAACGTCGTCACCGTGGTCGCCGCGCTGGTTGCCATGGTGCTGCTGTCCTGGCAGCTCACGCTGGTCGCGGTGGCACTCGTGCCGCTGTTCATCGTGCTGCAGGTCCGGGTCGGGCGGGTGCGGCGGCGGCTGGCCGGGCGCACCCAGGAGTCGCTGTCGGACATGACCGCGATCACCGAGGAGTCGCTGTCGGTGTCCGGGGTGCTGCTGGCCAAGGTGTTCAACCGGCAGGAGTTCGAGATCCGCCGGTACCGGGAGGAGAACGCCAAACAGGTCGACCTGCAGGTGCGGCAGGCCATGACCGGACAGACCTTCTTCGCCGTGGTGCAGACCTTTCTCGGCGTGACGCCTGCGCTGGTGTACCTGGTCGCCGGGTTCCTCATCGCGGCCCGTAGCGGGGTCAGTGCGGGCACCGTGGTCGCGTTCACCACGCTGCAGGGCCGGCTGCTGTTCCCGACGGTGAACCTGCTGCGCGTGTCGCTGGACGTGCAGACCTCGCTGGCACTGTTCCGCCGCATCTTCGAGTACCTGGACCTGCGGCCGCGCATCACCGACCGGCCCGGCGCCCGGGAGCTGGACCCGCGCCGGGTGCGCGGTGAGGTGTCGCTGCGGGGCGTCTGGTTCGCCTACCCGCCCGCCGAGCGCACCGAGGCCGTGCCCGTGCCCGAGGCCGAGCTGAACGGCTCACCCGCCCGGCCGTGGGCGGTCCGCGACATCAGCTTCGACGTGCACCCGGGGCAGCTGGCCGCGATCGTCGGGCCGAGCGGGTCCGGCAAGACCACGCTGTCGTACCTGATCCCGAGGCTCTACGACGTGGACCGGGGCGCCGTGCTGCTGGACGGTGTGGACGTGCGGGAGCTGACCCAGGCCTCGGTGTCCGGCGCGATCGGCATGGTCACCCAGGACACGTACCTGCTGCACGCCACCGTCGAGGACAACCTGCGCTACGCCAAGCCGGACGCCACGCGCGAGGAACTGGAGACCGCCGCCCGCGCGGCGAACATCCATGACCGGATCATGTCCTTCGGCGAGGGCTACGACACCGTGGTGGGGGAGCGTGGCTACCGGCTCTCCGGCGGGGAGAAGCAGCGCCTGGCCATCGCTCGGGTGCTGCTCAAGGACCCGCCGGTGCTCATCCTGGACGAGGCGACCAGCGCGCTGGACACCGCCAGCGAGCGGCTCGTGCAGCAGGCGCTCGAACACGCCACGCGGCAGCGCACCACGATCGCGATCGCGCACCGGCTCTCCACCGTGCTGGGTGCGGACGCGATCCTGGCGGTGGAGAACGGCGAGATCGTGGAGCGCGGCACGCACGCCGAGCTGCTCGCCAAGGGTGGGCTGTACGCGCGGCTGTACACCGAGCAGTTCGCGGGCGGTGAGGTGCAGGCGCGGTGCGCGAACGGCGTGGTGTTCCGCGACGGCCACACCTTGGTCACCAGCGCCCGCCCCGCCTCAGGGGCCTGACCGGGGCCGGGTCGGTCCCGGTCGGCGCTGAGGAGGGGTGCGTCGGCCGGGCGCGTCTGTGAAGCTGAGGTGGGCGCCGCGCAACCGGCGCGGTCCGCTCTGTTGTCCTCAACGCGGAGGAGTCAGCGTGCCCCGTCCCCGGTTCGGAATCTTCATGGCCCCGTTCCACTCGCCGGTCGGGCAGGACCCGACGTCGGCCTACGAGCGGGATCTGGACGTGCTCAAGCAGCTGGACAAGCTGGGCTTCGACGAGGCCTGGATCGGTGAGCACCACTCGTGCGGCCACGAGACCATCCCGGATCCGATGATCTTCATCGCGCACGCTGCCAACCACACCCGGCACATCAAACTCGGCACCGGCGTGGTGTCGCTGCCATACCACAACCCGCTCTGGGTGGCCGACCGCGCGCTTTTCCTGGACCACCTCACGCGGGGGCGGTTCATGCTCGGGCTCGGGCCGGGCGCGCTGCCCACCGACGCCACCATGATCGGGATCACCCTGGAGGAGCAGCGCGGCGCACTCGAGCAGGACGTCGACGTGCTGATGGCGCTGCTGCGCGGGGAGACCGTGTCGGCGCGCACCAACCGCTACAACCTGGTCGAGGCGCGCACCCAGTACAGCCCGTACAGCGACTTCGACATCGTGGTGGCCGCCATCGCCTCGCCGACAGGGCCGCGCACGGCGGCGAAGAACGGCCTCGGCCTGCTGTCGGTGGGGGCCACGGTGCAGGACGGCTTCGACGCGCTGGCCCTGCACTGGGACGTGATGGAGCAGCGGTCCGCCGAGTACGGCCACACCGCGTCCCGGGACAAGTGGCGGCTGGTCGGCCCGATGCACCTGGCCGAGACCCGCGAGCAGGCTATCGAGGACGTCCGGTTCGGGCTGGACGCCTGGTGCGAGTACACGCAGAACGTGGTGGCCGCGCCGCATTTCCGGGCACTCGGCGCGTCCTTCGAGGAGCGGGTGTCCTGGGTGAACGACACCGGCCTCGGCGTGATCGGCACCCCGGACGACGCGGTCGCGCAGGTGGAGCGGCTGGCCAAGCAGTCCGGCGGGTTCGGCGCCTACCTGCTGATGCACCACGAGTGGGCGCGGCCGGAGGCCACCGCGAAGCACTACGAGCTGTTCGCCCGCTACGTCAAGCCCCGGCTGCAGGGCACCACGGACCGGCTGGAGCGGGCCGAGCAGTACGGCAGGGCGCGCTGGCAGGAGCTCGACAGGCGCCAGGCCGACGCGATCCAGGCCGCCACCGACCGGCATGCCAAGGAGCGCGCCGAGGCCGGCTGACCGATGTGATCAGTTAACAAATCGGTGTGAATTAGTCTCACCAAGGTGTTGTGACCTCACGTTCCGGCTGCTTACGCTGTCCGGCATGCAGGTCGCGGCCCGGCGGGAGGAGATTCGCCGGCTGCTGCGTGAACACGGCGAGGTGGAGTTCGGCGCGCTCGCCGACCGGTTCGGCGTGTCCGAGATGACGGTGCGCCGCGACCTCGAGGCACTGGAGACCGACGGCGTCGCGCGGCGGGTCCGCAACGGCGCGATCGACCTCACCGGGCGCGCCGTCGAGCCGCCGTTCGGCAACCGCGCCTCGGTCGCGCGCGCCGCCAAGATCGCCATGGCGGCGCGCGCGGTCGAGCTGGTCGCCGAGGACGAGACGGTGGTGCTGGACTCGGGCACCACGGTGCTGGAGCTGGCCCGGTTGCTGCGGCGCCGGGAGCTGGCGCTGACCGTGCTGACGCCGAGCGTGCTCGCGGCCATCGAGATCGCGGCGGTCCCCGGGGCGCGCGTGATCCTCACCGGCGGCACGGTGCGCCCCGGCGAGCTGTCCCTGATCGGCCCGGCGGCCGAGGAGCCGTTCACCGAGCTGAACTGCGACGTCGTGTTCCTCTCCACGGCCGGGCTGGACCTCGCGCACGGGCTGACCGACTACAACCTGGAGGAGGCCCGGGTCAAGCGGGCCGCCCTGTGCAGCGCGCGGCGCTCGGTCGCGCTGATGGACCGGAGCAAGCTGGACCGGGTCTACCTGGCCAACGTGCTGCCGCTGAGCAGCCTCGACGTGCTGGTCACCGACGCCGACCCGGACCACCCGGTGCTCGAACGGGCCCGGGAGATCGGCATCAAGGTTCTGACGGTGACCGTCACCGGGAACGGCACCGACGGCTCGGGCGGTTCCGAGCAGGCGTAGTAGGTCCCAACCGCGAAGGGCGGGTCATGTCGCGTTTCAGTTCGATCTTCCCGGCGAACACCAAACCGCTGATCGCGATGGCGCACCTGCCCGCGCTGCCGGGCACCCCGCTCTACGACCGGTCCGCCGGGCTCGAGGCGGCGATCGAGATGGTGGCCGGCGAGGCCGCGCTGCTGGCCGACGCCGGGTTCGACGCCGTGCTGTTCTGCAACGAGAACGACCGCCCCTACGAGCTGTCCGGGGGTCCGGAGAGCGCGGCTTTTATGACCAGGTTCGCCGTCGAGTGCGCGCCGGCGGGCATCCCGTTCGGCATCGACTTCCTCTGGGACCCGAAGATCGCGCTCGGTGCGGCGGTGGCGACCGGGGCGCGCTTCATCCGTGAGGTGACCACGGGCGTGTGGGAATCTGACATGGGGCTGTGGAACACGAACAGCGCGCACACCCTGCGCGAGCGGCGCCGGCTGGACCGGGACGACCTCGCGGTGTTCATGAACATCACACCGGAGTTCGCCTCGCCGATCGGCCGCCGGAGCCCGGCCCAGATCGCCCGCTCCACGGTGGTGTCCAGCCTGGCCGACGCGATTCTGGTGTCCGGCACGATGGCCGGCGACGGGCCCGAGCTCGCCGTGCTGAGCGACGTGCGCGAGGCGGTGCCCGACGACGTCCCGGTGCTGCTGAACACCGGGGCGCGCGCGGAGACCATCGCTACTTTCCTGAAGGTGGCGGACGGCTGCATCGTCGGCAGCAGCATCAAGGTCGACGGCCACACCTGGAACCCGGTCGACCCGGACCGCGCGAAGCGGTTCGTCGACGCGGCGCACGCCGGATAGCGGGGCGGCGGCGTGGCGGAGCTGCTGCTCGGCATCGACCTCGGCACCACGTCGACGAAGGCGGTGCTCGTCCACCCGGTGCGTGGGGTGGTGGCCGAGCAGAGCCGCCCGGTCGCGCTGCACTCCGACCACGTGGGCCACGCCGAGGCCGACCCGGCGGTGTGGTGGCGCAACGTCGGCGCGCTGGTCCCTGCGCTGCTGGCCGAGGCGAGGGTGCCGGCCGGCGAGGTCGCGGGGGTGGCCACCTCCGGCATGGTGCCCGCCGTGCTCCCGTTGGACTCCCTCGGTCGCCCGCTGCGCCGCGCGATCCTGCAGAACGACGCCAGGGCGGGCGCCGAGATCGCCGATATCGCGGCCAAGCTCGGCGACCTCGACGTGGCAGCGCGCACCGGCTCCGCGCTCACCCAGCAGTCGGTGGCCCCCACGCTGGCGTGGCTCAGCCGCCACGAGCCGGACACCCACGCCGCAACGGCCACCGTCGCCGGCTCCTACGACTGGCTGGCCCGCGCGCTCGGTGCCCGGCCACATGTGGAGCGCAACTGGGCGATGGAGAGCGGGCTCTACGAGCTGGACGGGCGGCCGTTCGTCCCGATGTTCGAGGCCGGCGGGGTCGAGGAGCGGCTACTGCCGGAGGTGGTCGACCCCGGTGGGCGGGTCGGCGAGGTGTCCGCCGAGGCGGCCGCGCACACCGGGCTGGTCGCGGGCACGCCGATCCTGGTGGGCGGCGCCGACCACGTGCTGTCCGCGTTCGCCGCCGGGCTGCGCGAGCCGGGGGACTGGCTGGTCAAGCTGGGTGGTGGCGGCGACATCCTGGCCGTCACCGAGACCGCGTTCGTGGACCGGCGCCTCTACCTGGACGCGCACCCCGCGCCGGGGCTGTGGCTGCCCAACGGGTGCATGTCGACCAGCGGCAGCCTGGTCCGCTGGCTCGCCACGCTGACCGGCGAGGAGGACCTGGTCTCGCTCGGGGAGCGCGCCGCGACCCGGCGCCCCGGCGAGGTGCTCTGCCTGCCGTACTTCCTCGGTGAGAAGTCGCCTCTGCACGACCCCGACCTGCGCGGGGCTTTCGTCGGGCTCGACCTGGCGCACGACAGCGCCGACCTGTTCCGCGCCGTGCTGGAGGCCGTCGCATTCGGGTTCCGGCACCACGTCGACGTGTTCACCGAGCGCGGCGTGCCGCTGGGCGGGGCGCCGAGGGTGACCAACGGGGGCGCCGGGTCGCCGATCTGGAAGCAGATCCACGCCGACGTGCTGGGCCGGCCCGTGGTGCCCGTGCTGCGCCACCCCGGTGCCTCGCTGGGCGCCGCGCTGGCCGCCGGAGTCGGCGTGGGGCTGCTGGCCGGCTGGCACGCTCGAGCCGACTACCTGCGACTCGGCGAGCCCGTGCTGCCCGACCCGGACCGCGTCGCCCGCTACGACGACGCCTACCGCACCTGGCGCCAGCTCGGCGAGGCGCTCGCCCCCATCTCCCACACACTCGCGGACAGGAGCAGGACATGAGCAACGCCGCCACGGGCAGCATCGCGGTGGTCACCGGCGCCGGCTCCGGGATCGGGTCCGCCATCGCGGCCCGGCTGGCCAAGGACGGCTACTCCGTCGTGGTGGCCGACATCGACGAGGACGCCGCCGCCGAGGTGGCCGGCGGGTTCGGCGGGCGCGCGGAGTACCTGGACGTGACCGACGACGACGCCGTGTTCGCGCTGGCCGAGGCACTGGCCGACGAGCACGACCGGCTCGACGTCTGGGTCAACAACGCCGGGATCTCCGCGATGACGCCGTTCCTGGAGACGTCCTCGGACCAGGTGGACCGGACGCTCGCGGTGAACCTGCGTGCGGTGTTCATGGGTGCGCAGGCCGCCGCGCGCGCCATGGTGCGTACCGCCACCCGGGGCCGGATCGTGAACGTCGCCTCGATGGCCGGCAAGCAGGGCCGTGTGCCGTACCTGGCCGACTACGTGGCGTCGAAGTTCGGCGTCGTCGGGCTCACCCAGGCCATCGCCTACGAGCTCGCCGAGCACCGCATCACCGTGAACAGCGTCTGCCCCGGGTACGTGGCCACCCCGATGCAGAGCCGCGAGCTGGGCTGGGAGGCCCGGCTGCGCGGCGTCGAGCCAGCCGACGTGCGCGATCTCTGGGTGGCCGACACCCCGCTCGGCCGCCTCGAGCAGCCCGAGGACGTGGCCAACGCGGTGGCCTTCCTGGTGTCCGACCAGTCCGGGTTCATCACCGGCGAGGCGCTGGCCGTCAACGGCGGCGCGTTCATGGACTGACCCGCCCGACCCAAACACCCGGTTCGTCCTCAGACAGGGGAGCGCGCATGACCGCCACCGAGAACGGCCCCAGCGGCAACCAGCCAGGCGTGTCGGGAAGCGGCGTGGAGAGCGCCGAGGCGGACCTGGCCAGCTTCGGCTACCGGCAGCAGCTGCGCCGGAGCATGGGCGGGTACAGCTCGTTCGCGCTGGCCTTCTCCATGATCTCGATCACGACGACGATCTTCACGCTGTTCCCGCAGCCGTTCCAGATGGTCGGCGGGGTGGCGATCTGGCTGTGGATCCCGGTGACCGTGGCCACCGGGGCCATCGCCTGCGTGTACGGCCACCTGGCGGCGCGGCTGCCGGTGACCGGGTACGCCTACCAGTGGTCCAGCCGGCTGGTCAGCCCGCACCTCGGCTGGTTCACCGGGTGGAACGCGCTGCTGGCGACCCTGGTCGGCTCGGCGTCGATCGCCGTCGCCTTCGGCACGATCTTCGCGCCGCTGTTCTTCGCCAACCCGACGCACGGCAACGTGATCCTGCTGGCCTCGGTCGCGGTGGTCGCTGCGGTGGCGATCAACATCGTGAGCATCCGGTTCGCGAGCCGGATCAACGACGCGGGCGCGTCCGCCGAGCTGTTCGGCACGCTCGGGCTGACCGCCGTGCTCGCCGTCGGCCTGCTGTTCTTCCGCGACAGCCAGGGGCCGGGGGTGCTGTTCCAGACCGGGTCCTCGCAGGGCAGCCCGATCACGCTGACGTCGATCGGCCTGGCGTTCCTGCTGCCCGTCTACACGCTGCTCGGCTGGGAGGGCTCCGCCGACCTGGCCGAGGAGACCAACGACCCACGCCGCAACGCCCCGAGGGCGATGATCCGCTCGGTGCTGATCTCCGGGCTGGCCGGCTTCCTGGTGTTCGCGGTCTTCGCAATGGCCATCCCGGGCAAGCTGGCCGACACGGTGAACTCGACCGACTTCAACCCGATGGTGCACGTGTTCGACGTCCAGCTCGGCACAGCGGCCTCCGACCTGCTGCAGGTGATCGTCTTCATGTCGGTGTTCTCCTGCCTGCTCGCGAACGTCGCGGTGGCGACCCGCACCGGGTTTGCGCTGGCCAGGGACGGCATGCTGCCGTTCTCCCGGCTGTGGGCGAACGTCAACGACCGCACCCGCACGCCCGTCGCGCCGATCGTCGCGGTGGGCGCGGTGGCGATCGGGGTGAACTTCCTGTCCGCCGGCCAGGCCGCCAACGTCACCGCGATCACCTCGGTGGTCTGCTACGTCACCTACTCCTCGACCATGGTCGCGGTGATGATCGCCAAGCGCCGAGGCAGCATCCCGGACGCCGGCCCCGGGCGGTTCGACATGGGCCGCTGGCTGGTGCCGGTCGCCGTGGTCACGCTCGTCTGGTGCGTCGGGATCTGCCTTTTCATGACGGTGCCCGAGGCCAACCGCGCGGCCGGGGTGACGACGCTGTTCTTCGAGCTGGCCGGCGGGGTCTGGTACCTGCTGCGGCTGCGCGGGAAGATCGTCCGGGGTGAGGCGGGGCCGGCGGTGTCCGGCCGCTGACCCGGTGCTGGAGTGCCTGCCGTCAGTCCTCGTCGGCGGGCGGCAGGGCGCGGCGGCCCCGGCCGGCGAGCGCGCGACGGCCCCGGGACAGCTCCCGCCGGGTGCGGCCGGTGACCTCGGGGTCGGTCTCCGTGTCGATCAGAGGGTCGGTCAGCTCGGCGGCGGCCCGGGCGGCTGGCCGTGGCGCCAGGATGTCCGCCTGAGCCCTCGTGACGGTCGGCTCCGGTGCTGGTGCCGATGCCGCCTCGCTTGCGGGAGCTCCGCTGGACTGGTCGAACTCGTCGCTGGCCAGCCGGACCGTGCGCTTGCGCAGCACGGTGAACTGGAGCTCCTCGACCTCCTCCCAGAGGCCGAGGGCGACCTTGAACGACGACCGGGGCGCGGAGGCGGCCAGCCGGGCGACCGGGCTCGGCACCAGCGGCCGGACCAGGCCGCCGAGCGCCCGGACCGCGCCCGGCAACGGCCCGGGCAGGAGGTCCAGCGGGTCGCCCGAGCGGGACGCCAGGTCACGCCGTCGGGTCGGTACCGGCAACCGGTCCGGCGTGGCCGGCCCCTGGTCCCGGTCGGCGGGTGGGGGCCCCACGAGCTCGCCCACGGGAGCCGGCGGGCGGCCCGGGCTCAGCTGGACCGCGTCCAGCCCGTCGGCCGGCAGCGTCGAGGCGAGCAGGGCCCGGTGCCGGTCCAGCTCGAGCGCGGCGTGCAGCTTCGCCCGGCTGACGGCCACCGAGGTGGCGGCCTCCTCCTCGGCGCGGTTGCGCAGCCGGCGGGCGAGCGCGCGGCGGTCCTGGTCGGTCTGCCCGCGCCACCGCCGCAGTACCAGCGGCAGCAGGTTGAGCAGTACGAACAACACCACGAAGGCGATCCGAAGTACCAGCGGGCCAGCCGAGTCGGCCGTCTGCGTGGTGTAGCGGTTCATGGCGGCCCAGCGGGCGTCCACACCGGTGTCGGCGGCGGCCACTGCCTGGGCCCGCGCGGTGTCTCGCGTCAGCTCGGTCCGGGCGGCGGCGATGTCGGCGTCCAGGCCGGGTGCCAGCTGGTCGCGGCGGGTGGTGGCCTCGGTGACGTCGTGCTCGGCGGCGGTGAGGTCGGCGTTCGCCTGGGCGGCCTCCGGGCCACGCCCCGGGTCACCCGTGATCTGGTTCGACGGGCAGCCGGGGCCAGGGCGGTACTCGCAGCGCGCCACGACCAGGGACCGGTCCCGGCGGGCCGTCGCCGCGTCGACCTGGGCGTCCAGTGCGACGCGGGAGGCCTGGAGGGCGCCGAGCTCGCGGCCCTGCTGGCCGCCCGCCACGGCGGTGCTCGCCGCGTCCAGCTGGCCGTCCAGCTCGCGGTTGATCGCACCGGCGAACAGGGCCAGCGCGGCCAGCTCACCGACCAGCACGCCGATGAGCACGGCGACCAGGCCGCGCCCCAGGTCACCGAGCAGGCGAGGGGTGCGGCCGAGCTCCGGGTCGGGGGAGGCGGTCGCCAAGGTCCGGCCGACCGCGCCGACCAGCAGGCCGGCGGCGAGCCCGAACAGCCAGCCACCGGGGGCGTGCGCCCCGGCCAGCCCGGCCACGAACGCGACCACCGCGCCAGCGACCACCGCGTTCAACGCCACCAGCGCACCGGTGGTCTGGTAGGTCGAGCGCTCCGCCGCGTCGTCGATGTCAGCGGCGTTGCCGCCACCCAGCCAGACCATCAGGTTGGCCGGGCCGGTCAGCGGCGTGCGACGCACAGGGGAGCTCACCGGATTCTCCTCGGCTGGCGGGTCAGGGCGGGCGGCCACGTCGACGAGGCCGGCACAGCGGTGCCCATGGTGCGGCGTGGGGCCGGACAGTGGGACCTCGGTGTGCGCGGAGTCACGGATCTGGTGGACCGCCCCACCCGGACGGGCCGAGCCGGCACGAAGTGGTTACTCCCCGTGTTCGACCGGGAAGAAATGGGTACGGGCCTGGGGCAGCCGGACTCCGTCCACCACGATATCGACCCGCTCGTTGTAGAAGGCCACCAGCCCCGCAATGGGCAGCAGCTGCCGGGTCGGGAAGTCGTAGGCCCAGGCCAGGTCGGGATACGTGGTACCGCCCGCCACGACCGACCAGTAGCCGCTCGTCCGACCCTTGTACGGGCACGACGTGACGGTGTCGCTCGGCCGCAGGGCGGCGAAGTTCACGGCCGTGCGGTCGAAGTAGTAGCGGGTCGGCAGCCCGGTCTCGAACACGAGAACCGTCGAGTCCGACTCGGCCAGCCGGACCCCGTCACGCTCGACGAGCACATGCCGGTGCGAACGCAGCGCATCGACCCTCGTGTACGGGTTGCGCGGGTGCACGAAGACCTCCTGGTCCTCCTCGAACCAGGAGTCCAACGCGTCCCAGTCGAACCGGACCAGCCCGGCCAGGCTGTCCCGCCGCCCACTCGGACCCTGGGGGTCACCCGGGTAGACCAGCGCGGCACCCTGGCGGGTCAGCTCACCGACCCGCAGCCCGTGGCGGTGCGCGGTGACGCCACGGACCTGCTCGATGTAGCGCTCGTCGACCAGCACCCCGGGCGCCACATCGGCCAGCGGCACGTAGTACTGGGGATAGTTCGGCCACTCCCAGACGTAGCGGGCCTCCGTGGTGTCCAGTACCACGGACCCGCCGAGCAGCGCCCGGATCCGCCGGGGCACCGGCTCCACATGGCCGGCCGAAACGATCATCCGCGG
>DATAYB010000012.1:0-13044 GCA_036272795.1 Pseudonocardia sp.
GCGCTTGATTAGTCTCAGTCCCGTGCCCGCCTCGCCCGCAGTGTCTCCCGCCAGGGAACTGGCCACGACCGTTGTGTTCGCGGCGTTCATCGCCGTGCTCGGGATCTTCCCCGGGCTCTACGTCGGCGGTTCCGGGGTGCCGATCGTGGTCCAGAACATCGGCCCGCTGCTGGCAGGCGCCATGCTCGGTGCCCGGCGGGGTACGGCGGCCGTCGCGCTGCTGCTCGCGCTGGCCGCGATCGGGTTGCCGCTGCTCTCGGGCGGGCGCGGCGGGATCGCCCCGTTCGTCGGCCCCAGCGGCGGCTTCCTGCTGGGCTGGCTCGTGTCGGCGCTGGTTGTGGGACTGATCGTGCAGCGCTCGGTCCGTCCCCGGTTGCCGTTGCTGCTGATGGCCGCGCTCGCCGGGCTGCTCGTCGACTACCTCGTCGGCATCCCGTGGCTGTGGTGGTACACGGGCAGCTTCAAGACGGCCGCGCTGGGTTCGCTGGTGTTCCTCCCTGGCGACCTCGCGAAGGTCGTGATCACCGCGGCCGTGGCGGCCGTCGTGCACCGGGCGCTGCCCGGCCGGTTCGCCGGATCGGCCGCGCGCGCCCGATGAGCGGCGCAAGCCAGACAAGCGGCGCGCGCCCGATGAGCGGCGCGAGCCCGACGCGCAACGCCGGCCCGCTGAGCCAGACACCGCCGCCCGTCCTGGGTGGCGACGCGCGCCTCCCTGCCGACCTGCTGGCCAGGGCACACGGCGCGGCCCTCGTGCTCGCCGACCGGGGGGTGACGGCGGGCTCCCGGATCGCCGTCGGCCAGGGTGACGTGCTGGCCTGGCTGCTCGGCGCGGACCTGCTCGGCGCCGCGACCGTCGTCCTCGAAGCGAAGTGGACCGCGCGCGACCGGGCGGCGGTGCTCGCGGACGCCCACCCCGACACCACCGTCGCCGGCGATCCGCCGCCCACCACCACCTCGGTGACCCCGCACAGCGGCGAGCGCACGCCGTTCTACCTGCCGACCACCTCCGGCAGCAGCGGCCGCCCGAAGGTCCTGGTGCGCTCGCGGGCCTCCTGGCTGCGCAGCTTCGAGGCGCTCGGGCCCGTCCCGGGACCTGTGCTGATCCCCGGTCCGCTGAGCGCGTCGCTGTTCAGCTTCGGCGCGCTGCACGCTCTCTGGTGCGGTGCCGAGCCGCGGATCCGGCCGCGCCTGCACGTCGACGACGCGCGGGCGGCGGCCAGCCTGCACGTCGTGCCCGCGATGCTCGCGGAGCTGCTCGGTGAGCTCGAACGCGCCCCTGGGCCCTGTGCGCTGCGCACGGTGGTCTGTGGCGGAGCCCATGTCGGCGATGAGCTGCGCGCCCGGTTCGCGCGGCTGCTGCCGGACGTCGAGCTGGTCGAGTACTACGGCTCGGCCGAGCACTCCCTGATCGCGGTCCGGCGGGGCGGCGGCGGGTTGCGGGCCGTCCCCGGCGTCGAGCTGGACGTGCGCGGCGGCGTGCTGTGGGTCCGGTCGGAGCTGGCCTTCGACGGCCACCTGCGGGCCGGGGTGCTCGAGCGGGCGGCGGACTGGACGAGCGTCGGCGACCACGTCGAGCTGTCCACCTCGGGTGTGCTCACCGTGCACGGGCGGGACTCGGCGATGATCTCCAGCGGTGGCCGGCTCGTCGCGGCTGAGGAGGTCGAGGCCGTGCTCCGCAGCGTGCCCGGGGTGGGCGACGTGCTGGTCATCGGCACACCGCACCCCAGGTTCGGTGCGCTCGTCACCGCCGTCGTCGAGTCGGACGCCCCACCCGCGCTGCGCGAGCTGCGGGCCGCCGCGCGCGCCGCCCTCGATCCCGGCAAGCGGCCCCGCCGCTGGCTGCTGACGAAGGCGCTGCCCCGCACGGCGTCCGGCAAACCCGCCAGGGCCACCGTCGCGCGGCAGCTGGCCGAGGGCATCCTGCTCGCGGAGCCACTCCGATGAACACGGCCGACGACCTCACGCCGGTGGTCGTGGCGGCGCGGCGCACCCCGATCGGGAACTCCGGCGGCGCCCTGCGCGAACTGCCGGTGGACCAGCTGGCCGCGCCGGTGCTGCGGGCGGTGCTCGACGACGCCGGCCTGGAGAACGTCGACGACGTACTGCTCGGCAACGTGTTCGGGCCCGGTGGCAACCCCGCGCGGGTGGCGGCGCTGCGGGCCGGGCTGGGTGAGGGCGTGCCAGGGGCGACGGTCGACCGTCAGTGCGCGAGTGGGCTTGCCGCGATCCTGCTGGCCGCCAGCATGATCCGGGCCGGCGAGGGTGAGGCCTACCTCGCGGGCGGGGTGGAGAGCGCGTCGACGGCCCCGCACCGTGCGTGGCGCACCGATCCGCCGACCCCGTACACGCGTGCGCCGTTCGCGCCGGCGGAGCTCGGTGACCCGGAGATGGGGGCGGCCGCCGACCTGGTCGCCCGGGAGGCCGGCATCTCCCGCGAGCGGCAGGACGAGTTCGCCGCGCGCAGCCACGCGCGTGCGGTGGCCGCGCAGCAGGCCGGCCGGTTCGCCGCCGAGCTCGTGCCGGTCGGCGGGGTGCACACCGACGAGCGGCCGCGCCCCGGCTTCACCACCGCGCGCCTCGCGCGCTTCCGTCCCGCGTTCACCCCGGACGGCACCGCGACCGCCGCCAACTCCTGCGGGATCAACGACGGCGCCGCGGCGGTGCTCGTAGTGAGCGAGCGAGTGAGGCGCGAGCGCGGGCTGCCCGGGCTGCGACTGGTCTCCGGGGCGACCTCCGCGGTCGACCCGAACCGCCTCGGCCTCGGCGCGGTCCCCGCGATGCGCCGGGTGCTCGTGCGCCGCCCGGACGTGGTGGAGTTCAACGAGGCCTTCGCCGGCCAGGCGCTCGCCTGCCTCGACGCCGCCGGGCTGGACGAGTGCACGACCAGCGCCGACGGCGGCGCGATCGCCCTCGGCCACCCCTGGGGTGCCTCCGGCGCGGTGCTGGTGGTGCGGCTGTTCGCCCTGCTGGTCCGCGCGGCGGGCACCGGCACCGGGCTGACCGCGCTGTCCGCGGGCGGTGGGGTCGGCGTCGCCGCGCTGTGGGAGGTCGCGTGATCGAGTTCGCCGGGGTCGGGCACCGCTACGACGAACGGGTCGTGCTCGAGGGCATCGACCTGGTCATTCCGGAGCGGCGGGTCGCATTCGTCGGGTTGAACGGCTCGGGCAAGTCCACGCTCGCACGGATGATCAACGGGCTGGTGCTGCCCACAACCGGGCAGGTCAGGGTCGAGGGGCTCGACCCGGCGGCGGACGGCGCGGCGGTGCGACGCAAGGTCGGCTTCGTCTTCACCAACCCCGACAGCCAGATCGTCATGCCGACGGCCGGCGAGGACGTGGCGTTCTCGCTGCGCCGCAGCGGGCTCAGCCGCGCCGAACGGGCCCGGCGGGCGCGGGAGGTCCTCGCCGAGTACGGCCTCGACGGCTACGCCGACCACCCCGCGCACCAGCTCTCCGGTGGGCAGAAGCAGCTGCTCGCGCTCTGCGGCATGCTGGTGCTCGACCCGGACGTGCTGGTCTGCGACGAGCCCACCACCCTGCTCGACCTGCGCAATAAGCGGCGTTTTGTCGAGCTGCTGGGCCGGCTGCGCCAGCAGGTCGTGCTGGTGACACATGATCTCGACCTGCTCGGCGACGTCGAACGGGTCATCGTGCTCGACGAGGGCCGGGTGGTCGCGGACGACAGCCCGGAGCCCGCCCTGCGCCACTACCGCAAGCTCGCCGAATGACCCCGCTCGGGCTCTATGCGCCGGGTTCGAGCCCGCTGCACCGGGCACCTGCCGGCCCGAAGTTCCTCGGGCTCCTGGTGCTCGCCACGCTCACCGTGCCGAGCTCACCCGGGTGGCTCGCCGGCCTGTGTGTCGCGGTCGCGGCCGGTTACGCGCTGGCCCGCATCTCGGCGCGGCGCCTGTTTCCGCTGGTCCGGGCGCTGCTGGTGATGACCGTGGTGGTGTTCGCGCTGCAGGTCTGGCTGCTCGGCGTGCAGTCGGCGGCCGTCACCGCGCTTCGGCTCGCGGCCGCGCTCGGGGCCGCGAGCCTGTTCACCCTGACGACCCGCGTCGACGACGTGGTCACCGCCATCGAGCGCGGGCTCGGGCCGCTGCGGCGGTTCGGCGTGCGGCCGGAGCGGGTCGGGCTGCTGATCGGACTGACCCTGCAGGCCGTCGCCACCCTGTCCGGTATCGCCACGTCCGTCCGGGAGGCCGCCAGGGCCCGGGGCGCGGACCGCTCGCTCGTCGCCTTCGCCGCCCCCTTCCTGGTGCGCACGCTCAAACACGCCGACGAGCTGGGCGAAGCACTCGCGGCCCGAGGCGCCGACGACGACTAGCCCGCGCCCGTCGCCGCCCGCCGCTGAGGCGGACCGAGGCTGCCCGGGTATCCGGCCGCACGTGGTCGACTTCGCACGGCGTGCTGTCACTTCGCACCCCGTGCCTTCACTTCGCATACTCCGCAGACTGTGCGAAGTGAAGGCACGCCATGCCAAGTGGCGCAGCGCCGGCGCGCTCGGCATAGATCCACCAGACACTCCCTAGAGGCCGAGGCGGCTGTGGATCTCCAGGAGGGCGTCGGCCTGGTTGAGGGAGTAGAAGTGGAACCCCGGTACGCCGAACTGCAGTAGCTGCTCGCACTGTTCGGTCGTGTAGTCGATGCCCAGTGCCACGGCCGCGGCGTCGTCGTCCTCGACGGCCGCCAGCCGCCGGTCCAGCGCGTCGGGAATCGTCGCGCCGCACATCGCGGTGAACCGGCGGGCCTGCGCGGCGGACCGGATCGGCAGCATGCCCGGCACGATCGGCACTTCGATACCGATCCGCCGGGCGTCGGCCACGAACCGGTAGTAGTCGGCGTTGTCGAAGAACAGCTGCGTGATCACGACACAGGCGCCGGCGTCGACCTTCGCCTTCAGGAAGCGCAGGTCCGACTCGCGGCTCTCCGCGCGCGGGTGCACCTCGGGGAAGCCGGCCACCGCCACCGAGAACCGGTCGACGGCCTCGGCCACCAGCTCGTTCGCGTACCGGAACCCGGCGGGGTGCGGCGCCCACTCGGCACCCGGCGCCGGGTCACCGCCGAGGGCGATGATGTTGCGCACCCCGTGCTCCGCCAGCCGGTCCAGCACCGCGCGTACCTCGACCCTGGACTGGTCGACCACCGTCAGGTGGCACATCATCTCCACGCCGTGCTCGCGCTCCATCCGGTGCACCAGCTCCACCGTCTTGTCCCGCGTCGAGCCGCCCGCGCCATAGGTCATCGAGCAGAACGCCGGGTTCAGCTTGCGCAGCCGCTCGAGCTCACCGAACAGGTTCTGCTCACCGCGCTCGGTCTTCGGCGGCCAGAACTCCACGGACAGCACACGCTCGGGACGCGCATAGATCTCCCGCAGCCCGGTCACACCCATTCGGCACCCTGTTCCGCCACTGTGTCGCCTCTCCAGCCAAGGCCAGCCACCGGCGATCATTATTATCACCAAACATCTGAACATCTGCTCAGATGATGTGAGATGTGCGACCCCTCGGCGCGGTCACTCCCACTCGATCGTGCCCGGCGGCTTGCTGGTCACGTCGAGCACGACACGGTTGACCTCGGCGACCTCGTTGGTGATCCGCGTGGAGATGCGTTCCAGCACGTCGTAGGGCAGCCGCGTCCAGTCGGCGGTCATCGCGTCCTCGGAGCTGACCGGCCGCAGCACCACCGGGTGGCCGTAGGTGCGCCCGTCGCCCTGCACGCCGACACTGCGCACGTCCGCCAGCAGCACCACCGGGCACTGCCAGATCTCCTTGTCCAGCCCCGCGGCGGTGAGCTCGTCGCGGGCGATGGCGTCGGCGGCGCGCAGCGTCTCCAGCCGGTCCTCGGTGACCTCGCCGATGATGCGGATACCGAGGCCGGGGCCGGGGAACGGCTGCCGGGAGACGATCTCGTCAGGCAGCCCGAGCTCGGCGCCGACCCGGCGCACCTCGTCCTTGAACAGCGCGCGCAGCGGCTCGACCAGCGCGAACTCGATGTCGTCCGGCAGCCCGCCGACATTGTGGTGGCTCTTGATCGTGGCCGTGCCGGTGCCGCCACCGGACTCGACGACGTCCGGGTAGAGCGTGCCCTGCACCAGGAAGCCGACATGCTCCTCCGCCGCGACCTCCGCCGTCGCCGCCTCGAAGACCCGGATGAACTCCCGGCCGATGATCTTGCGCTTCTGCTCGGGGTCGGTGACGCCGGCCAGTGCACCGAGGAACCGTTCCCGCGCGTCCACGGTGTGCAGCTTCGCGCCGGTGGCGGCCACGAAGTCGCGCTCGACCTGCTCCCGCTCACCGGAGCGCAGCAGCCCGTGGTCGACGAACACGCAGGTCAGCTGGTCGCCGATCGCGCGCTGGACGAGGGCGGCGGCCACCGCGGAGTCGACCCCGCCGGACAGCCCGCAGATCGCCCGCCCTTCGCCGACCTGCATTCGGACCGCGTCGATGGTGTTGTCCACGATGGACGCCGTGGTCCAGGACGGGGCGATGCCAGCCACGTCACGCAGGAACCGGCGCAGCACCTCCTGGCCGTGCGGCGAGTGGCCGACCTCCGGGTGGTACTGCACGCCGGCGAGCCTGCGGTCGACGTCCTCGAAGGCGGCCACCGCGGCGCGCTGCGAGGACGCCGTCACGGTGAACCCCTCCGGCGCGCGGACCACCGAGTCGCCGTGGCTCATCCACACCGGGTGCTTCGCCGGCAGCCCGCCGTGCAGCACCCCTGCCGCGCCGTCGCACACGGTCAGCTCGGTGCGGCCGTACTCGCGGGTGCCGTCCGGGGCGACCTCGCCGCCCATCGCACGCGCCATCGCCTGGAAGCCGTAGCAGAGCCCGAGCACCGGGATCCCGGCCCTGAACAGGTCAGGATCCACCGCGGGGGCGCCCTCCGCGTACACGCTGGACGGGCCACCGGAGAGGATCACCGCCGCCGGCTTGCGGGCCACGATGTCGGCGACCGAGGTGTCCGAGGGCACGATCTCGGAGTAGACCTGCGCCTCCCGGACGCGGCGGGCGATGAGCTGGGCGTACTGCGCCCCGAAGTCGACCACGAGAACGACCGAGGCCGGCCCCTCGGTTTGCTGCGTTGGATCTACCGGCTGCACCTGCTCACGGTACCTGGCGCAGCTGCCCGGTGATCCGGCCGTCGTACTCCGCGCGGGCCGCCCGGTCGATCGGGCCCATGGTGATCTCCGCGCTGGCCAGGCCGACCAGGAGCCCCAGAGCCGCCCAAAAACCTTCCGCGAGTCGGGGGTTTCGTCTGGGTGAGTCGCGGACCCGTCAGCCCTTCAGTGGCCGGCCGCCGCCACCCGTAGGCCGAGGCCGACCAGCACCGTGCCGCTGACCGCCTCCAGCCGCCCGCGGATCACCGGCCGGCGGGAAGAACGCGACCATGAACACCGCCGCCTTGGGGTTGGCCAGCTGCACCGCGACACCCTCACCGAAACGCCCGCCAGCCGCCGCCCACCTCCGACGCGGCGACCAGCGCGGCGACCCCGGCGGCGGCGAGCAGCGCCCAGGCGTACAGCCCCACCTCCAGCCCGAGCACCACCGGCACGGTGCGACGGAACCCCCGCAGCGCCGCCCGACGCAGGATCAGCGCCATCGCCGGCCCGGGTGAGGCGGAGATCAGGAGCACGGCCAGGAAGAACGCGGGCAGCACGGGCCGCAGATCCATGCCCCCGATGCTCACCCAACCGCCGCCGTGTCCGCGACCGGATATCCGCGCTACGGCCGCACGCCGGCCGCCCGGAAAGCGTGCCGAGCGGTCGGGGCGAGCCGGTAGGACGGCGGGACCAGCCGGAACACCGCGCGTACCGCGCCGCCGAACAGCCGCAGGGCCCGCTCCTCGCGTGCCGACCAGCTCCAGCCGAGCTTCTCCCGCGCGGCCGCCGGCAACAGTCCCCTGGCCAGCCACATCTCCAGGGCGACCAGTGGGAGGCCGAGCAGCCTCCAGAGCGACCGCGGGATCCACGGCGCGGGCGGTGGCACCGGGCCGGCCCCGTGCAGCGCCGAGCGGCGGATGGCACCCGACTCGACGAGCACCTCGCCGGCGATGTGCTCCCAGTACCGCTGGAACGCCGCGTAGTCCGGCGGCACGGCCCGCATGGACAGCCCGTACTGCGCGTACCAGCGGATCGACTCCTCGTAGAGCCGCTCCTTGTCGGCGTCGCTGAGCGGCTCGGCGAAGTACTCGGCGACCACGTACTGCTGGGCGAGGAAGGTCGCGTGGGCCCAGTAGTACGGCTCCGGGTGCAGTGCGTGGTACCGCTCGCCGTGCTCGTCCACACCCTCGATCCCCCGGTGGTAACCCCGCACCTTGGCACCGGCCGGCTCGCCCGCGTAGACCACGTCGACGATCGGCCCGGCAGAGCGCAGCAGCCGGGCCAGCGGGTTCTCGAAGACGTCGGAATGCTCGAGCAACGCCGTACTGATCACCGGGTGCATCGCCTGCAGCGTGCCCGCCCAGGTCATCAGGAGCGCGATGCGCCAGTCACCGAACCGGCGCCAGGTCAACGAGTCCGGCCCCAGCGGGGCCAGCGCGTCGGGCACGGCGCGGTCGAGCATCTCGGACATCGGAACCTCCACTGGTCGCCACTACTACGTTATTTTAGACATCATGCGCTGTCAACATCAGTTGATGTCAACATTGCCTGCAAAGATGCCCGTCGTGGTGGCCAGGTCGGAGCAGGCGAGCGGCGTACAGCGCCGCTGGCGCGGTCGCGAGCCGGGTGACCGCGTGGCGGCCCGGCGGGCCCAGCTGGTCGAGGCCGGCCTGGAGCTGATGGGCACGGCAGGGGCGCACGCGGTGTCCATGCGCGGGGTCTGTCGGCAGGCCGGGCTGACCGAGCGGTACTTCTACGAGAGCTTCGGCCACGTCGACGAGCTGCTCATCGAGATCCTGGACCTGGTGGTGCTGCAGGCCAGGGACACGCTGCTGGCCGCGACGCGCACGGCACCCGAGCAGCGCGGCCCGCTCATCCGCCACGGCGTGCGCGCCTTCACCGACTTCCTGCTCGCCGACCGAAGGCGGGGCCGGGTGATGTTCACCGAGTCGCAGGCCACCCCCGCGCTGGCCGCCCGGGGCGCCGAGCTGATCGCCGAGTTCACCGGGCCGATCGCGGCGGTACTTCGTCCCCGGGGACGACCCGAGGGGCCCGAGACTGAGACAGCGCTGAGTGAGTCCGATGTGCAGCTCAACGCGCTGGCCATCTTCGGAGCGCTGGCATTCCTCTATCAGCGCTGGTTGGGCCCCGATACGGCCGAGAAGCCCGCACTTACCGAGGAACGGTTCATCGAATACGTCGCGCAGGTCATCGAACAGCTCGCCCGCGCCAGCTCGACACCCACAAGCGGCCTACCGCACGACGATCAGTGACACCACGACCAAAACGCCCACTGATCCAGTGAAGAGGGCAGGCCACGCCGCCGGGATCGACCAGTTCCAGGCCTGCCAGATGACTACCCTGCGTGATCGGTACCCCTCGATTCGTCACTGACCGCATATGAGACAGTCATCCAGCGCGACACCACTCCGCTCCCCGTAGTAGTGGCAGCGCGCGACTGTATGGCTCTGTGCGCGTCTATTCAGATAGAGGCGAGTCGGATTCGTGCGGCGGGTATCGCCCGCTCAGGCTGAGAAAAGGTACGAATGAGCTGGCATTTCCGGTCCGTGAACCGTCGCGTCGCTTTTGTCTCCGCCACCGTGCTCGGCATGTCCTGTGTGGCCGGTGCCGCCTTTGCCGGCACCGCGCTCGCCGACGACTCCGGACCGGACGTCGTCCCGGGCACCCCGTGCACCCCGAGCGCCCACTCCTGCGTGGACCTGGCCGACCAGAAGGCCTGGCTGATCCAGGATGGCAAGGTCATTCGAGGCCCGGTACCGATCGCCTCCGGCGGTAACGGCGCCGAGACCCCGCCCGGGACCTTCCATGTCCTGCTCAAGGACAAGGACCACAAGAGCAACGAGTTCAAGTTGCCGAACGGCCAGGATGCACCCATGCCGTGGTCGGTGTTCTTCGAGGACGGCGGAATCGCATTTCACTCCGGCAGCCCGGACCGCGCGTCGGCCGGCTGTATTCACCTCAACCCGGCCGACGCGCAGGCCTGGTTCACCACTCTTCAGGTCGGTAACGAGGTGCAGGTGCACCCGACCGCCGACCCTGGGGACGACAACTCGGGCGACGACAACTCCGGTGACGACAACGGGGGCAGCGGCGACGACAGTGGAGACAACGGCGGCGATGACGGCGGGGACGACAGCGGCAACTGAGCCCGCCCCGGCACTGCCCGGCGGCCGCCCACCCGTGCCATGATCGGACCGTGACAACGGTGCGCACGGTGGCGGACGGTTTCAGCTTCCTGGAGTGCCCCCGGTGGCGGGACGGCCGGCTCTGGCTGTCCGACTTCTACACCGGGCGGGTCCTGACCGTGGACGGGTCCGGCCACGTCGAGACGGTCGTCGAGGTACCGGAGCAGCCGTCCGGGCTGGGCTGGCTGCCGGACGGCCGGCTGCTCGTGGTCTCCATGAAGGACCGGCGGGTGCTGCGGCTCGAGCCGGACGGGTCACTGGTCGAGCACGCCGACCTGACCGGGCTGGTCACCGGCAACCTCAACGACATGCTGGTGGACGACGCAGGCAGGGCCTACGTCGGCAACTTCGGCTTCGACCTGATGGCCGGCGACCCGCTGCGCACCGCCGACCTGGTGCGGATCGACCCCGACGGCACCGCGCAGGTCGCCGCCGACGGCCTCGCCTTCCCCAACGGCATGGCACTGGTCGACGGGGGCGCCACGCTGGTGGTCGCCGAGTCGTTCGGCAACCGGCTCGGCGGGTACACCGTCGGCGCGGGCGGTCAGCTGCTCGAACGCCGCGACTGGGCCAGCTTCGGCCCGTACCCGACCGGCGACGACCTCGAGACGGTGCTCCCCACCCTCGCCGTCGTGCCGGACGGGATCTGCGCGGCGCCGGACGACACGATCTGGGTCACCGACGCCGGCCACCACCGCGCGATCCGGGTGGCCGAGGGCGGCAAGATCGTGGACGAGGTGTCGAGCGGCGAGCTGCAGGTGTTCGCCTGCGCACTGGGTGGGGCGGACGGCCGCACGTTGTTCCTCTGCGCGGCGCCGTCGTTCGCGGAGCACGAGCGCAGGGACACCCGGGACGCGGTGCTGCTCGCGGCCACGGTGTAGCTCCGGGCTAGCCTGGTGGCGTGCCGTTCCGACCCCGCCCGGGGCTCTTCGCCGTCACCCCGGTCCTCGCACTGGTCGCGGTCACCGCGCTGCTCCTCTCGAAGGGCTGGCCGGCGTACTCGTGGTGGGTGGTGCTGATCCTCGCCGGGTTCGCCGTCGCCTCGATCCGAGTCGAGTACCTGCGTTGGCGTGACCTGCGGGAACGCGAACGCCACCAGGCGCCCCGGCGCTGATCCCGACACTGCCCGAGCCACCCCCGGCAGACCACTTCCGGGCACTCATGAACGGGCCTCTATGGTGCTCCTCGTGACCACTCGACTCCCCGGCTGGCTCACCATCGCCTTCGGCACCACTCTGCTGATCGGGCTGGCCGGCTGCGACACGCCGCCCAACGTCTCCGAGCAGAGCGATGCGTCGGCGCCCAGTGCCGCGTCCAGCGCGCCGTCCACGGCCGCGCTGCCGCCGCGCCCGGCCGAGCTCAAGCTCAACGGCGTCAAACCCTGTGACCTGCTGACCGTCACCGACGAGGCGAAGCTCGGGGTCGGCGCCGGCGCTGTCAACGACGGCGCCGATACGTGGTCCAGCGAGGGGTGCCGGTGGTCCGACCCGTCCGGCCACCCTGACAACAACTGGGTCGCGCTCGCGGTCGTCCGGCAGGGTGCCGACGCCGCGCTGCGCAGCTCGACCGGCGCGCAGGTCGGACTGGTCGACGGCTTCCCCGCGGTGCAGACGAACTCCGACTCGGCGGACCCGGGGCTCAGCTGCAAGATTCTTCTCGACGTCGCACCCGGCCAGACCCTGTCGGTCGAGTACGTGAACCGGCGCGGCGACTACCCGAACATCAACCACGGCATCGCCTGCCAGCAGGCCACCGACGCCACCAAGCTGATGCTCGCCAACCTGCGCAAGAAGGCCCCGGCGAACTGAGCCGACCCGCGTCGGCTCGGGTCGCGCGGGTGGCGCCGCGGGTCAGGCGGTGGCCTGCTCGCCTCGGGCACCGGAGCGGGTCCGGGCCGGGTCGACCTCACGCTCGGGATGCCTGCGCAGGTACTCCTGCTCGAGCTCACCGGTCCGGCTGCTGTGCTCGCGCAGCGCGTGCGGGGCGCCGTGGAGGAAGGTCTCGTGCCGGGTGCGGTGCAGGTGCTCCAGCTCGCGGATCAGGTCGGTCTCCGCCAGCTCCTCGGTGCGCATGCCTGACATGTCGTCCTCCTCCAGCTCGGGACGTTCGGCATACCGAGTTCCCCCGACGCGCGCAACCCAAGCCACCCTCTCTTGATCATCAGATCCGGGCTGTCGCGCCGGAGAGGGGCGTCGTGGCTACCTCCGCTCGTCGTCCCGGGGCGTCGGGGGGTGCGGCTTGATCGTGTACGAGTAGCTCCCCTGCCGCTTCTGGACCACGTAGTCCATCAGAGTCTTCGCCGGGGGGATCACCCGGCCCGTCGTAGCCGATGTCTTCACGATGCCCATCCGAGCTCCCTCCTCAGGTCAACCTCAAGGATACGAATCACCCGGACTCCGGACCAGCCTGTTCCGCGGTACGGCCGGTGACCTCCTCCCAGCTGGCAAGGGTCTGGGTGAGCGCCCTGGCGAGCTCCCACACCTGGGCCGGAGGGATACGCACCCTCGCCACGACCTGGCAGTTGTGCAGGTAGACCTGCGCGCCTGTCTCCTCGTCCGAGACGGGCGTCGGAGGTTCGGTCCGGGCCGCGAAGTCGATGGTGAACACTGCCTCGTCCGCCCACACCTGGGCGAAGCTCGCATACACGCCGGCCGCCATGTCCGCCGGTACGACGACGTTGAACTGACTCTCGGGCTGCTGCTCCGGTGTGCTCACGATGTGATCTCGGACGCACCGC
>DATAYB010000013.1:0-11655 GCA_036272795.1 Pseudonocardia sp.
GCGGGCCTGGTCGCGGTCCTCGATGTCGGTGCTGCCGATCATCTCGTGCCGGCGGGGCAGGCGGCGGCGCGCCTGGCGGAGGTGGTTGCGCTCCACGCCGTAGACCAACAGCGCGAAAACGATGGTCATGAGCACCGACTGGGTCATGGCACCAAGTTTGCGGTAGTGCATATCGTGCCAACAGTGGCAGAGCTGCCCCTGTACAACAAAATCCAGCCAGGTACGCTCACGGGATGTTGCGGACCATCTCCGCCGTGCTGATCGACGACGTCGCCCCCTTCGAGTTCGGCGTCGTCTGCGAGGTGTTCGGCATCGACCGGACGGCGGACGGCGTGCCGGCCTTCGACTTCCGCGTCTGCGGTGAGCACCCCGGCGAGCCGCTGAGCACCAGCGTCGGGATAAAGATCACCCCCGAGTACGGCCTCGACGCGCTGGAGGACGCCGACCTGGTCGCGGTGCCGGCCGCCCGGATCAGGGACGAGTACCCGGTCAAGGTGCTGGAAGCGCTGCGCGCCGCCGCCGACCGGGGCGCCACGCTGCTCTCGGTGTGCAGCGGCGCCTACCTGCTCGGCGCGATCGGTCTGCTCGACGGCCGGGGTTGCACCATGCACTGGTACCACGCCGCCGACTTCGCCAAGCGCTTCCCGCTCGCCCACGTCGACCCGGACGTGCTGTTCGTCGACGACGGCCAGATCATCACGAGCGCGGGTACGGCGGCCGGCATCGACGCGTGCCTGCACCTGGTCCGCCGCGAGCTCGGTGCCCAGGTCGCCAGCATCATCGCGCGCCGGATGGTGGTGCCGCCGCAGCGCGAAGGTGGCCAGCGCCAGTTCATCGAGCAGCCGATCCCGCCGGACGCCGAGAGCCTGCAGCCGCTGCTCACGTGGATGCTCGACACCATCGACACCGAGCACCCGGTGGCGCTGCTGGCCAAGCGCGCGCAGCTGTCCGAACGCACCTTCGCCCGCCGCTTCCTCGCCGAGACCGGCACCACGCCGCACCGCTGGCTCTCCTCGCAGCGGGTGCTGCACGCCCGTCGACTGCTGGAGGGGACACAGCTCAGCATCGACGAGATCGCGCGCAGGTGCGGGTTCGGCAGCGCGGCCCTGCTGCGGCACCACTTCCACCGCGCCGCCGGTGTCACGCCGACCGACTACCGGCGCACATTCGCCTGCGACGCCAGCCAGGTCACCGAGGCCTGAGCGCGCTCGCGTTAGGGCAGCAGGGTTCCGCGGCGGCCCGTTGCTACCGAACTCCACACCAGGCAGGTCCGAAGGCCCCAACGCCAGCCTGCTGTGCAGCTCGGTAACCACAGGCAGGGCCACCTCCCAGCCCCGCGGCGCGAACCGACCGCAACGCCAGGGTCAGCTCATCGCCAGCACGCGGCTGAGGGCGGGCGCGATGTCGGTCAGCCTGCGTACCGGCTGGTACTGCCCGCCGCCCCGGATCGCCAGCGCACTGGCCGCCCTGGTGGCCTCTTCGGTGGGCAGCGGGCACAGCACGTGCAGCCGGTCGATGCCGGCCAGCGCGGTGGCGGGCTCGGCGCCCGCGGTGTGCAGGCAGTCCGAGAGCAGCACCGCGATCCGCTCGTCGGCGGCCGCCCCGGCGAGCTGCCGGCTGGCCTCGCGCAGCCCGGCGGCGAGGTCGGTCAGCCCGTGGCCACGCAAGCTGACCAGGTCGGACACCAGCTCCTCCGGCGGACGGCGAACCCCCTGCGGGCCGAGCACCCGCACCTCCTCACCGAACGCAAGCACGCTCGTCTCCAGCCGCCGGGCCCCCTCGGTGCCGGCCAGCACCACCCCGGCGGCGGCCACGGCGGCCAGCGCGACGGCGAGCCCACTCATCGAGCCGCTGCAGTCGACGAGCAGGCAGACGGCCTTGCGGTGCGCCGTCCAGGACCGGGTGACCAGCTCCTCGCTGCTCGGCGGCCAGCGCCCGGACCAGTGGTCGAGCGTGCGGTCCAGGTCGAGGTCGCCCTCGCCGGTGCGGCCGGGGCCCAGCCGGCGGGTACCCCGGGACTTGCTGGGACCGGTGCGGCCGAGCTGGATGAACACCCGGCCGGCCAGCCGGCGGGCGGCGGCGCGCAGGTCGCGGTCGGTGGCTCTGGCGAGGTCGGCGAGTAGGGCGGCGGCGGCGTCGGGGTCGGCGGCCATCGCGGCGGCGAAGGCGTCCTCGTCGAGCTCACCGGCCTTCGGCGAGACCTTGGCGAACGCTTCGTGCCGGCTGGCCAGCTCGGCGCGGCCGTGGGTGCGGCTGGACTGGTCGCGGCGGGGGCGGGAGCGGCGCTGGAAGCCTGCGTCTGAGCTGTCAGACGGCAGGCCGTTGGCTTTTCCCTGGCCGCCGGGGGGCTGCTCGCCGGAGGTGTCGCCGTCCGGATCCGGTGGCTCGGGTTCGTCGGCCGGCCAGAGCGCCTCCAGCAGCTCGTCGATCACCGACTCGGCCGTGCGGTCCACCCCGTCGGAGACCCTGATCCGGCCGGACAGCGCGGCGTAGGCGGCGTCGCGGGCGGTCTCGCGCTCCAGCTTCGGCTCGGCGCGCAGCGCGGTCAGGCCGGTGAGCAGGTGCACCAGGTCGATCGCCCCGCGCACCGAGGAGCCCATCCGCACGTCGCGGTGCTCCCGGGTGGCGCGCGCCAGCCCGACCGACAGCTCGACCACGCGGCCGTTGGTGCCGGTCATCGCCGTGGTGATGGAGCGCTCGGCGGCCTCGTCCTGGTAGCCGAGCACCACGCGGCACATCCGGTCGGCGATGGCCTGGCTGACCCGGGCGGTACCCACCGCGTCGAACGGGTTCATCGCCGCGATCAGCCGGAACCGCTTGCCGGCGTGCACCGTGCCCAGCCTCGGCACCGCGATCTCGCCCTCGGTGAGCACGGTGATCAGGACGTTCAGCGTCTCCTCGGGAACCCGGTTGAGCTCCTCCAGATAGAGCAGGCCGCCCCCGCGCATGGCGGTGAGCAGCGGCCCGTCGAGGAACGTGTCCGGCCGGTAGCCCTCGGAGAGCACCTGGGACGGGTCGAACGCGCCGATCAGCCGGGCGGGCGTGAGCTCGGCGTTGCCCTCGACGAAGACGACCTCCTGCCCGGTCTCGCCGGCGATGGCACGCAGCAGCGTCGACTTGCCGGTGCCGGGTGGCCCCTCGATCACCACGTGCCGCCCGGTGTCCAGCGCGACGGTCAACACCTCGCGCTCGCGGCGCAGTCCGATGATCGGTGGTGCGGGGCTCACGTGCTCCTCCGTGCTGTCAGTGCCGGTGCTGTCAGGAACGGTGCGGCCGTGCCGGGGGCTCCCGGCACGGCCGCGGTGCTCTGCAATCCGACCGTTCAGTCGTAGATAATCACGCCGCGCACATTCTTGCCGTCGATCAGGTCCTGGTAACCCTGGTTGATCTGGTCGAGCGTGTAGGTGTTGGTGATCAGCTCGTCCAGCTTGAGCTGGCCGGCCTGGTACATGCTGACCAGCCTCGGGATGTCCTTGAACGGGTCACCGGAGCCGAACAGCGAGCCCTGGATGCGCTTCTCGAACAGCGTCAGCAGCGCGCCGGGGAACTCGATCGTGTTCTTGGTCGGGTCGGCAAGCCCGGTGATCACCACGGTGCCGCCCTTGCGGATGCAGTGGATCGCGTTGGTGGTCACCTCGCTGTCCACGATGCCGACTGTGATGATCGCCTTGTCGGCGCCGACCCCGTTGGTGAGCTGCTGGATCAACTCGTGGGCCTCCTCCGCGCTCGCCACGCTGTGCGTCGCGCCGACCTTCTCGGCCATCTCGCGCTTGTTCGCCAGCGGGTCGATCGCGACCACGTTCGCCGCGCCGGCCAGCGCGGCGCCCTGCACGGCGTTGACCCCGATGCCGCCGACGCCGTAGACGGCGATGGTGTCGCCCGGCTCGGTCTGGGCGGCGTGCACGGCGGAGCCGAAGCCGGTCGGCACCCCGCAGCCGATCAGTACCGCCTTGTCGAGCGGCACGTCGTCGGCGACCTTGATGCAGGAGTTCTCCGAGATGACCGCGCGCTCGGAGAACGTGCCGAGCATGCACATCCCGCCGAGGTCCTCGCCGTCCAGGTGGAACCGGTAGGTGCCGTCCGGCAGGCAGCCGTCCAGGATCGTGGCACCCATGTCACACAGGTTGGTCTTGCCGCTCGCGCAGAACCGGCAGTGCCCGCAGACCGGCAGGAACGAGCAGATCACGTGGTCCCCCGGCTTGAGGCGGGTGACGCCCGCGCCGACCTCCTCGATGATCCCGGCGCCCTCGTGCCCGCCGACGATGGGGAAGCGCGGCACGATGTCACCGTGGCGCAGGTGCTCGTCGGAGTGGCACAGCCCCGCCGCGACGTACTTGATCAGAACCTCACCGCTCTTCGGCGGATCCAGCTCGAGCTCGACGATGTCGAAGTCCTTGTTCACTTCACGCAGGATCGCGGCTTTGGTCTTCATTGACCCTCCAGTGCGGCAGTCCGTGTCGGGTGCGTAACCGAGCGGTCGCACCTGGACCGGCTCGGCGGCGACGTACTACTAATCGTTCTTAGCACCGCGCGGGGGGTTTCCGGAAGGACCCCGAGGCCCGGCCAGCCAGCCGGGTCGATCGGCCGGTCCGGCGGGGCCCGAGTGGCCGGGCGGGGCGACCCAGCCGCTGGCCAGGCGCCCCGATGTGGACCGCACCGAGGGGCCTCAGAAACGCGTCGGTACTGTCGCGGGGCGGCAAAAACCGGGCCGGGACCGGCCACCGCAAGGGGAGACTGCTGACGTGCAATCCATCATCGAGCCGCTCGCACCACACGAGCGCGAGCTCTGGGGTCATCAGACGATCAAGCTCCGGCACCGCCTGGACGGCCTGGATCTGTTCTCCGACGACACCCTGGCCAAGCTGATCGAGACGGCCCCGCCGAAGAGCATCGCGATCCACACCGAGGGTGGGGCCGACCCGTCCGAATGGCCGTCGGTGATGCGCGGCGACGTGCCCGGCACGCGGGTGCTGGACGCGGTGCGCGGCGGCACGCTGTGGATCAACCTGGTGGGCATCACCGAGTGGGACGCGCGGTTCGCCGAGCTCGCCGACCAGATCTTCGCGGAGTTCCGCACCCAGCTCCCCGGGCTGGACGTGGTGAAGCGCAAGCTCGGCGTGCTGATCTCCTCGCCGAAGGCGTCGGTGCACTACCACGTCGACATCCCCGGCCAGTGCATCTGGCAGGTGCGCGGGCGCAAGCGCTTCATCATCTACCCGAACACCGAGCCGTTCCTCAAGCCGCTCGAGCTGGAGGAGGCGGTGCGCTCGGCCACCTACGGCGTGGCGAGCTTCGAGCCCTGGTTCGACAACTACGGCGACCCGAACGACCTGGCGCCCGGCGACGCGCTGCACTGGCCGCTGAACGGGCCGCACCGGATCGAGAACTTCGACGAGCTGAGCGTCTCGGTGACGAGCGAGCACTGGACGCCCGGCATCCGGCGCACCTACGCGATGAACTACGGCAACGGGCTGCTGCGGCACTACGGCTGGAAGCCGAGGTCGCAGGCGATCAG
Organism: Pseudonocardia sp.; assembly: GCA_036272795.1. Lineage (GTDB taxonomy): Bacteria > Actinomycetota > Actinomycetes > Mycobacteriales > Pseudonocardiaceae > Pseudonocardia. The sequence continues at coordinate 5,516 of DATAYB010000013.1, forward strand.
CGGGCCGGCGTTCTGGGCGAAGGTCGGCCTCACCGCCGCCTACCGCAAGAGCGGCCTGCAGAACAAGAACGGCTACCAGCGCGTGGCCAGGTTCGTGGTGGACCCCGACCAGCCGCTCGGCGCGCGCCCGTTGCCCGAGTCCGAGTGGGCCGCCCCCTGACGTGTGGTCCGCTTGAGGTAGTTAGGTCAGCCTTGCCGCCGAGCGGGGCGTCGGCCAATAGTCCTGACCCGGCTCGCGCGTCCCGGACCTCGTGAGTGGCGATGGTCGCTAATGGCGACCATCGCCACTCACGAGGCCGGCTGGGGAGCGGCGGGTCGGGGTTCGGCGGGTGGAGGCAGCCGGGTCGGGATCAGACGGATCGGCCCGGGTCAGTAGGGGCCGGCTCAGTCGGGGCGGCGCGGCGGCGCAGGCGGGCGATGGCCTCGGTGGTGGCCGGCTCGCGCAGCAGCGCCACCTGCGCGCGGCTCTCCAGTTCCAGCGCGCCGAGCAGGGCAGGGGCGTCCACGTTGGCCTGCAGCGAGCGCTTGGTGAGCTGCACCGCGAGCGGGGCGTTCGCGGCGATCTGGGCAGCCAGCTCGACGGCCTCGTCGGCCAGCGCGGCGTCGTCGACCACCCGGTTGGCCAGCCCGATCCGGACCGCCTCCTCCGCCAGCACCGGCCGCCCGGTGTAGAGGAGCTCGGCGGCCAGCCCGGTGCCGACCAGCCGGGGCAGCAGCCAGGACGCGCCCAGGTCACCGCCCGAGAGCCCGATCCGGACGAACACCGCCTGGAACCGCGCGGAGGTACCCGCCAGCCGGATGTCGGCGGCCAGCGACAGGCTGAAGCCGCCCCCGGCCGCCGGCCCGTGCACCGCCGCGACCACCGGCTTGGGCAGCGCGTACACCGCGTGCAGCGCCCGCCACGCAGTGTCCTGCAGCGCGAGCAGCTCGGCCGTACCGGCGGCCGGGAAGTCGGCGGCGGCGTCCAGGTCGTAGCCGGCGCAGAAGCCCGCGCCGGCGCCGGCGAGCACTACCGCGCGCACGCCGTCGTCCAGCCGCAGCCGCTCGGCCGCCTCGGTGAGCTCGCCGAACATCTCGGCGGTCATCGCGTTGAGCCGGTCCGGGCGGTGCAGGGTCAGCCGGGCCACCCCTGGCCGAGGGTCGTCGCGGCGCAGGGTGGCCGGCTCCGGCCCGGTCAGTCGTGCACCAGGACGGCCTTGATGACCTGACCCTTGTGGGTGGCCTCGATCGCCTCGTTGATCTGGCTGAACGGGAACTTGGTGATCATCTTGTCGAACGGGAAGCGCCCGTCGCGGTGCAGCGCGGCCAGCCGGGGGATGAACTCGTCCGGCACCGCGTCGCCCTCGATGATCCCGTAGAGCTTGATGCCGAGGGTCATGGCCTGGATCAGGTTCAGCCCGATCGCCGCCGTCGGGTCGGTGGGCACGCCGACCAGGCCCAGCGCGGCGTGCGGGGCCATCGCGCCGAGCGAGGCCTCGATCACCGCCGGGATGCCGGTCGTGTCGAACACGTACTGCACACCGATCGGCACGATCGCCCGCACCTGCTCGGCCAGGTCGCCGGCCGCCGGGTCCAGCGCGTGGGTGGCGCCCAGCTCCAGGGCCATCGCGCGGCGGTTCTCGTGCGGCTCGAGCACGATGATCGTCGAGCAGCCCTGCACCACGCCGCCGAGCACCCCGGCCAGCCCGACCGACCCCGCGCCCATCACGAGCAGCGAGGACCCGGCGTGTGCGGCCATCGAGTTCATCACCGCGCCGGCCCCGGTCTGGATCCCGCAGCCCAGCGGCCCGACCAGGTCCAGCGGAGCGTCGTCCGGCAGCTTGACCACGTTGCGCTCGTTGGCGAGGGCGTGCGAGGCGAACGAGGACTGCCCGAAGAACGCCGAGTGCATCGGGCTGCCATCCGGCGAGGTCACCGGCGCGCTGCCGTCGAGCCGGCCGCCCGCGTAGTTCAGCGGCAGGAACTGGTAGCAGTAGGCCGGCGAACCGATGGTGCAGTTCTCACAGACCCCGCAGCTGTTGAAGGTCAGCGCCACCTTGTCACCGGCCTTGACCTTGGTGACGCCCTCCCCCACCTCGAGCACCTCGCCGGCACCCTCGTGCCCGAGCACCGCCGGCATCGGGATCGGCACGATGCCCTCGCGCGCGGCCAGGTCGGTGTGGCACAGGCCGACCGACTTGATCCGAACCAGTATCTCGCCGGCCTTCGGGGCGTCCAGCTCCAGCGTCTGAACGGTGAAATCGGCGAGTGGCTTGTGTGCCACGGCGGCGGTGATCTCCACGTCTCTCCTTCTTCCCGACTGTCAGGCGGCTATCCTCCGCCGGCGGCGGGCCGGCCACATCGCCCCGACGGGAGGCATCCGTGCCCCTATCGGGCTGCCGGCACCCTCTGAGCAAGATAGCCGCGGATCGTCGCCGCCGAGGCACTCACCGCGCCGAGGTGACCGTCCGGGCGGACCAGTGCGAAGGTGCCGGCTCCGGTGTCGAAGCCGTCGTAGGCCGCTGCTCCGGGCACCCGGTGCACCGGGATGTCGAACTCGCCGTCGGCCCCTCCGTCGGCGGCACCGAAGGCCAGCAGGGTGCAGTGTGGCCCCCTGAACAGGTCGAACAGCCGGGTGCCGTCGGCGAGCAGCCCGTCCGGCGCACGGTCCCCCGCGCGCAGTGCCCCCGGGTCCGGGCGGTCGTCGAGGGCCAGCGGGCCGCCCCGGTAGGTGATGTCGAGCTGGTGGAAGGCGGGCTGCCCGGCCCCGGGCGCCGGCCCGGTGCGGAAGTTGCGCCGGTACATCTCGGTGCTCAGGCCCAGCACACCGCCAGCCACCGGTATCCGCTCCGCCTCATAGGTGTCCAGCAGGTCCTCCGACGCCCCGGCGACGACGGCGGCCAGCTTCCAGCCGAGGTTGTAGGCGTCCTGCACGCTGGTGTTCAAGCCCTGCCCGCTCGCCGAGGAGTGCACGTGCGCGGCGTCGCCGGCGAGCAGCACGCGGTCGGTCCGGTACCGCTGCACCATTCGCACGTTGAGCCGGTACAGCGAGATCCAGCGCAGGTCGTGCAGCCGGATGTCGGTGCGCCCGGACCGCTCGCGCAGCAGCTCCCGCATGCCGTCCAGGGTCAGCTCCGGCACCTCGTCGGCCGCCATCGACGCGACGAACTGGTGGTACGGGCTGCCCGGCAGGTGCCACAGCGAGACGCGCTTCGTGACGTCGCCGGCCCGGCTGAACATGTGGCAGAACACGCCGTCGAGCCCGTCCACCCGCACGTCGCCGATCAGGGTCCGCTCGGTCTCGTACGTGTCGCCCTCGAACCCGACGCCGAGCAGCTTGCGCACGGTGCTGTGGCCGCCGTCGCAGCCCACCACGTAGTCGGCGCGGATCGGCCCCCGGTTGGTCTGTGCGGTGACGCCGGTGTCGTCCTGGGCCAGCCCGGTCAGGTCGGTGTCGTGCTCGACCGTGCCACCCAGCTCGGCGAACCGGTCGGCCAGGATGCGGTCGGTGCGCCACTGCGGGATCAGCCACGGGTCCAGGTACGGCGTCGCGGAGTCGCGCGGCAACGGCGGCGCGCCGAGTATCTCGAGCATGCCGCGCTCCCACACGACGTCGTGCCCGGCGTAGAGCCGGAACTTCGGGAACGGCGCACCGGCCGCGCGCACCGCGTCGAGCACGCCGAGGTCGTCGAACACCTCAAGGGTGCGCGGCTGCAGGCCCTTGGCGCGGGAACCGACGAACAGGCCGGGCGCGCGGTCGATCACCCGGCATGGCACGCCGCGCCGGGCCAGGTCGCAGGCCAGGGTCAGTCCGGTCGGCCCGGCGCCGACGATGAGCACGGTCATGGTGCGTCCTTCCGGTTGGCCAGCAGTACGAGCAGGACGTCGTCGACGACCCTGGTGGTGAACGCGTCGTCGAACGGGCCCGCGGCGGCGAGCTGGCGCTGGATCATCGCCTCCGCGACGTCGTGGATCAGCTCGAAGTCGACGTCGGCCGGCAGCTCACCCCGGCGCACCGCGGCGGCCAGCGCCTCGTGGAACGGCGAGAGCTCCTCCTTCGCCAGGTGCAGCCGCAGCTCGGCGGCCAGCTGCTCGTCGTGCCGCGTCGCAGCCACCAGGTCGGCGATCATCGCCAGGTACGGCGCGGTGGCCCGCTCGCGCAGGCCGGCCATGACCGCCAGGAAGTCACCGCGCAGCGTGCCGGTCTCCGGGACGGCGGCGTTCTGGCCGGCGTCGAGGTCGTCCAGCGCGGCACGCACGAGCGCCGCCTTGTTGCTCCAGCGCCGGTAGATCGTGGCCTTGCTGGCCTGTGCCCGCGCCGCGACGGCGTCCATCGTCAGCGCCTGGTAACCCACCTCGGTGAGCAGCTCGACGGTGGACGCGAGTATCGCGTCCACCCGTTCCTTGCCTCGAACCATGCCCGTTCGTCCTCTCGAAGCGTACGAAACCGTACCGTACACTTCGACGGCGAAACGCGTTAGTCCGTTGCCGAACCGAGCCGGGCCATCCCACACGCCGGACCGACGCCACACCGGTCCGACGCCATACCGGCCCGACGCCATACCGGCCCGACGCCACACCGGCCCGACGCCGCCGAGCCGGCGAGGCCGAGCCGGCGAGGCCGAGCCCTGCCTGTTGTTACCGAACTCCACCGGAGGCAGGATCTCGGCGCCAAAAACCTGCCTGTGGTGCAGTTCGGTAACAGGCGGCGGCTCGGTAACAGGCAGCAGGCGCGCAAGCGGCGGGCGCGCGGCGGGCGCGCGGGCCGCGGCCGGGCCCGGCGGGTACTTCGCCGAACAGGTCCAGCCCCCGTGCCGGCCGCGGCGGGCTCGGTCAGCTGCCGGACCGCGCCGGGCGGGCGCTGGCCGCTGCCCGCCCCGCGGGGCCGGTCAGTCGTCGAAGCGGGCGGGGCGCTTCTCCCGGAAGGCGGCGATCGCCTCGTCCAGATCGTTGGACAGCAGCGTGCCGGAGTTCCAGGTGGCGATCTGGTCGAGGCCGTCGGCGATGGAGTGATCGCGCGCGTAGGTGATCGCGTGCTTGGTGCCGCGCAGTGCCAGCGGCGACTTGGCGGCCAGCTCCCGGGCCAGCTCCAGCACGCCCTTGGCCAGCTCCTCCGGCGTGTCGAAGCACCGGTTCACCAGCCGCAGCTCGGCCGCCTCCGACCCGGAAACCGCCCGGCACGTGTACGCCAGCTCGCGCGCCACGCCCTCACCGACGATCCGGGGCAGCCGCTGCAGCACACCCACGTCGGCGGCCAGCCCCATGTCGACCTCCTTGAGCACGAACTGCGCGTCCGCCGAGGCGTAGCGCAGGTCGCAGGCCACCGCGAGGTCCAGCCCGGCGCCGACGCAGGCACCGTGCACCGCGGCCAGCACCGGCTTGCGGCAGCGCTCGAGCGAGGAGAGCACGTCCTGCAGGTCGAGGATCGTGCGCCGCAGCTGCTCGCTGGCCCGCCCGGCGCAGTCGGCCCCGCCACCGGACTCCGAGCCGGCCCGGAACTCCGCGAGCATGCCAAGGTCGATGCCGGCGCAGAAGTGCGGCCCGTTGCCGGTCAGCACCACCACGCGCACCGACGGCTCGGCGTCCAGCGCGTGCGCGGCCTCACGCAGCTCGCCCCACATCGGCCGGTTCAGCGAGTTGGCCCGCTCGGGGCGGTTGAGCCGCAGCTCGGCGACCCCGTCGGAGGCGGTCAGGGCAAGCGTGCTGAAGTCAGTCTTCACCTGGACTGCATAACATGCCGATCAGTCGTGATCCAGTACCGCCTTGCCGGCGAACTCGCGACCGAGCAGTCCCGCGACCGCCTCGTCGAACCGTCCCCCCGAGGCGTTTCGTTCGGCGCGGGGTCGGATCGGGGGCCTCGCCCATGACCAGTCCGGACGTGAGCCAGGGGTGACGACGAGTGCGCGCATGCGGCTGCCTCTCGAAGGGGCGGGTGGGACCTGCCCCTCGGCAACCTTGATCGGCGGCGGGCTATTCCGGGTCGCGCACGGACCCGTCGACCGCCGGCTGGTCGACACCGAACTGGTGGGGCGCCGGCTGGCGCCAGTTCTGGGCGTAGCGCTCGGCCTCGGCCTCCCGGACCTCCGCGTTCGCCTCGTCCCGGACCGCCTGCGCCATGCCCACCTCGTAGCCGGCCTGCGCCACCCGGTGCTCGACGATCT
>DATAYB010000014.1:0-4594 GCA_036272795.1 Pseudonocardia sp.
AGTTCTCGGCCGATGACTCGTTCTGGCGGGCAGCGGGTTCGAACCCGAGGACGCGATTTCACGAGGCGTACTGGGAGGTCGCCCCTGGCGAGGCCTTGGTCGTCGAGATGACTCCGCCGAAGGCCGGCGGCTTCTGGAGCATCGGACTCACCAACTTCTGGATGGAGTCCTTGGATTTCAGGCACTTCCAGATGAATCTGAACAGCAGCTCCGCGATCTACAACGCCGCCGGCGGAGTGACCGCTGTGATCGCGTCCGAAGACCCCGGCGTGCCCAACTGGCTCGATACCGGCGGCCACGATCGCGGCATGGCCCTCTGCAGATGGAACGACGTCGACCAGACCCCGGCTGTCCCCACCATCCGCCGGGTCCGGTCGGACTCCGCTACTTGAGCTCCTCGGCGACGGCTTCCAGCATCGGCACGGCCCGCAGCAGCTCATCGCTGACCTCGGCCGGCAGCCGCTCCAGGCAGTCGTAGAGCACCTGGGTGCGCTGTCCCCGGATCCGCAGGTGCATCTGGGTGCCGGCCGGGGTCACCTCCACGCGGGCGGCACGCTGGTCGGCCGGGTCGGGCCGACGGCGGATCAGGCCCTCGTCGTGCAGCTTGCGCACCACCCGGGACAGCATGGTCGGGTTCAGCCCCTCCAGCTCGGTGAGCTGGGTCAGGCCGAGTGGCCCGCGCGCCGCGATGAGCCCGAGCACCGAGTACTGCGTCGGCGTCAGGCCCTCGGTGGTCGAGGTGGCGTTCAGCTGCCGGGCGAGTTTGCTGATGACGCTCCTCAGCCTGGCGACCAGTTCGTCGTCCATCACACCCCGAAAAATTGCTTGCTTGTCGGCAGGTAACTAACCTTGAAGCTTGTGACGCGTTCGGACAAACTCGCTGGCTGGCCTGGTCCGATGGTACACAGAGCACGGCGCCCGACCCCGGCGCCACCGCCCACTCCAACCCCTCCGGTGCGCGCGTCCACACCGGACGGAGCAGCCGGCGGCGAGCCGCTTCCCCGCCGCAAGCTGATCTTCGCCATCGTGTCGATGGGCCTGTTCATGAGCTCGGTCGACCAGACGATCGTGGCCACCGGGCTGCCGGCCATCCAGCGCGAGCTGCACGCCCAGATCAACTGGAGCGGCTGGACGATCACGATCTACGCACTCGGTCAGGTACTGGCCATGCCGATGGCCGGCAAGATCAGCGACATGTACGGCAGGCGCAAGGTATTCCTGATCTCCGCCGCCGTGTTCACCATCTCCTCGCTGTGCTGCGGGCTGTCGCACAACATCTACGAGCTGGTCGGGCTGCGGCTGGTCCAGGCGCTCGGCGGCGGCGCCTTCATGCCCTCGGCGACCGGCATCGTGTCCGACCACTTCGGCCGCGACCGGGACCGCGCACTCGGCATGTTCACCAGCATCCTGCCGATCGGCGGCATCGTCGGGCCGATCCTCGGCGGGGTGTTCGTCGCCGTCTGGTCCTGGCGCGGCATCTTCCTGGTCAACGTGCCGATCGGGATCGTGCTGATCGCGCTCGCGGCGGTGTTCATCCCGAAGGGCACCACCCGTTCCACGGGCCGGATCGACGCCTACGGCATCGCACTGCTCGGCCTGGTCATCCTCAGCGCCATGTTCGGCATCACGTACCTCGGCAGCGGCACGATCCCGCTCTACGACCCCATCTTCCTGGTCGCCGAAGCCGTCGCGGTCACGGCGCTCGCGCTGTTCGTCCGGCACACCAGGCGGCACGCGGCCCCGTTCATCCCGTACCGGCTGCTGCGCGGTAGCGGCTTCGGCGTGATGAACGTGATCAACCTGCTGTACGGCGCCGCCGCGCTCGGCTTCGGCGCGCTGGTCCCGCTGTACGCGGAGCAGCGCTACGGCCTGGCACCGCTCGCCTCCGGGGTACTGCTCACGGCCCGGGCGGTCGGCATGATCTCGGTCGCCGGGCTCGCCGTACTCACGCTGCGCCGGACGGGCTGCCGGTTCCCGATGATCGCCGGGTTCCTGGTGTTGATCGCCGGGCTCGTCATGATGTCGAGCACGCCGCACCTGTCGACGTACGCCTGGCTGGCCATCGCGGCGGGGATCACCGGCTGCGGCATGGGGCTCTCGGTGCCCGCGACGAACAACGCCAGCCTGCAGCTCGCCCCTGAGCAGGTCGCCGCGATCGCCGGCCTGCGCGGCATGTTCCGCCAGTCAGGCTCCATCATCGCGGTGTCGATCACCACCGCCGTCCTGGCGCGCAGCGCCGACCCCGGCATCGCCCAGGCGCACGTGTTTCTGGCGTTCGCCGTATTGCTGCTGGTCACGCTGCCCCTGGTGTTCACCGTCCCCGATCACCGGGGCACCTGGTAGTCGATCGACCCCGCCGGGTAGCCGATCAGCTTCCGCCTGCGCTCCACCCAGGAGCCCGCGCGCGCACCTCAATCCGACCGTTGACGTCACTCATTCGTGTCGCCTACAGTCTCCCGAAACCGTCTGTAAAGTTCCCTAACTAACTCGGGAGCAGCTGCGTGCGAACCGGTAGCCCTCGGACGCTGCGCGAGATCAACGACCGCGCCGCCATCGACGCCCTGCTCCGCGAGGGCCCGCTGACCCGCGCCGAGCTCGAGTACGCGATCGGACTGTCCAAGCCGGCCACCGCCCAGCTGCTCGCCCGCCTCGAGCAGGACGACGTCGTCGGCAAGGCCGGCCTGCGCACCGGCAGCAGGGGCCCGCGCGCGCAACGGTGGGCGGTGAACGGCGGCCTGGCCTACGTGGCGGCTGTCGACCTGACGCCTCAGGTGGCCGACTTCGTGGTCGCCGACGTTGCCGGCACCGTGCTCGCGGAGCACCGGGCCACGCTGCCGGTGCACGAGGGTGCGGACGTGGTCGGCACGTTCGGCGCGGCGTTGTCACAGGTCACGACTGCGGCCGGGCTGACAACGGACCGCCTGGCTAACGTGGTGATCGGCGCGCAGGGCGCGTTCGACCCGCGCACCGGGTTGCTGTCCTCGGCGCCGCACATCCCCGGGTGGCTCGGCTTCGACGTACCGACCCGGCTCAGCGACGAGCTCGGCGTCGCGGTGACCATCGAGAACGACGTCAACCTGGTCGCGGTCGAGGAGATGACCGAGGGCAAGGCGGTCGACGTCGACGACTTCGTGATGGTGTGGCTCAGCGAGGGCGTCGGCGGCGCGGTGGTGATCGGGCGGCGGCTGCTGCGTGGCACCACCGGCGGCGGCGGCGAGATCGACTGGATGCGGGTGCCCGACCCGGTATCGGTGGACACCGGCGACCGCTGGCCAGCGGCGGGGGCCCGGTTCGGCAACCTCGTCGACTCCCCCGCCGTCGTCAGGCTGGCCGCCGCGCATGGGCTCACCGCCGACACCGGCGCCGATGCCGTCGACCTGGCCAGGCGCACCGGCGCCGACGGCTTCCTCGACGACCTCGCCCGCCGGGTCGCAGGTGGCATCGCCAGCCTGGTCGCGGTCGCCGACCCCCAGCTCATCCTGCTCTGCGGCGACACCAGCCGGGCGGGCGGCGAGGAGTTCGCCGCGCGCGTGGCCGGGCGGCTGCACGAGCTGGTGCTGCCGCGCACACCGGTCGGCGTGGCCTCGGTGCAGGGCAACGCCGTGCGGGCCGGCGCGCTGCAGTCCGCGCTCGCCACCGCCCGAGCCGACATCTTCGGCGTGCTCACGCCCGCGCTCCTCGGGCCGCGCACCCCCTCGGTGGGAGCGCCGGGCCAGTCCACACCAACTCCGCACGCCTGACAACACGCCGGCCGACCCGCCTGCCCAGCACGCCGCCTGACGACACGCCTGACCGACAGCCGTCCCCTGCCCAACCAACCACGAGGAGGGACATGCGCACCCTGACCAGCACCCGGAGATCCGCGCGAGGTCGCCGCGCCCTGCTGTTCTGCGTCGCGGCCGTGCTCGCGGTGCTGACCGCGGCCTGCTCCGGCGCCGCCGCGCCCGGCACCGCGCCAGTCAGGGCCGAGGCGGCGCCCGGCAAGGACGACACGCTGACCCTCACCGTCTACAGCAAGTTCACCGCACGCGAGTACGACGTGGTGACCAAGGCACTGAACACGCTCCACCAGAAGTTCCCGAACATCGAGATCAAGCACGAGGGCAACCAGGACGACGACAAGATCACCCAGTCCGTCCGGGGCGGCAACCCGCCGGACGTGGCGATCTCGTTCTACACCGACAACCTCGGCGCCTGGTGCTCCAACGGGACCTTCCAGGACCTGGCCCCGTACATCGAGCGCGACAAGATCGACATGACCCAGATCCCCCAGGCCGTGCGCGACTACACCGAGTTCCAGGGCAAGCGCTGTGCCATGCCGATGCTGGCCGATGTCATCGGGCTCTACTACAACACGGACATGTTCGCCGCGGCCGGCATCACCACGCCACCGAGGACCACCAGCGAGCTGTTGGCGGACACCAAGAAACTCACGCGGTTCAACCCGGACGGATCAATCAAGGTCGCCGGCTTCCTCCCGTCCATGCCGTTCTACGCGAACCAGGCGCAGTACTGGGCGCCCAACTTCGGCGCCAGCTACTTCGGCCCGGACGGCAAGTCCGACCTGGCCGCCAACCCGGGCTGGGCGGCCATG
>DATAYB010000015.1:0-2637 GCA_036272795.1 Pseudonocardia sp.
ACCGGCTCGGTCCAGGCTCGCGCGGTTCGGCGGGCGAAGTCGGCGAAGCTGGTCGGCGCCGTGCCGGTGACCTGCTGGATGTCGTCGTTGGGCCGGCTGCCGAGCCCGGCGGCGACGGTCTCGGTCAGCGTGCGCAGCACCTCGCCGTAGGGCGCGGGTATGCCGGCTGCCACGCCGGCGGCGATCCACTGGTCGCGGTCGACATCGTGGTGCGTGACCGTCCGACCGGTGACGCCGGCGATGATGTCCGAGGCGGCGGCGACCGTGATCGCTTCGGGGCCGGTCGGCGCGTACTGGGCGCCGGCGTGGGCATCGGGGTCGGCGAGCGTCGTGGCGGCCACCGAGGCGATGTCCTCGGCATCGACGAAGGCCTCGGCACCGCCGCCGGTCGGTACGGTGATCACCCCGTCGACGGGGCGGAGGAAGGTCTCGCTGAAGTTCTGCATGAACCACGCCGGGCGCAGGATGGAGTGCGTGAGCCGGCCGCGGCCGATCAGGTCGAGCTCGACCGCCCTGAGCGCGACCGCCGGTGGGGCCTGGTCGATGCCGTAGGCGCTGAGGTAGCTGACGTGGCGCACCCCGAGGCCCTCGGCCAGGTCCAGCAAGCCCGACACCTGGCCGGCGAAGTCCACCCGGAGCACGGGAGCGACGAGGTAGATCCGGTCGGCGCCCGCGAGCGCTGGGCGGTGCGTGCCCGGGTCGTCCCAGTCGAACTGCACGTCGGCGCCGGTGCGCGCCGCGGTGCGGGCCCGCAGGCCCAGCTCGGTGAGCTTGCGCGCCACGCGCGAGCCGGTCTTTCCGGTGCCGGCGAGCACGAGCGCGGCCGACGTCGTTGTGGTCATGAGGCAATGATCGGAGCGCCGAGCGAGTCAATCAATGCGTTTGAAGCTCAATTATTTATGCGAGACACTCACCGCGTGGACCTGCTCCAAGATCACCTGGCGAGGGCGCGGGCCTCGGGTGGCGTGTTCGCGCGGTCGGTGGCACGGCCTCCCTGGGGGCTGCGGCTGCCGGGCACCATCCAGCTGGCCGTGCACGCCGTCGCCCGAGGTCGCGCCTGGCTGTGGCTCGACGATCCCCAGGTGTCGTGGGAGCTCAACCCCGGCGACGTGGCGCTCGTGCGCGGCGGCCCCGATCACCACATCGCCCACGAGCCCGGCGCCGCCTGCCTCGAGCACGAGCAGTTCGGGGCGGCCCATGGCGGCGATGGTCACTCGGACGACCCGCTGGCCTCGGTGATCCTGTGCGGCGCCTACCGTTTCTCCGGTGACATCGGCCGGGGCCTGCTCGAAGCGCTGCCGCCGCTCCTGCCCCTGGCCGCGGCGGTGGACGATCCCCTGCACGACGTCATCGCGTTGCTCGCGCGCGAGCTCGCCGCCCCCGCGCCCGGCCAGCAGACCGTGCTGGACCGGCTGCTGGACGTCCTGCTGGTGCTCGCCGTGCGGGCGTGCTTCGAGCGTGGCGGCACCGCGCCCCGCTGGTTCCGTGCCTCGACGGATGCCCGCCTGAGCCCCGCGCTGCGCGCCATGCACGCGGACGCCGCGCACTCGTGGACGGTGCCCGAGTTGGCCTCGGTCAGCGGGCTGTCCAGGGCGGCCTTCGCGCGCACCTTCCAGCGAGCCCTCGGCCAGGCGCCCATGCAGTACCTGACCGAATGGCGCATGGCCCTGGCCCGAGACCACCTGCGCACCGGCGGGTTGACGCTGGCCCAGATCGCCGACCGCACCGGTTACGCCTCGCCGTACGCCTTCGCCGCGGCATTCCGCCGCCACCACGGCGGGCCGCCCGGCCGATGGCGGCAGCAGAACCCGGACTCCGACTGGTAAGTTTGAATTCACAACTCGCTGTCTGAGGAGGGCGTCCGGGTGATCGCGATCGATCGGAGCTGGTGGGGGCGACCGGCGCGCACGGTGGCCTGCTCGCGGCGGAGGGACTCGCTTCGATGCGCGCCAGGCTCGCGGAGGTCCTGCTGACCGACGCCCTACCGCCGGCCGCCTACGCCGTGCTCGTGGGCCCGGTGCCCATGCCGACCGTGGAGCTGACCGTGCACCTTGGCGAGGCACTCGAGGAGAAGCCGGCCGCCGGGTGGGCGCTCGTGTCGATGCGCAGCCAACAGGCCGGCAGCGGCTGGGCGGTCGACGACTGGGTCGTGTGGTCGGCGGACGGGCAGATGCTCGCCCTGGGCAGGCAGACCCGTCGCGTGCTCCAGCCGGCCGGTGAGCGGGCTCACCGGCCGCCCCACTGGGACAGCGCCGGCAGATCGGCCGGCTGACGGCTCGCACTCGTCGGTATCCCCCAGCTGGGAGATACCGACGAATGCGCCGTCAGCCTGGTGCCCGGTGGGCCTCGTCAGCCATTCGTACCGGCGGCCTGGCCTTCGGTTTCGACTGCGCGTCCGTGAGGGTCCTATTCAGCCTGATCAGACCGGTACGGATTCGGGTCTTGGCCGTGCCCAGCGGAATGTGTTCCACATCGGCGATTTCACGTGCCGTCATACCCCGGAATGCCGCGAGCGTTAGTGCTCGCCGCTGTATGACAGGTAACGAATTGATTGCGGCATGGAGCTCGGCCGCTGATTCGGCGGCGAGCGCTGCGCGTTCCGGTGTCCACGTGATGCCGCCCACGATCGCTTCGAGA
>DATAYB010000016.1:0-3108 GCA_036272795.1 Pseudonocardia sp.
AGGCCGGGTGCGCCCGGCACGGTGATGGGGGTGGTGGCTTTGACGGCGTCTGCGTCGGCGTCGAGTGTGACGACGTGTGAGCCGGCGGCGAGCAGGTCGGCGGCGAGCCGTCGCAGGCTGGGGTCGGCGCGGTTGTCGTCGGGGAAGAACAGCACGGCGGTGTGGCCGTCGCCGGCGAGCTCGAACGGGCCGTGTCGGAACTGCCCGCCCGCGTAGCCCTCGGCGGCGATCTTGGCGGACTCCTTGGTGATGAGCGAGGCGAAGAACGCGGTGGCGGCGGTGTCGCGGGTGCCGAGGTAGCTCAGCCGGCGGGAGGGGTGCGCCGCGCTCGCCTGTGCGACGTCGGTGAGCTCGGCGCGCAGCGGGGTGTCCTCGAGGACCGTCTGGACGGCGGCGGCCGCCGCGCGCAGCTCGGTGCGCTGGATCGGCCCGACGTCCTGCCCGGCGAACGCGGCCCTGAGCATCCGGTGCACGGCGAGGGTGTTGAGGTAGCTCTTCGTGCTGACCGTGGCCTCGGGTCCGCTGTGCAGCGGGAGCACGACATCGGATCCCTCGGCCAGTGGGCTGGTGGCGTCGTCGGTGATGCCGATGACGGCGGCGGGCGAGATCCGGCCGTTGCGGCGTCGGCGGAGCAGCTCCGCGATCTCTCCGCTGGCGCCGGACTGGGAGGTGGCGACGAGCAGTGTCCCCGGTGTGACCAGGGCTTCGTCGTCGAGGAGCTGGCCGGTGTCGATGGCCCACGCCGGCCTGCCCTGGCTGATCAGGTGTCGCCAGGTGGGCGTGCCGGCGAAGTGCGAGGACCCCATACCGGTCAGCACGATCCGCTCCCGGTTCCTGGAGGTGACGGCGCGCAGGTCCGGGAGTGGCGCGTCGGCCAGGCGGCGCAGGGCGTGGGGCTGTTCGGCGATGTCGCGTTCGAACGGCGTCAACTCGAGATCGGTCATGCTGGCGGCTCCCGCGTGGAGGACGTGGTGTGGGGTACCCGGGTCGGCTGGTGATCGGTCTGTCAGGTGGTGTGCGGCCAACTGGCGACCACGTCGCCCGGCTTGAGCCCGAGCACGCCGCAGGCGACCCGGGCGCCGATCATGGCGGTCGGCAGGTTGATGTTGCCTCGGGTGATCGCCGGCATGATCGAGGCGTCGGCGACGAAGAGCCCGTCGACGCCGTGCACGGCGCCGAGGTGGTCGACGACGGCACCGGCGTCATCGGGCGGCCCCATCGCTGCGCTCCCCGCGGGATGGCAGTAGTTGACGATGCTGTCCAGAGGGTCGCCCGTGGCGGCCTCGCGGCCGAGGACGGCGCTCAGCTCGCTGTCGCTGGCCATGGTGCGGAGCAGGTCCAGGGACTCGGAGAGCACGAGCCGGTCGTAGCCGGCCGGATCGCTGCCGTAGCGGTGGTCGATCAGCGGTGCCAGTCCCGGGTCTGCCCCGCGCAGCGTGACCCTGCCCTCGGAGCGCGCGCGCATGGCTCCGCCGTAGAGGCTGATCGGTGGAAGTCCGGGATGTCCGCTGTTCGCGCCGGCGACCATGAAGACGTGGATGTCGTAGGGTCCCGCGTCACACCGTGAGGAGCGGGCCCGGCCGACGGTCTGCTCGTCGGGGTTCCATGGCGTGCGGGCGAGGTCGTCGAGCAGGCCTTCCATTCCGTGGAAGTCCAGCTGGATGCAGGAGTGGTCGAGCAGGTGTCTGCCCACCCCGGGGAGGTCGACGACGCTGCCGATGCCCAGCGCCGACAGGTCCGACCGGGGTCCGATGCCGGAACGCAGCAGCAGCGCCGGCGAGTGGTAGGCGCCTGCCGCGACGACGACCCGGTTGGCGCGCACGACCTCCCGGCCACCGCGATGGTCCGCTTCGACCCCGGTCACGGTGGAACCGTCGAACAGCAGCCGCCGCGCCGTGGCCGCGCCGGCGATGGTGAGTCCGGGCTTGCCGCGCACCGGGTCGAGGAAGGCCAGCGCGGCGTTCCAGCGCAGCCCGTCGACAATGTTGACGGGCATGGGGCCGATCCCGGCGGCGGCGTCGAGGTCGTCGAGGTCGTCGGCAAAGGGCAGGCCCGCGTTCAGGCCGGCCCTGACGAAGGCGGACTGGGCCGAGGTCAGCTCGTCCATGCGATAGCGGCGCACTCGGAACCGCTCGTGGGCCCACCTCAGGAGTGGCTCCACGGTGTCGGCGTCCCAGCCGGGATTGCCCCTGCGGGACCAGTCGTCGTAGTCCTCGCGTGCGCCGAGGGAGGCGGTGCAGCCGTTGTGCGAGGAGCATCCACCCACGACCCGGGCGCGAGGCAGGTCGAGGCTCTGGCCGGGCACGGTGGTCCCCCGCAGCTGCCAGTCGTGCGACAGGGGGATCGACTTGGCGCTGAGCAGGTCCGCCGGCCAGCGTCCCTCGTCGAAGTGGCCGTAGTCGGGGCCGGCCTCGAGCAGCAGGACGGACTCACCGCTGTGCGCGGCGAGTATTCCGGTGAAGGCGGCGCCGCCGGTTCCGGCGCCGACGACGATGGTGTCGACCTCGTGTGGCAGGCCGGGTGGGGACATGCGGCGCTCCTTACCAGGTGTGCGGCGCGCGGGTGTCAGGCGAGCTGGAGCAGGGTGCCGTTCACCTGGACCGCCTGGCGTTGGTCGGCGTCGAGGTCGGCGTCTGTGACGATCAGGTCGGCGGTGTCGAGCCCGCCGATCCGCGCGAAGGCGGTCTGCCCGAACTTGGAGGAGTCGCAGGCAACGATGCAGCGGCTCGAGCTGGCGAGCGCAGCGCGTTTGACGGCGGCGTCGTCGACGTTCCATTCGGTCAGGCCGGCGGAGGCGTCGATGGCGGAGACCGTCATGACGAAGTTGTCGAAGCGGTGGTCGGCCAGGGTGCGTTCGGCGGCCGGCCCGACCAGCGACCATTCCCCGTGGCGGATGCGGCCGCCGGGGACCATCACGGTGGTCTCAGCGGAGGCCGCGAGGACATCGGCGACCCGCATGTTGAGTGCACAGACGGTCAGCCGCCGCCCAACGAGAGCCTCGGCCACAGCGACCCCGGTGCTCCCTCCATCGAGAACCAGGGTCTGGCCGTCGACGAGCTCGTGGGCCACGGCCGCCGCGATCGCCCGCTTGGCCTCGGAGTTGAGGCG
>DATAYB010000017.1:0-1954 GCA_036272795.1 Pseudonocardia sp.
CTCGGCGGCCGGCACCACCCGGTTCGCGATGCCGAGCTCGCCCGCCCGTACGCCGGTGATCATCGCCGACGTCATGATCAGCTCCTTGGCCCTGCCGGCGCCGACGAGCGCGGTCAGCCGGGAGCATGCGCCGACGTCCGGCACGACGCCCATCCGCGTCTCCGGCAGCCCCAGCTTGGCGTCCGAGGCCACCACCCTCAGGTCACACGCCAGTGCGAGCTCGAAGCCGGCTCCGATCGCGGCCCCGTGCACCTGGGCCACGGTCGGTTTGGCCATCGCCTGCAGCCGGTCGAACGCACGCACGAAGGCGCCCCTGATCTCACGCAGGCCGGCCACCTCCGCCAGTGAGGGCAGCGTGTGCGCGTCGATGCCGGCGCAGAACGCGGGCCCGTCGCTCCGGACCACCACGCAGTGCACCTCGGTGTCGTGCTCGACCTCGCCGGCCGTCGCGTAGAGGTCGTCCACCATGGCCTGGTCCAGCGCGTTGCGCCGCTCGGGCCGGGCCAGCACCAGGTCGGCGCGCCGCCCGGCCCGCACGATCCGCACGCCACTCACGCCGGCCGCCCGAAGCCCCGCAAGCCGGCCACGCCACTCACGCCACTTACGCCACTCACGCCGGCGTCTCCGCGTTCCAGTAGCGCGCCCGGATCCGCCGCTTGAACAGCTTGCCGGAGTCCTCCCGGGGCAGTTCGCGGTCCAGCACCACGACCTTCGGCACCTTGTAGTTGGCCAGGTTGGCGCGTACGTGGGCGCGCAGGTCGTCCTCGGTGAGGCCGCTGGCGGGGTCGGTGTCGACGTGCGCGGCGAGGGCCTCGCCGTAGTCGGCGTCGGGGATGCCGAACACAGCCGCGTCGCGTACCCCGGTGAGCGTGATCAGGCACTGCTCGATCTCGGCCGGGTAGATGTTCACGCCGCCGGAGATGACCATGTCGTTGATCCGGTCGCTGAGGTGCAGGAAGCCGTCCTCGTCCAGCCAGCCTCCGTCGCCGAGGCTGATCAGGCCGTTGCGCTCCATCTCGCGGCGCTTGGCGTCGTTGCCGATGTAGGTGAAGTCCGGCCAGTCGGGCCCGAGGTCGATGTACACCTCGCCGAACTCGCCGACCGGGGCCTCCACGCCGTCCTCGGTGTAGATCCTTATCTCGCAGTTGGACACCGCCTTGCCGACGGTGCCCGGGTGCGCCAGCCACTCCTCGCTGGTGCAGGTGACCACGGGGCCGGTCTCCGAGCCGCCGTAGTACTCGCGCACGATCGGACCCCACCAGTCGATCATCTGGCGCTTCACCTCCGGCGGGCACGGCGCGGCCGCGTGCACGACGGAGACCAGCGAGGACAGGTCGAACGAGCCGCGCACCCCAGCGGGCAGCCTGAGCAGCCGGACGAACATGGTCGGCACCAGCTGGGCGTGCTGGATCCGGTGCTCCTGGACCAGCCGCAGGAACTCGGTCGGGTCGAACCGGGGCATGATCGTGAGATCCAGCCCGGCGGCGACCGCGAACAGCCCGTGCACGTTGGGCGCCGAGTGGTAGAGCGGCGCGGGGACCAGGGTGCGGTGGCGCAGCTCCAGCCCGAACGTCTCGAAGATGCGCCCTCGCACCTTGTCGCCGAGCTCGGCGTCCATCGGCTTGCGCAGGATACCCTTGGGTAGCCCGGTGGTGCCGGACGTGTAGATCACGCTCAGCGGCGGGGCCTGCGGCGGCGGAATGTCGCCGTCCTGCTCGGCGAGCCAGCTCTCCAGCTCGAGCGGGCCGGTGGCGGGCAGGTCGTCGGGGAGCCGGTACGCCTCGCGCAGCGCCGCGCTGGGCACCACCTCGATCACCGGGATCGGTGTGGTGAGCACCTCGGCGACCACCGGGGCCAGGTCGCGGTGCACGAACGCGGCCGTGGCGCCGCTGTCGGAGAGCAGGTAGCCGAGCTCGGTGCCCTTCCAGTGCCAGTTCACCGGTACCGGGATCGC
>DATAYB010000018.1:0-6700 GCA_036272795.1 Pseudonocardia sp.
GCCCGGGCCGTCCGAGCTGGCCGGCGGCAGCAACCGAGGGGCCGGCGCGGCGGCCGGCGGACCGGTCGGACCGCTGGCCATGTTGGTCTTGACGCAGATCACGTCGTTCGGCCCGGCGTTCGCCACCGCGTCCTTGAGGCCAGACTCGTCGAGGACCTCCTTGGTGCAGTTGATCTGTGCGGTCGCCCGCCCCGAGCCGCTGCCGGCCGCCCTCGCCGAGGGCGCGTCCGGCACCGCCGGAATCGGGGTCGCTGCGGCCGACCCGACGGGTGCGGCCGATGCGGCCGGCCCGGCCGACGCGTCAGGTGCCGCCGGCGCGGTGGGCGTCTGCGTCCCTACCGGCCCGTCACCGGAGGGCGCGCTACCCCCGGCCACCGGCACGGCAGCCGAGCCGCCCCCACCGTCCCCCGAGGTCCAGCCACCACCCGCCGGACCGGAACCGACCCCCTGGCCGGCATCGGCGCCACCGACCGAGAGCGGACCGTGCAGCGCATCCACCCCGCGAGCCTGCCAGGAGCCCGCGCGCGAGGGACCGGAGAACGCCGTCAGCAGCGCGAAGAACACCACAGCGGCGGCCAGCACCCCGCCGACCACCGCCGCCTTCCGAGCCAGTCCACCCCGAGCCGACCCACCCCGAGACAGGCTGACGCGCCCACACGACCGCCCAGCCCGACTCATGCCGCACAGCGAACACCGGGGCCAACCCCGCCGAGGCCGATCCGCCCAGATCGTGTGCGATCGCAAACACGCGCGCCGACACGGGCGCGGTGCGGTACTCGAGGTGGTCGCGCCAGTCGGGGCATCGCGGCTCTGATCGGCCGGCCAAAGCTTCGTGATCATCAGGACGGGAGGGCTGCTCACGACTTGACCAAGCACTCCTGCCGCCCTGATGCTCACGAAAGGCGGCGCCGCGCACACCGCGCCTTGTTACCGAACTGCACCACAGGCAGGATTCCGGCCAGAAAAACCTGCCTCCTGCGCAGTTCGGTAACACGCGGCAGCGGGCCTGGTAACACGCGGCAGCGGGCCTGGCGGCCGCGGCAGCGGGCCTGGCGGGCCCGGCAGCGGGCCTGGCGGGCCCGGCCCGCCTGTCGTGCCACCTACCGGTCAGCCACCGTCCTGGCGCGGGACGGTGCGGAGGAAGGTGTCGACCAGGCGGTCGGTGAAGTCGGGGTCGACCGGGCCGTTGGTCACCAGTACGCGGTAGTACAGCGGCCCCACGAGCTGGTCGGTCGCGGTGGCCAGGTCCAGGTCGGCCGGTAGCTCGCCACGCCGCTGGGCGCGCTGCAGTGGCAGGTGGTCGCGACGGCGCTGGTCATCGAGGTAGCAGGCCTGGAACCGGGCGGCGAACACCGCGTCGTGCTGTGCCTGCGCGACCAGTGCGCGGAAGACGGCGCCGGCGTCGGACTCGCGTAGGAAGCGGGCGAGCTGACCGAGGTAGGCACGCAGGTCGGTGGCCAGGTCGCCGTGATCGGGCGGCACCAGATCCTCGGCGGAGTCCTGGAGGAACGCGTCCAGCAGCACGTCGGTCTTGGTCTGCCACCAACGGTAGACGGTCTGCTTGGCGACACCCGCCCGCGCGGCGATGGCCTCCATGGTGACCCCGGCGAAGCCCCGCTCGACGAGCAGGTTGTCGGCGGCTTCGAGCACGGCCTGGCGGGCCAGCTCGCTGCGTCCGTGCCGGTTGCCGTGGTGGCGCCGGGCCGGATCGGCCGGCCCGGTGTCTGCCCGGGTGTGCTCCACGACACCTCCGGATTCCGGGTCGTCGGGTCTATCGTACTAGACGAGACGGACTGTCCATTCTAGCGCGATCAACGAAGGGGGGTGTTCCCATGTGCATGGCCTGTGGGGTCCCGACCCATGTGCCTCAGCTGGAGGAGCAGCTCATGCTGGCCCGGCCGGAGGCCGAGGAGGCCACGCGGCCGGCGGCGACCGAGTCGAAGTCGGCGCCGCGCAGGTTCGCGGCGCTGCGCAACCGGGACTGCCGGCCCTACCTGTTCGGCGCAGCGCTGGCCATGATGGCCGACAACATCGAACACGTGATCACCTACTGGGTGCTGTGGGAGAAGTTCCACTCCCCCGCGCTGGCCGGCTTCGAGGTGATCAGCCACTGGGTCCCCTTCCTGACGCTGTCCATGTGGTTCGGATCGCTCGCCGACCGCTTCGACTGCCGGCGGGTCATCCAGTGCGCACAGGTGCTGTTCATGGCCGTCTCGGTGGCCTGGGGTGTGCTGTTCCTGACGAACTCGCTGCACATGTGGGAAGCCTGCGTACTGCTGGTGCTGCACGGGTTGGCCGGGGCGCTGTGGGGGCCGGGCGAACAGCTGATGCTGCACGACTTCGTCGGTGAGGCCGAGCTGCCCAGCGCGGTTCGTCTGAACGCCACGTTCCGCAGCCTGGGCATCCTGTTCGGGCCGGTGGTGGGCTCGGCGCTGCTGCTCGGGCTGGGTCCGGTCGCGGGAATCTTCGCCAACGTGGCCTTCTACCTGCCGTTGACGCTGTTCCTGTTCCACACCCGGTTCACCGGCCACACCCGGGACAGCCACATCCGGCCGAGGGTGGGCGTCTGGGAGTCGCTGCGAGTGCTGCGTGAGGTGGGCTCCGACCGCACCCTGCTCAGCATGATCATCCTGGCTGGGCTCGGGTCCTTCTTCGTCGGTGCCTCGATGCAGACCTCGATGCCGATCTTCGCCAACGACTTCGGCGGCCTCGGTGCCGGTATGGCGTACGGGGTGCTCCTGTTCGCCAACGGGGCGGGCGGGGTGCTGGGCGGGTTCCTGCTGGAGGCGACGGGATGGGTCCGGCCGAGCGTGCGAGCGGCGGTGGTCAGCACGTTCCTCTACGGCCTCGCCACCCTGTACTTCGCGCTGACTTCGAGCTACGTGGTGGCGATCGTCATGCTGGTCATCGGTGGGGTGGCCAACCT
Organism: Pseudonocardia sp.; assembly: GCA_036272795.1. Classification (GTDB taxonomy): domain Bacteria; phylum Actinomycetota; class Actinomycetes; order Mycobacteriales; family Pseudonocardiaceae; genus Pseudonocardia. The sequence goes on from DATAYB010000018.1 coordinate 2,927, forward strand.
GGCCTCGATGGCGGTCAGCCAGACCGTCGTGCAGCTGCTCGCGCCGCCCGCCGACCGGGGCCGGGTGATCGGCGTGTACGGGATGTCCGCGAACGGCCTGCGCGCGGGCAGCGGGGTCACCGTGGGGCTGCTCGGCGCGGCGATCGGCGTGCACTCCTCACTCGCGCTCAGCTCCGGCGCGCTGTGTGTCGGCGCCCTGATCGCAGGTGTCTTCGCACTGCGCGGTGAACGGACCCCGCGCGGCCAGCGCTCTCAGCGGGTATGAGCTGAGCAGGGCCGATGCACCGCATTAGACCGCGCACCGGCACCGACAGCAGCCGCGCGCCCAGTGCCTTCGCCAGCTCGACGCCGGCCTGGTACGGCGTGGCCGGGTCACCGGTCGTCGACACGACCAGCACCTGGGGCAGGCCGGCCACGTTCGGCCGGTGAGCCGCGCTGGTCGGCGGCGCCGGCCAGAACGCGCAGGCGTCACGGGCCGCGCTCGGCCCCCGCCCGTCGTCCTCGAACGGGGCCGCGGCCAGCGTGCGCCTGCTGAGCTCCAGTGCCACGGCGGGGTCGGTGATCGCCTTGTCGTCGACGCAACGGACCGCCTGCAGCGCGTCGATCAGGCTGCTGTAGGTGCCGCTGCCCGACCGGCCGTAGTAGGCGTCGGCGAGCCGCATGAGCATCTGGCCCTTGCCGCCGGCCAGCTCCTCGAGCCCCCGGCTGCGCAACGTCGAAGGGGCGCCGGGCGGAGAACATCCGCCGGGCGCCCCCTCGGGGTCGAGCGCGTCAGCCCGTCAGCTGGGCGCGATCGCGCAGTGTGAGTTGTCCGGCGGCAGCGTCAGGTCCGTGAAGTAGTTGCTGACGATGTCGTCGACGCACTTGGTGCCCTGCAGGGCCACGGTGTGCTGGGTGCCCTGCACGGTGAGCAGCCGCGCGTTGAGCGCCTTGGCCAGGTTCACACCGGCCTGGTACGGCGTGGCCGGGTCGCCGGTCACCGAGATGACCATGACCTGGGGTAGGCCGACGACGTGCGGCACGTGCGGCTCGCTGGTGTTGGGCACCGGCCAGAACGCGCAGGGGTCGCGCGCCGGGTTCGGGCCGTGGCCGTCGTCGCGGAACGGCGCCGCCGCCCGGGAGCGCTTGTCGGCCTCGAGCACCACGTTCGGGTCGGTGACCGGCTTGTCGTCGACGCAGCCGATCGCGGTGAACGCGTCCAGGGTGAACTGGTAGGTGCCGTCCTGCTGGCGACCGTTGTAGATGTCGGCCAGCAGCATCAGGATCCGGCCCTGGCCCTGCGCCAGCTCGGTCAGGCCCCGGCTGAGCGGATCCCACAGCTGCGGGGTGTACAGCGCCTGGATGGCACCCGTCATCGCGTCGTTGTAGGACATCTTGCGGCCGTCGGACAGCGGCACCGGGTGGTCGATGGTCGGCAGCACGAGCTTCTTGAAGTTGTCCGTGGCCGCCTTCGGGTCGCGGCCCAGTGCGCACTGCGGCTGCTTGGCGCACCACACGGAGAACGCATCGAACGCCTGCTGGAAGCCGGCCGCCTGGGCCACCGACCTGTCGATCAGGTTCTGGTCCGGGTCCAGTGCCCCGTCCAGCACGAGCGCGCGCACGTTCTGCGGGAAGGCCTCCGCGTAGCTGTAGCCCAGCCGGGTCCCGTACGAGTACCCGAGGTAGGTCAGCTTCTGGTCACCCAGCGCCGAGCGCAAGATGTCCATGTCCTTCACGACGTCCCGGGTGCCCGCGTTGGCCAGCAGGTCGGTGCCGGAGCGCTGCGCGCACTTGGCGTCGTAGTCCTTGTTGTGGTTCTCGATCCGGGCCACCCCGGCCGGCGAGCTGTCCACCTCGACGTCGAGGCGGTCGGCGTCGCGCTCCGGCGGGGTGAAGCACTGGATGGCCGGCTTGCTGGCGCCGACGCCCCTCGGGTCGAAACCCACCACGTCGAACCGCTGGCCCAGCGGGCTGCCCTCGACCTGCTTGGCGACGCCCGCGGCGGCCTCGGTGCCGGAGGCCCCCGGCCCGCCCGGGTTGATCACCAGCGAGCCGATCCGCTGGCCCGGCACGCCGGCCTTCTCGCGCAGCACCGCGATCTGCGCGGTCTTACCGGCCGGCTGCGCGTAGTCGAGCGGAACCTGCAGGTAGCTGCAGTCCAGCCTCGGGTCGGCGAACGTCTGCTTGTCGTCGAGCGACGGCGCATACGGCGTGCACGGGCCCCAGGTGAGCTTCTGCGCGTAGAACTTCTGCAGGTCGTCGGTGGGCACGGGCCCGACCGCGGTACCGGCGCCGAGGGTCCCGTTCGGCGAGCACGCCACCGCGGGGATCGCCACTGCCAGCAGCGCGAGCAGGATCAGGAGGGGGCGGCGCAGGCCGCGCGCTGTCAGCTTCATCGCCCGACAGTCTGCACCGGATCTGACCGGAAGCCGCCAGTGGGTCGCCCGTCGGCGTGGCGTGGCTCTCAGCAATGACCGGGTCGGGCGCCGGGCCCACGAGGCGTGCGATGACCTTCCGCGAGCCAGGTGCCAGCTCGGCGCGGGGGCCGCTGGTCATCGCGGGTGGCGCCCGCTCCGGTGCCACGGCGGTTTGACGCAGGTCACAGCACTATCGGGGGACAACCCCCTGTGAGTCTCGTCGCAGCCGGATCTCTGCCGCCGTGCCGGATGCCACCCTGGGCGCACCACACCGGAGACGACCCGGGGACCCGCCAGGCGGGCCTCGAGGGAGGACGGTTGACGATGACGTCACCCGCATCTCGCGATGGACAGCAGTCGCCTCGGCCCAGTGCCGCCGGCGACGAGGTGACCGCGCCCTACCGCGGCGGACCCAGCACACCCGAGCCGGCGGCGAACCAGCCCGCGCCGGTCAAGCGCATCAGGATTCCCCAGCTGCACGCCCTGAAGGAACGCGGCGAGCGGTGGGCGATGCTCACCGCCTACGACACCTACGCGGCGCAGATCTTCGACGAGGCCGGCATCCCGGTCCTGCTGGTCGGCGACTCGGCGGCCAACAACGTGTACGGCTACGACACCACGCTGCCGATCACCGTGGACGAGCTGCTGCCGCTGGTGCGCGCGGTGGTGCGGTCCACCCGGCGGGCGCTGGTGCTGGCCGACCTGCCGTTCGGCAGCTACCAGACCGGGCCGGCCCAGGCACTGGAGACGGCCACCCGGTTCATGAAGGAGGGCGGCGCCCACGCCGTCAAGCTCGAGGGTGGCCGGCGGTTCGCGCCCCAGGTCGAGGCCCTCGTCGGGGCCGGCATCCCGGTGATGGCCCACCTGGGCTTCACGCCGCAGAGCGAGCACACGATCGGCGGCTACCGGGTGCAGGGCCGCGGCGACACCGGCGAGACGCTGATCGCCGACGCGCTCGCGATGCAGGAGGCCGGCGCCTTCGCGGTGGTGCTGGAGATGGTGCCCGCCGACGTGGCCAAGCGGGTCACCGCCGAGCTCGCCATCCCGACCGTGGGCATCGGCGCCGGACCGGACTGCGACGCCCAGGTGCTGGTCTGGCAGGACATGGCCGGGCTGTCGCCGCGGACCCCGAAGTTCGTGAAGAGGTATGCGGACGTCAGCGGCGTGCTGCGCCGGGCCGTGCAGTCCTTCGCCGAGGACGTCGTGGCCGGCAGCTTCCCCGACGAGGAGCACTCCTACCGCTGAGGCTCCGCCGCGCCGGACGCCGCCAGGGTCAGCCGGCCCCCGGCCCGCAGCCGCCCCGCCCGGGCGACTGGATGAGCCTGCCCGGACTCGGCTAGCCTGGCAATCCCGCGCTGGGACGAACCGGACGGCCTGG
>DATAYB010000019.1:0-2179 GCA_036272795.1 Pseudonocardia sp.
CCGGTGAGCGGCTCGCGGGCCACCACCAGGATCGTGTCGTCGCCGGCGATCGTGCCGACGACGTCGTGCAGGGCCGCCCGGTCCAGGGCGCTGGCCAGGAACTGCGCCGCCCCTGGTGGGGTGCGCAGCACGGCGAGGTTCCCGCTGGCGTCTGACGACACCAGCAGCTCGCCGAGCAGCCGCGCCAGCCGCGAGGTGCCCCCGGCGGACGCCCGCATCGGGTGTCCCTCCTCGGGCAGCGCGTAGACCGGCGCCCCGCCGTCCGGGCCGCGCAGCTTCACCGCGCCCAGCTCGTCGAGGTCGCGCGACAGCGTCGCCTGGGTGACCTCGACGCCCTCCGTGGCCAGCAGGGTGGCCAGCTCGGCCTGGCTGCGGATCGCGCGCTGACCGATCAGCTCCACGATCCGCGCCTGCCTCGCCACCCGGGTCGGCACACTCATCGCTCACCCTCGCTGCGCTCGGTCGGCGCTGCGCGGACAGCCTGTGACATTGATTCGCTCGCAGGCTCGCTCATATCTACCCCGCCGCACTCTGTTCGAGCAGCCAGCAGAGCAGCGCCTTCTGCGCGTGCAGCCGGTTCTCCGCCTCGTCCCAGGCGCCACTGGCCGGGCCGTCCAGCACCTCGTCGGTGATCTCGTCACCCCGGTGCGCCGGCAGGCAGTGCAGCACGGTGGCGCCCGGGTTGGCGTGCGCCAGCAGCGCGGCGTTGACCTGGAACGGCAGGAACGGCGCGCGCCGGTCCAGCCCGTCCGCCTCCTGCCCCATGGACACCCAGGTGTCGGTGACCACCACGTCCGCGCCGGTCACCGCGGCCACCGGGTCGGAGCCCAGCGCCACACTGCCGCCGGTCTCCACCGCCCGCTTCCGGGCGTCCTCCACGACGACCGGGTCGGGGGCGAACCCCTCCGGCGAGGCCACCCGCACGTGCAGGCCGGCCGTCACCCCGCCGAGCAGCAGCGACTGCGCCATGTTGTTCGCGCCGTCACCGAGGAACACCATGGTCAGCCCGGCCAGGCGGCCGTGACGCTCCCGGATGGTCTGCAGGTCGGCGAGCACCTGGCAGGGGTGGAACTGGTCGGTTAGCGCGTTCACCACCGGGACCGAGGCCGCCGCCGCCATCTCTTCGATGCGCTCCTGGCCGGACGTCCGCCAGACCACGGCGTCCACGAACCGGGACAGCACCCTCGCGGTGTCCGAGATCGTCTCGCCCCGGCCCAGCTGGCTGCTGGCCGCGTCGATGATCAGCGGGTGGCCGCCGAGCTGGCTGATACCGACCTCGAAGGACACCCTGGTCCTGGTGGAGCTCTTGTCGAAGATCACCGCGATCGGCCGTGGGCCGGCCAGCGGGCGGTGCGCGTAGCGGTCCTGTTTCAGCTGGTCGGCCAGGTCGAGCACCGCGAGCTGCTCGGCTGGGCTGAGGTCGTCGTCTCGCAGCAGGTGCCTAGGCATGAGCGGCCTCCTGTGCTGTGTCCAGGATCGCGGGCAGTGCGGTGAGGAACTCGCCTACCTGGTCGCTGCGCAGGATCAGCGGCGGGACCAGTCGGACCCTATCCGGCACCGCGTTGTTCACGAGGATCCCCGCGTCCCGCGCGGCGGTGGCGACCGAGGCGGAGGCCGACGAGGTGAGCCCGATGCCGATCAGCAGGCCGGCCCCGGAGACCTGGTCCACCAGCGGGTGGCCCAGTGCCTCGACCCCGGCGGCCAGCTCCTTGCCGACCCGGTCCGCGTTCGCCAGCAGCCCCTCGGACTCGATCGTGCGCAGCACCGCGAGCGCCGCGGCGGCGCACACCGGGTTGCCACCGAAGGTCGTCCCGTGCTGACCGGGCTCCAGCAGCTCCGCGGCCGCTCCGATACCGATGCAGGCGCCCATCGGCAGCCCGCCGGCCAGCCCCTTGGCCAGGGTGATCACATCCGGCGTGACCCCGACGGCCTGGTGCGCGAACCAGAACCCGGTGCGCCCGATGCCGGTCTGCACCTCGTCGAGGACCAGCAGGGCGCCGTGCTTCGTGGTGATCTCCCTGGCGGCCTGCAGGTAGCCCTCCGGCGGGATGATCACGCCGGCCTCACCCAGGATCGGCTCGAGTACGACCGCGGCGGTATCACCGTCCACCGCGGCCTCCAGCGCGGCCACGTCCCCGAACGGCACGTGGCTGACCTCGGCCGGCAGCGGGGCGAACGG
>DATAYB010000020.1:0-3244 GCA_036272795.1 Pseudonocardia sp.
GGCCACCTTGTTGCGGACCGCGTACTTCACCGGCCGGGCCCGCCGCGCGCGCAGCGTCAGCACGGTGGCCGACCAGATGTGCGCCAGGATCGACACGGTCAGCGCGAACCGGACGAACCAGAGCGTGCCCTCGTACGGGACCGCCGGCTCGAGGATGGTGCGCAGCCACGCCGCATAACCGTCCAGGGCGGCGGCACCGAGGAAGATCTTCAGGTTCCCGACCATGTGCAGGAACAGGTAGAGCAGCATCACGCCGCCGCTCACCGCCATCACGAACTTGAGCAGCACCGATGGCAGCACGGTGCGCCGGCCGGGCGCGGGGCGCGCCGGCGCCTGCTTGCTGGATACGAGTGCCCTCACGAAGGCCAGTGCACTATCGGCATCCGCCGACGTCCAATGCATCAGTGCACCTACTTCGATGCACGTACGCTATACAAGTGACACTTCAGCAGTTCGGGTACTTCGTCGCGGTTGCCGACGTGCGCAGCTTCACTCAGGCGGCCGAGCTGGCAGGTGTTGCCCAACCCACACTGTCGCGGCAGCTCAAGGCGCTGGAGGACGAGCTCGGCGCCCCGCTGGTGAACCGCGGCAAGGCCATCACCCTCACCCCGGCCGGCGAGGCGGTGCTGCCGCTGGCGCGCCGGATGCTCGCCGACGCCGAGAGTGCCCGCACCGCCGTGCGGGAGATCGTGGGGCTGCGCCGGGGCAACCTGCGGGTCGGCGCCACCCCGTCACTGTGTATCGGCGTACTGGCGGACGTGCTGCGGGTGTTCCACGAGCGGCACCCCGAGATCCACCTGCAGCTGGCCGAGAACGGCTCCCAGTCCCTGGTGCACGACCTGGCCAGGGGCGCGCTCGACGTGGCGCTGGTGATCGTGCCGCCGAGTGGGCTGGACCCGGCGCTGCACATCACGCCGGTGCTGCGCGAGCGGCTGTCGGTGGCCTCGCCGAGATCGGGCCGGCCGCCGTCGAGCCGCGGCTCGATGTCGGTCACGGAGCTGTCCCGGCGGTCGTTGGTGATGGTGCGCCAGGGCTACGACCTGCGCGAGGTGACCTTGCAGGCCTACCGGGACGCCGGCGTGACGCCCCGGTACGCGGTGGAGGGCGGCGAGATGGACGCCGTGCTGCGGCTGGTCGAGGCGGGCACGGGCGTGGCCGTGGTGCCCGACCTGGTGTTCGCCGGCCGCCCCCGGCTGCGCCGCACGACGCTGACCCCGCCGCTGTACCGCACCGTCGCGCTGGCCCGGCGCGCCGAGGTCGCCCCGACGCACGCCACAGCCGCGTTCGACGAGGTGCTGCTGTCCTTCGTGCGCGACCTGCCGGCCAGCGGCCGCCTGGACGCCGACATCACCGTGCTGCGCCGCTGACCAGCCGCGCCCCTGCGCCACTGACGAACCGCGCTACTCGAACTCCGCCTCGTCCGGCACGCCGTCCACGCCGTGCTCGCGCAGCGCCTCGCGGACCACCTGGTAGGACAGGCCCGCCGGATAGCCCTTGCGGGCCAGCATGCCGACCAGCCTGGGCACCGCCCGGGGATCGTCCACCGCGACGGTGCGCAGCCGGCGGTCCACCAACTCGCGGGCCCGCTTGGCCTCGCTGTCACGGTCCAGCGCCGCGACAGCCTGCCCCACGACCTCCCCGTCCACGCCCTTGTGCCGCAGCTCGGCGGCCAGGGCGCGGCGGGCCAGCCCCCGTGTCGAGTGGCGGGTGCGCACCCACTGCTCGGCGAACGTGGCGTCGTCGATCAGCCCGACCTCGGAGAACCTGCTGAGCACCCGCTCGGCCACCTCGTCGGGGATGGCGCGCTTCTGCAGCGCCCCCGCGAGCTCGGCCCGGGTCCGCGCCCGGTCGGTGAGCAACCGCAGGCAGATCGCGCGAGCCGTCGTCTCCGGATCGCCGTCCGGCTCCGTCCGCTCGCGCGCCACCCTGGCCGACTCCCCCCGCACGGTCAGAAGTCGACCGGGGCGGGGGCAGGCACGCTGGCATCGGCGTCGAGCTTCGCGCCGATGCCGAGCTTCTCCTTGATCTTCTTCTCGATCTCGTCGGCCACGTCCGGGTTCTCCAGCATGAACTTGCGGGCGTTCTCCTTGCCCTGGCCCAGCTGGTCGCCCTCGTACGTGTACCAGGCGCCGGACTTGCGGATCAGCGCCTGCTCGACACCGACGTCGATCAGCGAACCCTCCCGGCTGATCCCGTGGCCGAAGAGGATGTCGAACTCCGCCTGCTTGAACGGCGGGGCGACCTTGTTCTTGACCACCTTGACCCTGGTCCGGCTGCCGACCGCGTCGGAGCCGTCCTTGAGCGTCTCGATCCGGCGGATGTCCAGCCGCACCGAGGCGTAGAACTTCAGCGCCTTGCCACCGGTCGTGGTCTCCGGCGAGCCGAACATCACGCCGATCTTCTCGCGGAGCTGGTTGATGAAGATCGCCGTGGTGCCCGAGTTGCTCAGCCCACCGGTGATCTTCCGCAGCGCCTGGCTCATCAGCCGGGCCTGCAGGCCCACGTGGCTGTCGCCCATCTCGCCCTCGATCTCGGCGCGGGGCACCAGCGCGGCCACCGAGTCGATCACGATGATGTCCAGCGCGCCGGACCGGATCAGCATGTCGGCGATCTCGAGCGCCTGCTCACCGGTGTCCGGCTGGGAGACCAGCAGCGCGTCGGTGTCCACCCCGAGCACCTTGGCGTAGTCGGGGTCGAGCGCGTGCTCGGCGTCGATGAAGGCGGCGACACCACCGGCGGCCTGTGCGTTGGCGACCGCATGCAGCGCGACGGTCGTCTTACCCGAGGACTCAGGGCCGTAGATCTCCACCACCCTGCCCCGGGGCAGACCGCCGACACCCAGCGCGACATCCAGCGCGATGGAGCCGGTGGGAATGGTCCCGATGGGGGCGCGAACCTCGTCACCGAGGCGCATCACCGAGCCCTTGCCGTGGTTCTTCTCGATCTGGGCGAGCGCGAGTGCTAGCGCCTTCTCGCGGTCGGGAGCTGCGCTCATCGAATGCCACCTTGCTGACGTAGGGAACGCGATACGGCTGACGTTAGGCGGCGCGACCGACGTTTCGGCGGCCGCGGGCGTCGTCTGTGGACAACTCCGCCGTATGTGGACAACACCATAGCCGAACAGCTGTTCGAAGCCGGCGGGACACGCCGATCGGGGATAATCGGCCGGTCCCGGGGGCAGGCTAGCGGCTCACCGGCGGCGCTCGGGCACCGACCAGATGACCGGTTCCAAGGGGTCGCTCCG
>DATAYB010000021.1:0-3515 GCA_036272795.1 Pseudonocardia sp.
GTCGGCGAGCTTGGCCACCGTGGGCAGGCTGTAGAAGACGTGCTCGTTGAAGTCGGCGCCGGTGTCGAGGCCGGAGAGCTGGGAGACATCGATCACGGTCGGCTTGGCGCCCGCGGCGGACACCAGCTTGCCGGCGAAGTCGTCGTAGCCGCCACCGTTCTGGATCAACACCTTGGCCTGGCCGACCGCCGTCGCGTCGGCGGGGGTCGCCTCGTACTCGTGCGGGTCGGCGTCCGGCGAGTGGATGATCGACGTGACGTGGATGTGCTGGCCGCCGATGGCGCTGGCGATGGACCCGTAGACGTCCGTACTCGCTACCACTCCCACCTGCGCCGGGCCGGCCGGTGAGGGGGCGGGCGTCGGGCTGGCGCCCTGGCCGCAGCCGGCCAGCGCGAGCGCGGCGGCCACGGCACCGGCGACAGCGGCGACGGGGAGGGCGGCGCGGGGGCGGTAGGTCATGCCGGCGACGATACCCGAAAGTGGTAATCGTTGTCGTTTTATCGTGACCAATTCAGTGCCGCTGTACTGCGCGGACCTGCACGCACTGGTCGGGGCGCCGGAATGGCGAGGTTCACTACCCGGTCGTCTTCTGAACCGTTACGGTCATGGGATGACTCGCAGCCCGCGTGTCCGGCGGCCCGCCACCCTGGCGTCCCTGGCTGCCGAGCTCGGGGTGTCCAGAACCACGGTGTCGAACGCCTACAACCGGCCCGACCAGCTCTCCGTCCAGCTGCGCACGCGGGTGCTGGAGACCGCGCGCCGGCTGGGCTACCCCGGTCCCGACCCGGTGGCCCGCTCGCTACGCACCCGGCAGGCACGCGCGGTCGGGCTGCTGCTCACCGAGGAGCTGTCCTTCGCGTTCCGCGACCCCGCCGCGCTCGGCTTCCTGGAGGGACTGGCCGGGGCGTGCGAGGACGCCGGCCAGGGCCTGCTGCTCATGCCGGCCAGCCGGGGCGACACCGACGTCACCGCGGTGCACCAGGCCAGCGTGGACGGCTTCGTCGTCTACTCGGTGCCCGAGCGGGACCCGCACCTGATGGCGGTGCTGGAGCGGCCGCTGCCCACCGTCGTGGCCGACCAGCCGATGGACGTCGAGGGCGTCGACCGGGTCGGTGTCGACGACCGGGGCGGCATGCTCGCGATGGCAAGGCACCTCACTGAGCTGGGCCACCGCCGCATCGGCGTGATCTGCATGCGGCTGAGCAACACGCGCTTCGACGGCTACGCCGACCCCCGCCGGCAGCGCCAGGCCGCGTTCCCCGTGCAGCGGGAACGGCTGTGCGGGCTGCGCGAGGGCTTCGCCGAGGTCGGCGTGGACTGGGCCGACGTGCCCGTCGTGGAGCGCTTCGAGCACTCCATGGAGGCCGGCGCCTCGGCGGCCAGCGAGCTGATGGACTCCCACCTGGGGCTGACCGCGCTGGTCTGCACCTCCGACGTACTCGCACTCGGCGCGCTGCGGCTGGCCGAGGAGCGCAACTGGGCCGTACCCGAGAACCTCAGCGTGACCGGTTTCGACGGTGTGCCGGAGGCGATCCGCGCCGGCCTCACCACCGTCCGCCAGCCCGTCAAGGAGAAGGGGCGGATGGCCGGCCAGCTGCTCCTCAACCGAGGCGACCGCACCGAGCCCCGCTCCGTCATCCTCCCCACCGAACTGATCCCCGGAGCCACCACCGCTCCACCCCCCGCCGCCGACCGCTGGTTCTCCGGCCTCTGACGCTGGTGGTGGCGGCCTGTTCGACTGGGCTGTGGTGACTGAGCTACGTGAGGTGGCGGCCCGTCCGACTTGTCATGGGAAATTGACGTGACAAGTGGCACCTGTCACGTCAAATGGACACGACAAGTCGAACGGGGGCGAGTTCGCCCGCTCGTGCGGCATGCACCCGCCATGTGTGGCACGTACCCGCTCGCGCGGCGCCTACCTGCCCGTGCACCCCGCCGGGCACGCACGAGCCCGAGCTGCACGCCAGCCCGAGCGGGCCCGGTCCCCCGCGGGAGCTAGCGCTGGCCGGGGAGGCCCAGGGCGTGCAGGAAGGAGCGGGCCCAGCGGTCCACGTCGTGGGTGAGTACCTGGCGGCGGAGGGCGCGCATCCGGCGGCGGCCGTCCTCCGGGAGCATCGTCAGCGCGTCGTACATGGTGTTCTTCATGCCGTCGAGGTCGTGAGGGTTGACCAGGTAGGCGTTGCTCAGCTCGATCGCGGCGCCGGCGAACTCGGAGAGCACCAGCGCGCCGGAGAGGTCGAACTTGCAGGCCACGTACTCCTTGGCGACGAGGTTCATGCCGTCGCGCAGCGGCGTCACGAGCATGACGTCGGCGGCGACGAAGAACGCTACGAGGTCGACCCTGGGCAGCGCCTGGTGCAGATAGTGCACCGCGGGATGGCCGACCCTGGCGAACTCGCCGTTGATCCGCCCGACGGTCAGCTCGATGTCGTCGCGCATCTGCTGGTAGTGCTCGACGCGCTCCCGGCTCGGCGTGGCCAGCTGCACCATCACCGTGTCGGAGGCGTCGATCCGGCCGTCCATCAGCAGCTCGTGGAAGGCGTGCAGGCGGACGTTGATGCCCTTGGTGTAGTCCAGCCTGTCCACCCCGAGCACCACACGCTTCGGGTTGCCGAGGTCGTTGCGGATCTGGGCAGCCCTGGCCCGCACGGACGGTGTCCTGGCCAGCTTGTCCAGCTCGCCGGAGTCGATCGAGATCGGGAACGCGCCGACCTTGACCGTGCGCCCGTCGTAGGCGATCTCACCCGGCCGGCCGCCTGCGCCCGTCGTGCTGCCGGACAGCCGGCTGCCGGCCAGATGCGCCGCCAGCCAGCGGAAGTTGCGCACCCCGCCCGGGGTGTGGAAGCCGACCAGGTCCGCGCCGAGCAGCCCCTGCACGATCTGCGAGCGCCACGGCAGCTGCATGAACAGCTCAGTGGGCGGGAACGGGATGTGCAGGAAGAAGCCGATCCGCAGGTCCGGCCGCAGCTTGCGCAGCTCGGCGGGTACCAGCTGCAGCTGGTAGTCCTGCACCCAGACGGTGGCGTTCGGCGCGGCGACCTTGGCGGCCGCTTCGGCGAACCGCCGGTTGACCTGGACGTACGTGTGCCACCATGCCCGGTGGAACACCGGCGGCGCGACTACGTCGTGGTACAGCGGCCAGAGCGTCGCGTTGGAGAAGCCCTCGTAGTACTCGCCGACCTCATGGTCGGAGAGCGGCACGGGGTGCAGCAGCAGGCCGTCCTGCTCCACCGGTTCGAGATCGACGTCTGCGACCCCCGGCCAGCCGACCCAGGCGCCGTCCCGGCCGCGCAGCATGGGCTCCAACGCGGTCACCAGCCCGCCGGGGCTGCGCTTCCAGGAGTGGCTGCCGTCGTCGGCCACCACCAGGTCGACCGGCAGTCGGTTGGCCACGATGATGAACTCGGACGTGCCGTTGTGCTCCACGCCCACTGACCCTACTTCTCTCCGACGCCCGGTGCGCTGAGCGGAGTAGCCGGCCGCAGTTGTGTCGTCAACCACTCACCCAGCGCAAC
>DATAYB010000022.1:0-3321 GCA_036272795.1 Pseudonocardia sp.
GGAACTGCACCCGGTGACGCCGGACGAGGTGGCCCAGCTCGCCGAGCGGGTGGCACCTCGGCTGCGCGAGCACCTCACGCTGACGCCGCTGCTGCCCTTCGCCGGGGTGGCCGAGGAGCTGGGCACGGAGGCGCTGGTCAAGTGCGAGCACCTGCAGCGCACCGGCTCGTTCAAGGCCCGGGGCTCGCTGGCCAAGGTGCTCACGCTGACCGCCGAGCAGCGGGAGCGGGGCGTGGTCACGGCGTCCTCGGGCAACCACGGCCTCGGGGTGGCGCACGCGCTGGCGGCGCTCGGTGGGCGGGGCATCGTGTACGTCCCGGAGACGGCCTCGCCGGTGAAGGTGGCGGCGATCCGGCGGTTCGGGGCGGAGGTCAGGGCGCAGGGCACCGACTCGGGCGTGCTGGAGGTGCTGGCCCGCCGGTACGCCGCCGAGCACGGGCTGGTCTACGTCTCGCCGTACAACGACCTGGACGTGATCGCCGGCCAGGGCAGCATCGGCGTGGAGCTGGTGGAGCAGGCCGGCGAGCGGGGCCTGGACGCGGTGTTCGTGGCGGTCGGCGGCGGTGGCCTGATCAGCGGCATCGCGGCGGTGCTGAAGCGGCGGCTGCCGGGCGTGCGGATCTACGGCGCCTCGCCGTCGGTGGACGCGGCGATGGCGGCGTCCGTCGCGGCGGGCCGGGTGGTCGCGGTGGACGCCGCCCCGACGCTGTCCGACGGCACCGCGGGCAGTGTCGAGGACGGCGCCATCACGCTGCCCCTGTGTCGGGCGCTGGTCGACGAGTGGGTGCTGGTCGGCGAGGCGGAGATCCGCGCCGCGCTGCGCCTGGTGATCGACACCGAGCACCAGCTGATCGAGGGCGCGGCGGCCATGGCGGTGGCGGCCGCGCTGTCCCGCCGGGCGGAGCTGGCCGGGCAGCGGGTGGCCATCGTGTCCTGCGGCGCCAACATCGCGGCCGCCACGCTCGCGGCTGCCCTGACGGCCGACTAGATGACCGGCAGACACGCCCTGCCCTGCACGCGCCTGGACATGGGCCGGATCCGGGCGGCTCGCGGGCTGATCGACCCGGTGTTCCTCGACACCCCGATGTACCGCTGCGAGCCGCTCGAGCGCCTGCTCGGCTGCACCATGAGCATCAAGCTGGAGACGGCGAACCCGGTGCGCTGCTTCAAGGGCCGGGGCACCGAGGTTGTGGCGAGCCAGCTCGCGGACGCCGGCGGGCGGGGCGCGGTCTGTGGCAGCGCCGGCAACCTCGGACAGGCGCTGGCCTGGTCGGGCCGGCGCCGGGGCCTGGCTGTGACGGTCGTGGCGTCCCGGTCCGCGGCCGCCGCGAAGCTCGACCGCATCCGCGCCCTCGGGGCCGAACTGGAGCTGGTGGACGGCGACATCGAGGTGGCCCGCGCCCGGGCGTCGCGGCTCGCGCTGGAACGCGGCATCCGGCTCGTCGAGGACAGCCTCGACCTCGAGACCTGTGAGGGGGCGGCGACCATCGGCCTGGAGCTGGCGGATGGGCACCCCTTCGACGCGGTACTGGTCGCGTTGGGCGGCGGCGCCATGGCGACCGGCGTCGGCCACGTCGTGAAGGCCCTGCTGCCTGGCACGGAGGTGATCTGCGTGCAGCCGCTGGGCGCCCCCGCCATGACCCGCTCGTGGCACGAGCGCCGGGTCGTCACCACCGAGTCGATCGACACCATCGCCGACGGTGTCGCCGGCCGGCACCCGATCCCGGAGGTGCTGGACGACCTGCTGGCGGTGGCCGACGACGCCGTGCTGGTGCGGGAGGCGTCGATCGTCGCGGGTGTGCGCGCGCTGTGGGAGCACGCGGGGCTGGTCGTCGAGCCCTCGGCGGCGCTCGGGGTCGCCGCCGTGCTGGAGGATCCCGACCGGTTCGCCGGCCGCCACGTGGTCACGATCATCTGCGGCGGCAACGTCGACCTGGGCGCCTATCGCGGCTGGGTCGGGGCCTGAAGGCTCAGCCGGCTCGTGGCGCCACGGGGTCGGCCTGGGGCTCCCGGACGAAGTAACCGATCACCGCGCCGAGCAGCGGACCGGCCGCCAGCGTGGCGAAGGCCAGCGCGAACGAGTGGCTCGCGGCGAACACCGGGCCGATCACCGCGGGCACCAGCACGCTGCCGAGCTGCCAGAACGCGTTCACCGCGCCGGCCGCCGAGCCCGCCGAGCGGCGTCCGGACAGCAGCGGGGTGAGCGCCGCGGTGAGGGGGCTGTAGGCGTACGCCCCGATGCCCAGCAGCGGCGCCACCCAGAGGAACTGGGTGTACGTGTGCAGCCGGCCGAAGATCAGCAGGATCACCGCGAAGTAGACGAGCACCGCGACGATCGGCAGCCGCAGCCCGAGCCCGAGCCGGTCACAGACCCAGCCGATCACCGGCTTCACCACCACGGCGACGCCTGCGAAGATCACCAGCACCACGCCGGCCCGCACCGGGCTGATCCCGCTGCCCTTCACCATGAGGGTGTTCGACCAGGTGACGAAGCCGTACGTGCCCCACAGCCCGCCGAAGCCGGCGATGCCGAGCAGCAGCAGGTCCCGGTTGCGCAGCACCGCCGCAGCGTCCGGCAGCGACTCCCGCCGGCCCTGCCTCGGCGCCGTGCTCCTGACCAGAGCGAAGCAGAGTACGCCGATCACAACGGTGACCGAGCCGAACACGTGGTACGAGGCCGGCCAGCCCGAGGACAGGATCAACGAAGGGACGACGGCGTTGGCGATCACGGTGCCGAGCGACGTGGCCGTCATGAAGATCCCGGACGCCAGGCCGACCTGCTCGACGGCGAACCACTCGGAGATCATCTTCAGGCCGGCGGCGAAGTCCACGCCCGCGAACAGGCCGACCACCGCCTGCACGGTCAGCCCGAGCGGCACCGAGGTCGTCGACCCGAAGACGACCATGAAGAGCCCGGCCCCGACACAGCTCACGGTGAGCAGGACCCGCGCGCCGAGCCAGTCGACGAGGACCCCGCCGCCCGCGTTGGACACCAGGTAGCCGAGGTAGTAGCCGGTGGCGAAGATCCCGAGCGCGGCAAGGGGGACGTGCAGCGACTCGCTGACCGAAGCGGCCGCCGGCCCCCAGGTCGAGCGGTCCACCGAGGTCATGGTGAACGCCGCCCAGCACATCGCGAGCACGACCCAGCGGTAGCCGGCGGCGGTGGGCGTCCGGGTGGGGGCCTCGGTACTCATCAGGGAACCTCCACCGTGGCGACACTAGATGATCGCGCCCTGCCGGAGCAGCTCGGCGCGGATGGCGGCGACGTCGTGCGGCCGGCCCTGGTGGAACTGGGCGGCGGCGACCCCGGCGGCGTGCCCG
>DATAYB010000023.1:0-7773 GCA_036272795.1 Pseudonocardia sp.
TGAGCACATCGCGCAGCCGGTCGGCCAGGTCGTCCCGGTTCGAACCGTGGTAGAGCGGGCCGCCGCCGTCGGTGAGCAGCGCCCTGAGCCGCGCGATCCCGTACGCCGAGACGGGGCCCGGGGCTTCGAGGCGGACGTGCAGCGCCTCCAGCTCACGCACCGCCGCGCGCACGTTCCGGTAGCAGACGGGGACGTGGCTCGACCACCGTGGCTGGCCCGTCAGGTCCAGCAGGTGACGGACGGTGCGCGCGAGGCCGCCTCGGCTCCCGGTGCCAACTAGATGGACAGCCCGCAACGCCAGCGGGACGCTGCTCTCCGGCGGCTCGCCTCGGCAGAGGCGCTGGTCCAACCCGCAGGCCCGCACTCGCGCGACCAGTCGATCGCGCACCCGGACCCGGCGGCTCACCAGCCCGTCGCTCGCCGAGACGACCAGGACCCGGTCGCCGTGTGCCTGCCCGTCGCCGGGTTGCTTCCCTCCGAACCATTCTTCGACGTGTGTGACCATAAAAGTAAGTTTGATGGTCACGGCGTGACCTGTCAATCGACTTTAAGGGTCATGCTCGCGTAGGGTGGTCGCTGTGTCGCTGCCGCCGTGGGTGCCCGGAACCGAGAGCAAACCGGCGCCGCTGCCGCTGTTGCTGGTGCAGGCGTTCGTCAACACCCACGACATCGAGACCGACACCGACCTGCTGCGGGAGCCGGAGTCCGCGCGGCGGTGGCTCACCGGGGCCGGCCTGCTCGACGCGGCGTCGGCCGTGGCCGCGGAGGAGCTTGCGCTCACCCGGCAGGCACGGGAGGGCGTCCGGGCCCTGCTCGTGGCGAACGGCGGCGGCGTGCCGGCGCGACCGAGCGACCTGGAGCCTCTCGACGAGCTCGCGCGGCGCTGCCGGCCGAGGCTGAGCCTGGGGGCGAACGGCGAGGTCGGGCTCGAGAGCGAGCCCGGCGGCGGGCTCGACGGCGGCTGGTCGAGGCTCCTGCTTACCATCCGGGACGCCCAGCTGGACGGCACGTGGCCGCGGCTCAAGGCGTGTGGCAACGACGACTGCGGCTGGGCGTTCTACGACCGTTCGCACAGTCGCCGAGGCCGCTGGTGTGACATGTCGAGCTGCGGCAACCTGATCAAGAACCGCAACCTCCGCACCCGCCAGCGCGGCTCCAGGGAACCCACTGCCCGGTGATCAGCCGGACCTCACGGCGATGTTCGGCGTGATCGAACTGCCCGCACGTCCTGGTGATCACCGGACATGACCACGCGCGCCGCACGGTTGCGCCGTCTCGGTGGGGCGGGTGTTCAGCCCTCGATCATGTGTGGTTGGCTAGTTGGGGACATCGATTTCCGGGCCGGGTCACCCGGTCGGGCCACGCGCGGGGGAGTGGTTCTGATGCTCACGTCGCACCGCTATGTGGACGGCGCCGCCGTCCTGACCGTCTCTGGCGCCATCGACTCTCCCGCCTCGGCGAGAGAGCTGGACCGCCTGCTGCGCCGCCACAGCGACGGCGCCGACCACCTGGTGCTGGACATGGTCGAGGTCACCGCGCTCGGGCCCGTGGCGCTCGCCGTGCTCGCCGAGCGGGCCATGCGGGCGGACTCCCGAGGCAGCATCGTCATCGTGATCGGGGAGAGGCACGACGTGGTGCTCCGCGCGGTCGAGAAGGCCCGGCTGTTGGCGACCCTGCGGCTGTTCGACAGCGTCGAGCACGCCCTGGCCGCCGGCGCCCGCCGGCTCTTCCCCGCGGTCCCCAGGCTCTGACCAGCGGGTCGGCGGGAGAACTCCAGGGTGAGGTTGCGCTGCGCACTCGGGTCGACCGCACCGCCCGCGTCGACGGGCGCAGAACCTCGTTCACGGCCGTGACTTCGGCGACAGGACACTAGCCTAGCCTGCGGCCTCGCTCACCGTCGGCCGGCCCGGCGCCGGCTCTCCCGCGCCTCGAGCATCGGGTCCGTCGTCCCGACCAGGTGGGCGAGCATGGTGTTGCCGGCGTCGGTGGGTTCGTGCGAGCGGATCGCGCGCAGGATCTCCCGGTGGTCGGCCAGTGACCGGGCGGGCTGGTCGGGCCGGCCGAGCGACTTGCTCGACGTGTGGTCCAGCGCCTCGCGGACCCCGTCCAGCAGACCGACCAGGATCGGGTTGTGGGAGGCGCGCGCCACGCCCAGGTGGAACCGCCGGTCGCCCTCCAACCCGGGCAGGCCCCGCTCGATCTCCCCGGCCATCAACACCAGTGCCGCGTCGAGCTCGGCGAGGTCGGCCTCGGTGGCGCGGCTCGCGGCCAGCCGGGCGCACTGGGTCTCGAGTGCCTGGCGGGTCTCCCAGATGTAGGGCAGGTCAAGGCTGGTCTCGTGGCTGTCGGCGACCGCGGCGCGGACCGGTTCGGGGCTCAGCCGCCGCAGGAACAGGCCCTCGCCGTGTCGCGCCTCCACCATGCCGTTCGCGCGCAGCGTGGCCACCGCCTCCCGGATCGAGGAGCGCCCGACCTCCAGCGCCGCGGCCAGCTCGCGCTCGGAGGGCAGCCGCTCGCCGGGCTGGATGCCGTTCGCGGCGATGTGCTCCCGCAGGGACGCGACGACGCGCTCGAACATCGCCTGGCGCCGTAGCGGGCGCAGCTGAACCGGCTCAGGCATGCGGATCCTCTCGACTGGTCAGGCCACCTTACCTATAACTCCTGACCGGCGATCACACCAGCTTGTAGCACGCTGTCGAACTGTTACACCGCCGCAACCGGCCGCCACGTACGGTACTGGTCTGACCACCGGACCAGCTGAGGAGTCGACATGGGCTTTGTACGCGACCACGGCATTCGGACCGACGAGGCCAACCAAGCGGCCGAGGAGCTCGCCGCGCGCGTGCACGAGCTCGACCTGCGGCAGGTCCGGATCAGCTGGGGTGACCAGCACGGCGTGCTGCGCGGCAAGACCGTCGAGGTCGACCACTTCGTCTCCGCGCTGGAGAACGGCAAGGACTTCCAGACCGCCACGCTGATCTTCGACACCGCCAACCACCCCTCGGTGCCGCCGTTCGCTGCCGACGGGTTCGGCGACCCGAGGATGACCGGCCTGCCCGACGGCGTACTGGTACCGGACCCGGCGACGTTCACCGTGCTGCCGTGGGTCGAGCGCACCGGCTGGGTGCTCGCCGACCTGTACTACCGCAACGGTGAGCGTGTTCCCTTCGACACCCGTGGCGTGCTGCAGCGGCAGCTGGCGGCGCTCGCCGAGGAGGGCTTCGGCTTCACCGCCGGCGTG
Organism: Pseudonocardia sp.; assembly: GCA_036272795.1. Taxonomy (GTDB): domain Bacteria; phylum Actinomycetota; class Actinomycetes; order Mycobacteriales; family Pseudonocardiaceae; genus Pseudonocardia. The sequence continues at coordinate 3,242 of DATAYB010000023.1, forward strand.
GAGCTGGAGTTCTACATCACCAGGCTGGCCGACCCGAAGCTGTCCTTCGCCGACTGCGGGTGGCCGCCCGCAGCGCCCCAGGTCACCGCCCTCGCCCACGGCTACCAGTACCTCACCGAGAACCGTGGCGACGAGGCGGACGAGATCCTCTCCGTGCTGCGCGACCACGTGGTGGCGCTGGGGCTCCCGCTGGCCACGGTCGAGGACGAGTGGGGGCCCGGCCAGATCGAGTTCACGTTCGACCCGCTGCCGGGGGTGCGTGGCGCCGACGCCGTGCTGCTGTTCCGGAGCGCGGTCAAGCAGATCTGCCGCCGGCACGGTTACCACGCCACGTTCATGTCCCGGCCCGCGCTGCCACACATCGTGTCCAGCGGGTGGCACCTGCACCAGTCGCTGTCCGGCCCGCTGAGCCCGAACGTGTTCCCCGGCGAGGGTGAGGGGCTGCTGTCCACGACGGCCACCCACTACCTCGGCGGTCTGCTCGAGCACGCCCGCGCGGCGTCGGTGCTCACCACGCCGACCGTGAACGGCTACAAGCGCTACATCGCCCAGTCGTTCGCCCCGGACCGGATCGCCTGGGCGGAGGAGAACCGGGGCGCGATGGTGCGGGTCTCCGGTGCCCGGGGCGATGCGACGACCCACCTCGAGAATCGGGTCGGGGAGCCGGCCGCCAACCCGTACCTCTACCTCGCCTCGCAGATCATCTGCGGCCGGGACGGCATCGCCCGCAAGCTCGACCCCGGCCCGTCGGCTGACGAGGCCTATGAGGCGGATGCCCCGCCGCTGCCGTCGTCACTGGAGGCGGCGCTCGCGCACTTCGAGAGCAGCGAGCTGATGCGCCGCGAGCTCGGCGAGCCGTTCGTGCGCTACCTGTCCACGGTCAAGCGCAGTGAAGTTGCCCGGTTCAACGCCGCCGTCACGGACTGGGAGCAGCGTGAGTACTTCGACGTCTACTGAGGGTTTCGCCGCTGACGAGGCACTCCCGGTGCTCGCCGAGCACCGGCTGGCCCGGCCGACCCGGCGCCCCTGCACCGTGGCGGTGGCCCAGCTGGCCGGCCCGTGGCTGCGCATGCCGCAACGGCTGAACAGGCTGGCCAGAGTGGTCGAGGCGGCCGCCGCCCAGGGCGCGGACCTCGTGGCGACCCCGGAGTCCTACCTGTCCGGCTACCCGTTCTGGCTGGCACGCACGGGCGGCGCGGCCTTCGAGGACCCCGACCAGAAGGCCTGCTACGCCTACTATCTCGACGCCGCGATCGAGGCCGGTGACGCCACCCACCGGGAGCTGTGCACGCTCGCCGCCGACCTGCGGGTCACGCTGCTGGTGGGGGTCACCGAGCGGGGTACCGCCGCCGGCCGGGGTACGGCCTGGTGCACGCTGCTCACCTTGGACGCGAAGGGTCGCACGGTCGGTCACCACCGCAAGCTCGTGCCCACCTACGACGAGCGGCTCGTCTGGAGCCCGGGTGACGGCGCCGGCCTACGGGTGCACGACGTGGCCGGCACGCGCGTCGGCGGGCTGAGCTGCTGGGAGAACTGGATGCCGCAGGCCCGCTCGGCGCTGTACGCCCAGGGCGAGGAGGTGCACATCGGCTGCTGGCCCGGGTCGGCGGCGCTGACCTCGGACATCACGCGGTTCGTCGCTTCAGAGGGCCGGATGTATGCGGTGGCGGCCGCCGGCCTGATCCGGAGCGGGGACGTGCCCGACGACTTCCCGCTCGCCGGGCCGCTGCGCGCGGCGGGGGACACCGGCTTCGACGGCGGCAGCGCGGTCGCCGCCCCGGACGGCACGTGGGTCATCCCGCCGCAGACCGGCCGGGAGGGGCTGCTCGTCGCCGAACTCGACCTCGGCGCGGTCACGGAGTCCCGGCTCACGTTCGACCCGACCGGCCACTACGCCCGCCCCGACGTCTTCCACGACACCGTCGACCGCCGCCGCCACGCACATACGGCCTTCCTCGGCGAGTAGTGGCCGGGCTTCATCCCCGACTCGTGGGCAGTGGGGCTGCGGGGCGCCGCACCGGCGTCGCGGCTGCCTCGATCACCTCGTCGAGGATGTCGCGGGACCGAGCCAGGTCGGTGATCATGCGGTCGATCCGGTCCCGCTCCTCGCGCAGCTGCTCGGCCAGTCGGGGGGTGGCCACCTCGGAAGGGCCACCGTCGGTGTCCCGCATGCACGGCAGCAGCTCGGCGATCTTCGCGCTGTGCAGCCCCGCCGCGAACAGTTCCTGGATGTGGATGACCCTGGCGACCGCCGCCTCGGGGTAGTCGCGGTGGCCGCCCGGGCTGCGCGCGGCGATCAGCAGGCCCTGCTGCTCGTAGTAGCGCAGCGAGCGCTCGCTCACCCCGGTGCGCCTGGCCAGCTCGCCGATCTTCATCACGTGACCCTCCGCCGCCCGAAATCGGGGTTGAACCTGACACTGATGTCAGGTTTTACCGTGATGGCGGCCAGCGCGCCAGCAGTCCACTGAGCGCGGTCCGTCGAGGGAGCGGGAGCACCCATGCCGAACGAGCTGTACGACTACTCGCCGATCGTGTCCCGGCCGCCGCTCAGCTTTCCGGGCGGGGCCCGGCTCGCGTTCTACGTCGGCCTCAACATCGAGAGCTTCCGGCCGGACCTACCGATCTCCACACCGGCCGGCCCTGTGCCGGATCCACTGGCCTACGGCTGGCGCGACTACGGCAACCGGGTCGGCTTCTGGCGGCTGCTGGATGTCTTCGACGAGCTGAACATCCCGGTCACCGGGATCGTCAACTCCGATGTGTGCACCGAGTTCCCCCAGATCATCGAGGCCGGCGTGAGCCGCCGGTGGGCGTGGGCTGCGCACGGGCAGACCAACTCCACCCTGCTCTCGGGCATGACGCCGGACCAGGAGCGCGCGCACCTGCGCGAGATGGTCACCGTGCTCGATGCGACGCTGCCGGCGCGGCCCAGAGGGTGGCTGGGCCCGGGGCTGTCCGAGACGCACCTGACCCCGCAACTGCTCGCCGACGCCGGGTTCAACCACCTGCTCGACTGGTGCGCCGACGACCAGCCGTTCCCGCTGTCCGTGCCCGGGCTGCTCTCGGTGCCGTACTCGCTCGAGGTCAACGACTTCCTGCTGTTCATGATCGGGTCCGGGCTGACCGGGGCGGACTACGAGCGGCTCGTCCTCGACCAGTTCGAACAGCTGCTCAACGACGCCGCCACCACCGGCCGCGTGATGGCCCTGCCCCTGCACACCTTCATCGTCGGCCAGCCCCACCGCACCAAGTACCTCGCCCGGGTGCTGCGGGAGATCGCCTCGACGCCCGAGGTGTGGGTGTGCACCAGCGACGACCTTGCCGAGCACTACCTGCACAGCAACGCGACGGTGGCCGGCTGAGGCTCTCCGCGGGTGGCTGAGGCGGTCGTCTGAGCACCGGGGCGGCGGGGCGGCGGGGTGAGGATTGCTCGGATGGACGCCGGTCCGGCCGATGAGTCGCGCGGCCGGGCCTGGTCTGATCTAGGAGCCCGGCCGCGCGGCAGGGCGGCGGCACGCAGACAGGGAGAGCGCCATGGGCAGGATCGCCGTGCACGAGTTCGTCAGCCTCGACGGCGTGTTCGAGGACCCGAGCTGGACCGCCCCGTACGGCTTCACCGAGGGGATGGGCCGGGCGATCGCCGAGATGATGACGCCCAGCTCGGCGATCCTGCTGGGCCGCACCACGTTCCAGATGTTCGCGCCGGCCTGGTCGGGGCGCACCGCCGAGGATGACCCGGGCGCCCCGTTCTTCAACGACACCCCGAAGTACGTGGTGTCGTCCACGCTCGCGTCCGCCGACGAGTGGCGGCACTCGAGCGTGTTCGGCACCTACGACGCCGACGCCGTCCGCAAGCTGAAGGACGAGGTCGACGGCGGTATCTACATCAGCGGCAGCGGCACCCTCGTGCGGGCGCTGCTGGCCGACGGACTGGTCGACGAGCTGCACCTGCTGGTCTACCCGGTCGTGCTGGGGTCGGGCGCGAAGCTGTTCCCGGACGGCACAGGAAGCGTCCCGCTGGCGTTGGCCGCGCAGGAGGCGTTCGAGAACGGCGTGCTGCACCTGACCTACGCGCCAACGGGTTGAGGGCGAACAGGAATGGCACCTGGGGTCGATCAGGTGATTTCCGACAGTGACTCCGGCCGTGCGGAACTAGCTCACTAATATGCTTGCGCGGGCGTTCCGGCGGGGTCTTTGGTGTATGTCCATCCACTTAGGCGGGATGAATTCCGGGTGGCCGCGGCTCATTCGTACTTTCCAGCCGGATTTGTGGATTTCGCTGTGGTGGGTGCGGCAGAGCATGACGAGGTTGGTGATGTCGGTTTCGCCGCCGTGTATCCAGTGAATGATGTGATGCACTTGGCAGCGTCGTGGGGTTTTGTCGCAACCCGGGTGGGCGCAGCCGCCGTCGCGGGCGGCGACGGCTTTGCGTTGTGGCGGGGTGACGGTGCGTCGTGTCCGGTCGACGTCCAACGGTTGGCCGTCACCGCCGAGTACGACGGGGGTGATTGTGCAGTCGCAGAGGATGCGGC
>DATAYB010000024.1:0-22614 GCA_036272795.1 Pseudonocardia sp.
GGCCGACTTCCGAGGCGGGCAGGCCGACCCGCACACCGACGGCACAGTCTGGGCCTCCGCGTGCTGGACCGCCCGGGAGCACGTGGCGGCAGCCGGTCACGACCGCGCCCGGTTCGACCGGATGCTGGTGCGCGGGCTCGATCTGTCCGCGCTGCCCTACACGACCGAGTCACGCGGGCACGGCGGACCGACCAGTGACGAGCTCAAGCAGCGCCGTTACATCGCGGGCCTGCTCGACGCGGTACTGCGGGCCGACCCCGCGCTGGCCGAGCCGGTACTCGCCGGTATGGCCATCCACGGCATCCATCTCGGCGCCAGCAACGTCGAACTGCGCCAAGCCGCCCGCGCCGCCAAAGCCGCCTGACAAAAACCACAACTCGGATTCCATCAGCTCGAGTCAGAGGGACGAGTCGGGGATCTGTCCGGGCGAGCCGTTATGTCCGATAAAATCCGCGACTCGCGCTGACGAAATCCGCGACTGGCGCTGATAGAGTCGCCGGCCCCGCGGGTGAGTGTCTGGTGGCTCACTTTCGGGAAGCCGACGGCGTCCGGTGGCCGTTGGCCCTGTTAGGTTGTCTAACGCAACTTAGCCTGTGCACCACGGCCTAAGGGGCCCGCCCTCCACGTCCAGGCGACGGATCGGAACGAGGTGAACCCCGATGGCCACCGCAACAGCCACCGCGCCGACCGCCCCCAGGGCGGTCGCCACGGGCGGCGTCCAGACGAACTGGATCGTGCCGCTGGCGGTGCTGATCGTCGGCAGTTTCATGTCGGTGCTGGACACCAGCATCGTCAATGTCGCGATCCCCCGGATGCAGGTCGACCTGAACGCGGCGACCGACGACATCGAGTGGGTCGTCACCGGCTACACACTGGCGCTGGGCGTGATCGTCCCGCTGACCGGCTGGCTCGGCATGCGCCTCGGTCAGACCAGGCTCTACGTGCTGGCGATGGTGGGGTTCGCGCTCGGGTCCGCGCTGTGCGGCCTGGCCTGGAACCTGGACACGATGATCGCATTCCGGGTGCTGCAGGCCGTCCCGGGTGGCGTGCTGCCTGTGGTCACCCTGATCCTGCTGTACCAGCTGGTGCCCCGGGACAAGATCGGCGCGGCGATGGGCGTCTACGGCCTCGGCATCGTGGTGGCCCCGGCCATCGGCCCGACGCTGGGCGGCTACCTCGTCGAGTACGTCGACTGGCGGCTGATCTTCTTCATCAACGTGCCGGTCGGCGTGATCGGCACCGTGCTGGCGCTGATCGTGTTCCCCCAGATCCACCCGACCACCTGGCCGCGCTTCGACGTCTGGGGATTCGTCACCATCGCCTACGCCCTGTTCGCCATGCTGTTGGCGTTCTCCGAGGGCGAGAAATGGGGCTGGGGCGGTTACCGGATCCTCGGGCTGTTCGTGTCCTCGGCGTTCAGTCTGGCGCTGTTCGTCGTGATCGAGCTCGAGGTCGACAACCCGCTGTTGGATCTGCGGATCTTCAAGTCCATCGCATACGTGCAGTCGCTGCTGCTGCTCGGTATCGCCATCACCGGCCTGTTCTCCGGGCTGTACTTCCTCCCCCAGTACCTGCTGCGGGTGAAGGGGCTGCAGGAGTTCGACGCGGGCCTGGTGCTGCTGCCGGCCTCGCTCGTGCTGGTCGTCCTGATGCCGATCGCCGGGCAGATCTACGACCGGTTCGGGCCGCGCTATCCCATCGCGCTCGGGCTGGCGTTCATGGCGTACGGCTCCTACCTGCTCGCCCAGATCACGCCGAGCACCCCGAACGGCGACATCGAGCTCTGGCTGTCGGTCCGCAACGTCGGGCTGGGCCTGTCCATGATGCCGATCATCACCGCGGGGGTCTCCTCGCTGCCGCCCTCCCTGACCTCCGCCGGCAGCGCGATGAACAACGTCATGCAGCGCGTGGCCTCCAGCATCGCCATCGCCGTATTCGGCAGCATGAACACCTCGCAGACCGCGCAGCTGATCGCCGATCGTGGCCTGCTCGTCGGCGAAGGACCGCAGGCACTCCCCCGCATCAACGAGGCCCGCGAACAGGGCGCCCCCGGGCTGTTGGGCATTTACCAGACATTGCGAGCGGCGGTCACCGCGCAGACCTATGCCAATGCGTTCTACGTGGTCACGCTGATGTGTGCGGGAGCGGTACTGCTGGCGCTCACCACCCGCTCCGGTAGGGCCAAGAGCACCGGCCAAAAGGCACACGTGGAACTCTGAGCGCGATTGTTCCGGAAACACCGGCTCGGCACTTGAGAATTTCGTCGAAGCGGGCCCGAGGGGCTTCTCGAAGCAATTTGTGATTCACTTCCATGAACTGCTCGGCCGCCCCGCCTGTGCCCCGCCGATAATGATCTCCGCTCGACCGGTTGGCCTCCGAGGGCGGGCCCGGTCGGGCGGCCCGAACGCCGGCATGATCGATTCTTCGGGCGGCCAGCGCGCCAGGTCGCGCCATGATTTCAGTTCGGTGAAGATCGTGAGCTTCACCCTGCTGGCCGATGGGGTTCCGCTTCGGCGTAGCTAGGTTTGACCTGGTTGATCTGTCAGCCGCCTCCGAACGTTGATCAGAAAGCTGTGGTCGAGAGTGTCGTCCAACCGTTGGCCACAGTCGCGGTCGCGCGGCGGCGCCAGCCTGGCTGACATGATCGACTTCGAGTACCTCGCCGGCGCTGGAGCCCGGTGATGGTCGGTCTCTTCGTGTGGCTGCTGCGGCTATCCCGCTGGCCCGGCACACGGCTTCCCTTCGGCGCGGCCTCGGCCGCACGGCGGGACGAGACCGCGCTCCGGCCGCATGCGGACGGTGACCGCCCGGCCAGCTTCACCGACCTCGCGCTCGGCGGGCTCGCGCGAGACGCCGCCCTGCTCTGTCTGGCACTGCTCATAGCGGCCCGCCTCGGCGCCCGCCACGCCTGGCGCTGCGACCGTCCCGGGTTCGCCCCGGCGCGGTCGCAGGACGCGCCCCGGGGTCCCCCCAGCCGGTAGGACCGGCCACCCGCCGACCGGTGTCCCGTGCTCCAGCACGAGGCGCGCCGTCGACGGCTCCCGATCCCGCGGCACCAGGGTCATGACCAGCTCTCACCTGTGAGTCGTGCGGTGGCCGGCCGGTCCCTGCTCCGCCCCTCCCCCTCCCGACCCGGCCTCATCGCGCAACCACGATCTACCCCGGAGCAGTTCATGCACGTGCAGTACAAGCCAGGACCGGGCCGGACACGCCTCCGCCTCCGCCCCTCCACCTCGACCCCGGTCGCGCCACCACCCGCCACCCCTCCCCCGAGCAGCCCTCGGCTGAACCTGAGGCTGCTCAACCGGCTCACCCTGTTGACGCCCGAGCAGGCCCTCGTGATCGGCGCCGAGCTGGTCGACGCCGTGTTGGCCCGGCACGCCACCGGGGTGCCCCTCGACGGCTTCGGGGCCGAGCACGTCTGGTTCGGCGCGGATGGCGCGGTGAGCCTCGAACGGCCGGGCCCGGTTTGCGCGGCCGGGCGGTCCACCACCGTCGAGGTGCCCGGACAGCGGGGTCCCGGCCACACCGCCAAGGAACCGACCTCGCCCGAACATGCGGCGACGCAGGCGGACCTGCGCTCGACGCGGGCACTGCTCGCCGGCCTCGCGGCCCGCGCGACCCATCAGCCGGAGCGGCCCGGTGCGGAGGCCCCGGAGGTGAGCGGAGCGGCGTTGGACCTGGCCTCGGTCACGACGCTGCTCGACGGCGACCTCGGCGCGGCGGCCGCGCGGCTGCGACCGACGGCGGCCGAAGTCGGTCCCTCGGTCCGCGCGGAGCTGGCCGCCCTCATCGCTGCCACTGCCACGCCGGCTCAGCCCGGGTCGGCACCGGTCACTCGGCCCGACGCGGCCCGGCCTGGCGGCGGTCGCGGGCCGAGGGACCGCCTGGCCGGGATCCTGCGCCGGGAGGCGGAACGGGGTTGGACGGCGCTGGCGCGGCTCGGTCGGTGGGCGCTCGCGCTCGTGGTGCTGCTCGCCGTGCTGGCGCTGGAGGTGTTCCTGCTCGGCGACCGGATCAGCGCGGATCTGGCCGCCCTGCGCGCCGCCGGGCAGTCGTCGGACCGGGGTGCCGGTGGCGCGGCGGAGCCGGTCGCGGCGGTCGCGCCGCGCACCGAGGGGGCGGTGACGGGCGTCGACCTACGAGCGCTGGCCCGGTGCGCGCCGGGGGGTGACTGCCAGCTGCGGGTGCTCGTGCGGCTGGTGCCGGAACCGGTGGCGCGGCGCGTGCAGTGGCACTACGTGGTGCTCGACCGCTGCTCGGGATCGACGCAGCGGGTGGACGGGGGCTCGGTCACGGTGGCGCCCGGGGGTCGGGAGGCGGCCGTCGTCGGGCAGCTGTCCGTACCGGCGGGGCGGGCGCTCGCGGTCACCGCGGTGGTCGAGGAGCCGGCGCGCGCGGCCAGTGCCGCTGTGCTCGTGCCGGCCGAAGCAGGATGTTGATCATGTTCGACGTTGTGTGGGGCAGACGGTGCGGGGACAAGGGATAGGGCGGACTCCGCCACGGCGTGTCCGGCGCAGGGACCCACCGGCCGGGATGGGTGCCCGGGGCAGGCACCTGGACGTGGTCGCGGTGCTCGCCGCACTCGTGGTGGTCGGTATCGGCGTGGCCAACATCTGGGCGGTGGCCGGCTACGGGCTGGCAGTGCGGCAGGCCGCGTTCGCACTGACCGGCGTCGCACTGCTCGCCGTGCTGTGGCGGGCCAGGCTCCGGGTGCTGACCGTGCTGGGCTGGGCGTGCTACGCGTCGGCGCTGGTGTTCCTGGTCGCGGTCCGGTTCGTGGGTTCCTCGGCGAACGGCGCCACCCGGTGGATCGACCTGGGCGCGCTGACGTTCCAGCCGTCCGAGCTCGCCAAGCTCGGTGTGCTGCTCGTGCTGGCCCAGGTGTTGGGGGCGGCGGAGCACGCGTGGTGGCGGCGGTTCGCGCTCGCGGTGCTGCTCGCCGGGGTGCCGATCGTGCTCACGCTGGCGCAGCCGGACCTGTCGACGTGCTCGCTGCTCGTGGCGCTGACCGTGGCGATGCTCGTGCTGGGGCGGGTGCCGGCGCGGTTCCTCCTGCCGGTGCTCGGGGCGGCCACGCTGGCGGCGCCGATGGTGGTCGGCCTGCTGCGGCCGTACCAGCTCACGCGGCTGGGCAGCTTCGTGGCCGGCTCGCACGAGTCGGCGTCCGACGCGGGCTGGGCGGTCACGCAGGCGCGCATCGCGGTGGGCTCCAGCGGGCTATTCGGCGCCGGCCAGCCACTGACCGACCTGCGCGCCCAGTACCTGCCGGAACGGCACACCGACCTCGCGGTGGCCAGCGTCGTCGAGCAGTTCGGGCTGCTCGCCGGCGCCGCCGTGGTGCTCGCCGCCCTGGTGCTGGTGTGGCGGCTCGCCCTCGCAGCGCGGGCGGCCCGGGGCATGCCCGGCGCGCTGGCCGCCGCCGGTCTCGCCGTGCTGGTCGGCGTCGAGTCGGTCGTGTCACTGGGCGGCAACCTCGGCCTGCTGCCGCTTGCCGGCGTGCCGTTCCCGCTCCTGAGCTACGGCGGGACGGCGCTGGTAGTGCACCTGGCGGCGGTCGGTGTCGTGGTCGGCGTCCGCCGGGACGGGATCCGCAGGCGGCTGTGGGCGCAGGCCGGCTCGCGGGCCCGGCGGCCGCGCTGGGTACAGGTCGCTACGGGGTTCATCACCGCGCTGCTGCTCGGCTTCGCCAGCTACGGGTGGCAGGTGCGGGCCACCGACGGGCCCACCCTGGTCGCCGCCGGGGTGGACCAGATGAGCCGCTGCTTCCGGCTGCCGGCACCGCGCGGCCAGATCACCGACCGGCACGGGGCACCACTGGCCACCAACGTCGACGGCGGCCCCGCGAAGGTGATCGCGGTACCGGCCGTGCTGCTGGCCGACCCGACCGCGGTCACCAAGCTGGCCACGTTGACCGGCCAGCCGGCGGCGGCGCTGCGGGCCACGCTGGCCGCCGTCCCGCCGACCACGCTGGCCGTGCCGGTGGCCGAGCTGCCTGCACCGGCGGCCGCCTCGGTGACCAAGGCGGCGCTGCCCGGCGTCGGCGTGGTGGCCGTGGCTCGGCGGTCCTACCCGGCCGGCGCGCTGCTCGGCTCCGCGCTGGGCTTCACCGGCGTTGCCACGCCCGCCGAGCAGCAGCGCTGGCCGGCTCTCCCACTGGGTGAGGTCGTCGGCAGGGCCGGGCTCGAGCAGCAGTACGACGCCGTGCTGCGCGGGGTGGACGGCGAGCAGTGCGTGTACGTGAACCCTCTGGGCCAGCCGGTGGCGATGGGGCCGCACACCGACCCGGTGCCGGGGGCGAACCTGCGGCTGTCGCTCGACCTCGGCATGCAGCGGGTGCTCACGGCGAGCCTGGTCACCGCCATGCGCAGCCAACCGAAGCGGATCGGTGCCGCTGTCGCGCTGGACCCACGTACCGGCCAGGTGCTCGCACTCGCCAGCGTGCCGAACTTCGACAACAACATCTACGGGCCGCCGGCCGACAACGCCGCGCTGAGCAAGCTGGCGTCCGCGCCCGGCAGCCCGATGCGGGAGCACAGCGCGCAGTCCGCGGTGCCGCCCGGGTCGACGTTCAAGCTCGTGGTGGCCACCGCGAACCAGCTGCACCCCCGGTTCCCACCCGACCAGGCCATCCCCACCGGGGCCAGCTACACCCTCGGCGGCCACACGTTCAACAACTGGAAGCCGATGGGGCCGATGGACCTCGCGCAGGCGCTGGCGTGGTCGAACGACGTGTACTTCTACAAGCTGGCCACCGCACTCGGGCCGGACGCGATGATCAGCACGGCGCGCACCCTCGGCGTCGGCCAACGCGCCGGCATCGACCTGCCCTCGGAGGCCCAGGGTTACCTCGGCAGCCCCGCGACGGTGGGTGAGGACGGCGGCACCTGGTACCCGGGCTCCACGGTCATCCTGGGCATCGGCCAGGGCTACCTGACCACCACGCCACTGCAGGTGGCGCGCTGGACGGGCGCCGTGGAGACGGGGCGGTTGGTCACCCCGAGGCTGGGTTTGGCCACCGGGACCGACCACGCGTGGGCGGCACTGCCGGAACCGCCGGCCACCCAGCTGCCGTTCGCGGCGGCGCTGCAACCGGTGCGGGACGGCCTGCGTGCCGCGGTCACCGGCGGCACCGCCGGACGGCTGGCCGACCTGCCCGTCCCGGTCGGCGCCAAGACCGGCACGGCGCAGGACGGCGCGCTGCCCTCCGACAGCTACGACAACTGGGTCACCGCCGCCCCGACCCAGGACCCGTCCCTCGTCGTCACGGTGCTCACCCAGGGACCGGGCGAGGGCGAGAACAACCCGGGGCCGGCGGCCCATGACCTGTTCGCCTACTACTTCGCCCACCAGGCCGAGATCCACGACAGCGGGCCGGTACAGCGGCCGTGAAACCTGATCAACCTCTCCGGAAGGGACGCACCATGCAGGAGTTCGGTATCGACCTCGGCACCGCGAACACCGTCGTCTGCGATGCGGCGGAGGGCGTCGTACTCGACGAGCCGTCCGTCATGCTCGTCAAGGGCGTCATCAACGGCAGCGTCGCCCGCCGAGGCGTGGTTGCGGTCGGGCGGGAGGCCTGCGAGCTGATCGGCCGATCGCCGACCGGGGTACAGGCGATCCGCCCGCTGCACGACGGCGTGATCACCGACCTGGACAGCGCCCGGCTGTACCTGCGCAGCGTGCTGCACCGCATCGCACCCAGGCCGTGGGGGCGGAGCCGGCTGCGCGCGGCGATCGGCGTGCCCGTCGGCGCCACCACGCTGGAGCGGCGGGCCCTGCTCGAGGCGGCCGACGAGGCGGGCATCCACCGCGCGTGGGTGCTCGACGAGCCGATCGCAGGCGCCGTCGGCTGCGGCATCGACCCGCTGGAGCGGCGCGCCCACCTTGTGGTCGACGTCGGCGGGGGAACCTCCGAGGTCACCGCGTTCTGCTTCGGCGGCATCCTGGCGCACCGGTCGTGCCGGGTCGCCGGGGACGAGATGACGCTGGCGGTCAGCCACTACCTGCGGGAGCACCATCAGCTCCTGGTCGGCGAGCTCACCGCGGAGCAGGTCAAGATCCGGGCCTCCACCGCCGACGAGCCCACGGTCGTCGCCCAGGGCCGCGACGCAGCGACGGGCCGGCCCCGGCTGGCCAGTGTCGGCCTCGACGAGCTCACCCACGTCGTGCACCCGGTGATCGAGGGCATCATCCAGACGCTGTCCGCCTGCCTGGACGAGCTGCCGCCGCAGGCCACCGGCGACATCCTCTCCGACGGGGTGATCCTGTTCGGCGGCGGCTCACTCGCGCGCGGCTTCGGGGACAGCCTGGAGCGCGCCTTCGGGTTCCCCGTGAAGCTCGCGGACCGGCCGATGACCTGCGTCGCCGAGGGCGCGGCCACGAGCATGCGCAACCCCCAGCTGCTGGCCGCCTACGGCAGGACCTGAGCCGCTCACAGACACACGAGCACGTAGCCCGACGAACACACCGTGAGAAAGGTCAGGAGGTTGGCTATGGCCCAGTTGCGTGAGGTCCGCCTGGTGGATGATCTGGATGGTCGACCAGCGAATGAGACCGTGCTGTTCCACTGCGACGGCGCCGAGTACGAGATCGACCTGTGCGACGAGCACGCCCGCGAGCTGCGCGAGGCACTCGCGCCGTTCGTCGCGGCTGCGCGGCCCGCCGGCCAGCACCGGCCGACGGCGTCGGAGCGGACCCGGCAGCAGCGCGCCGATCTGGAGCACAACCAGTCGGTCCGGGCGTGGGCACGCCAGCACAACGTGCGGATCAACCGCCGGGGCCGGATCCCCGAACAGGTCAAGCGCGCCTACGACGACGAGGCCGTCCGGCAGCGTTCCTAGTGTCCTGTCGCCGGGGCCGGTCTTCTTCGGGGGATGACCGGCCCCGGCCGCATCGTGTCGGCTCCCCCAGCAGGGCACTCACTCAGCGCCGTCGGCGGACCGGTCGGCGCATTCGCCCGGCACGCCAGCGGGACCGGGCGGTCAGGTGCCGTGACGGAGGACCCCCGGGTCGGCGGCCCGTTGCGGGCCTGTCGACGATCGTAAGGGCTTCCTGAGGGACCGGGGAGGCGCGACCGGCCCGTCGGCGACCGCGCTAGCTTGGTGGGGTGACACGGCTCAGACTCCCCGACAAGCTTGCGAACCTGGGTCACCGGCAGTGGCTGGTGATTGCGGTGGTCCTGGTGGTGCTGCTGGGCGGGGTCCTCTGGATCGCCCTCCCCGGCGGCGAGCAGCGCCCACCTCAGGCCGGGCCACCGCCGGCCACCGCGCCTGCCGCTCCCCCGCAGCCGGGTGACTCCGTCAACCTCACGGGCTGGAAGCTGAGCATCCCCGAGGAGAATGACGACGGCAACGCGACCACGGTCGACCCGGCCGCGCTCAAAGCGCCGTGGATGACCGCGAACCCCGGCGGCGGGCTGATCTTCTGGGCCCCGTCGCAGAGCGGCGCGACCACCAAGAACTCCGAGCACCCGCGCACCGAGCTGAACAGCCTCACCAACTTCACCGCCGGCCAGGGCACGCACACGCTGACCGCCTCGGTGACGCTGCTGCAGGTGCCGAAGGACGGGCAGGGCATCATCCTCGGCCAGATCCACGGGGCCGACGACATCAGCTCCGTGCCCTACGTGATGCTGCGCTACCAGGACGGCGGACTCAAGGTGGTCGTCAAGCAGGTCCAGGACGGCAACAAGCACATCAACTACCAGCTGCTCAAGACGCTCGACCTGAACAGCCGTTTCGACTTCACCATCACCGACTCCGGCAACGGCAACCTCACCTTCTCGGCCACCAACAACGGCAACACGCAGCAGGTGGTCGCGCCCATCCCGGCGACATTCAAGGGTGAGACCGTCCGCTTCCAGGCCGGCGACTACCAGCAGGCCGACGACCCCGCCGGCCCGCAGGACGGCGGCCGCGTCATCTTCCACCGCCTCCAGGAACAGTCCACCTCGTCCTGACCCGGTTCGTGGCGGACGGCCGGCCCCCGCCCCGCGACTCGGGATCTCCGCGGCGAGCGGTCAGCTGATCAACAGGTCGGCCCGCAGCGCCGCGACCAGGTCCGGCAGCTCGGCCGCGTCGGCGACGGACCCGTAGACGTAGAAGTCCGGACGCACGATCACCGCCTGCCGGCCGTGCCCGGCGAGGTAGTCCAGGTACCCGGTACCCACGTCGGCGTAGGCCTCGGAGTCGTCGCCGGCGGGCATGATCGGGACGTGGTGCGCACCGAGCGAGTCGAGGAACGCGAGGTCGGCCGCCGCGAGCACCGAGCGGGGGTCGACGCCCGCGGTGAGCACGGCGAACCCGTGGCCGACGATGTCGTCGAACAGCCCGGTGCGGCCCTGGTGCGCGAGCGTGAACTGAGGGCTCAGCGACCCGGCAAGGGCGTCGGGCCGGTCAGGGCGACCCCGGTGCACCACACCGTCGGAGAGCACCGGCGGGGGCGCCGGGGGCAGCGCGCGCTCGGGTACCGCGCCGGCCTCGACCATCCGCCGGTTGCGGGCCTCGGCGGCGTCGGGGTCCAGCACGCAGATCACCCTGCCGAGCTCGACGGACATGTGGATGGCGTGCCGGACGTGCCCGCCACGCTCGCGCGAGTAGCTCCCGAGCAGCTCCTCGGGTGCGACGCCGCGCAGCACCAGGTCCAGCTTCCAGGCCAGGTTGATCGAGTCACGGATGCCGGAGCACATGCCCTGACCGGCGAAGGGCGGCATCAGGTGGGCTGCGTCGCCGGCCAGCAGCAGCCGCCCCCGATGCCACCGCTCGGCCCAGCGCGCCTGGAACGTGTACACGGCGTGGCGTTCGATGGTGGAGTTGGCCGGCGTACGGCCCCATGGCTCGAGCAGGCGCCAGGCGGTGTCCAGCGTATTGAGCTCCTCGATGGTCTCCTCGGCCAGCCGGAGGAACTCCCAGCGCCGCCGCCCCGGCCCGCCGGACACGATGGTCGTCGGGCGCACCGGGTCGCACAGCTGCCAGTTCATCGGGGACCACTCGCGCCGCTCGTGCGGGAGGAGGTCGACGATCAACCAGTCGAAGTAGAAGCCGAGGTCGACCAGGGGCGTACCCAGGTGCTCGCGGACCGTGCTGTTGGCGCCGTCCGCCCCGATCACGTAGCGCGCCCGGACCGTGCGCGCGGCGCCGTCCCGGTCGGTAGCGCGCAGCTCGACGTGGTCGGTGTGCTCGGTCAGCCCGGTCACCGCGCGGCCGCGGTTCACCCGCACACTCGGCAGCGCGGCGGCCCCCTCCGCCAGCACGGCCTCGAGCTCGGGCTGGCTGAAGAAGTTCGCCATCGGCCAGCCCGAGGGTCCGAGCCCGGACCAGTCGATCCGCAGCAGGGTCCGCCCGTCCGCCGCCCGCCACTCATAGTGGTCAGGCACCGGGTCGGTGACCTTCTTGACCTGCGCGCCCACACCGGCGGCCGCGAAGATCCGGCCGATCTCGTGGTCGAAGTGCACCGCGCGGGGCAGCGCGTAGGGCTCCGGCCACCGCTCCATGGCCACGACGTCGTGGCCCGCCCGGCCCAACATCAGCGCGCACGCCTGCCCGACCGGCCCGAAACCCACCACCGCGACGTCGTGGATGTGCTCGGCCATCGGACCTCCAAGCTCCTCGGAGCGGGGTGGATCTCGACCTGCGTCGCGGCCGAGCGGCACCGCTCGCGTCCAGGACAGACTCCGTGAGCATCCTCAATATGTCAATCTGTTTTCGAAATCAAACATGATCATCTATAGTCGGTCACATTCTTAACCGTTTGGTCCAGAAATCGGTAGGCTGGCGTCATGACTTCGAACTCGCTGGACCCGACGACTCTCGACGGCACCGACGCGACCCCGGACCGGGTGTCCGAGCTGCTGCTGCGCAACCTGCTGGACGTCTTCGACGAGCGCGACGGCGACCGGCGCCTGGCCGCGATCGCCGAGCTGTGGGCGCCCGACGCGGTGTTCGTGGACCCGGAAGGCCGTTTCGTCGGCCACGCCGCGCTCGATGCGACCGTGGCGCAGCTGCAGGGCCGGACCGCAGGCTGGCGGTTCAGCGCGGCTGGCACGCCCCTGGTCCACCCCGGGGGTGGCGAGCTGAGCTGGTCCTACGGCCCGCCGGAGGACCCGGCACGGGTCACCGGTACGGACGTCGCCGTAGTGCGGGGCGGCCGGATCGCCACGCTCTACGCGATCGTCGGCGCGCCCGCGCCGGCACCCGCTCCAGAACCCACTGACGCCGTGCTCAACACCGTGCAGGCGTTCTTCGGGCACGTTGGCGCGGGCGAGCTCGACCAGGCCATCGCGCTGTTCACCGAGCAGGTGGACTGGCTCATCTCGGGCAACCAGAACCTCGCCTGGACCGGTGCGCGGTCCCGCCCCGAGGAGGTCGCCGATGTGCTGACCACCATCGGCGGGCTGCACGTCCCAGGGGAGAGCGTGTCGGAGATCCGGCAGATCCTCGTCGACGGCGCGGACGCCGTGGTGCTCGGCCGCATCGCCCACACGACGCTGGCCACCGGGCGCCGCTACGACATGCCCGTGGCTTTCCACCTGACCGTGCGCGACGGCCGGATCGCGCGCCTGCACATGTACGAGGACACGTACCTGGTCTCTCAGGCGTTCGAACCCATCGCGTAGCGACATGCCCGGTCGAGGCCCGGTGGCGAAAATCCCGCGCGCACTGTTCGGGTAGGGGTCGACGGCAGGACGGCCAGTAGCCAGCTCAAGCGGATAACGCGCGTCAGCTGGCAATCCGCTCCAGCGGACAGATCTTGCGCCAGCCGTGGCCGCCGGATCCTCAGCCGAGCCGCTCCAGCAGGTGCACGGTGACCTCGTCGCCGGGGCCCTTGCCGAGCACCTCGCGCAGCGCCGCCTTCACCGGGAGCTTGTGCGTGCCGTCACCGAGGGCCATGAACGAGCTCTCAGCCACCCGGGGCCGCGCTCTTGGCAGCACTTCGGTGAACTGCCTGTCGAGGTCGACGCGCGCCATGATGTTCATGCCCCCTCGACGATCACAAGGCTGTTGCCGTCCCGATCCCGGAACACGAACATCAGCGGCACGCCGTCCCAGCGCAGCAGCGGGTCGACATCGACGCCCTGGCTTCGAAGCCGGTCATGGTCACCCTCGGCGTCCGAGGTGACAAGACGGATCCCGGTGTCGACGCCCGCGCCCCTGCCGTCCGAAAAAGACGCCGCCGACTCCGACGACGCCGTGAGTGCGATCGTCGTCGTCGCGCCGGGCGGCGCGACCTCGACCCACCGCATCCCCGGCCCCATCGGCGCGTCCATCCGCTTCTCGAAGCCGAGCGTGCCGACGTAGAACGCGAGCGCGCGATCTTGGTCGAGCACCGGGACGGCCACCGTCCGGACATCGGTGACGCGAATACCGGTCTGGGCCTGCTCGTTCATGTCGACCTCCTGGCGATGCCGGCTCTGCTGGATACCTGCACCACGAGGTCGGAGCCACCGGCCGGAACCGGACACCCGCCGGCCTGTGGTTACCGAACTGCACACCAAACATGGCGGAGCGCCAAAAAACCTGCCTGGTGTGCAGTTCGGTAACAGCCAGCGTCAGCCCTGGTCGCCCTGCGCGGCGACCGACACCGGCTGCCACTCCCGCCAGGTCGCCAGCCGCGACTCGTAGTCGGCCTCGGCGATGCCCAGCGGAGCGGTGCCGAGGAACACCCGCAGCGGCGGCTGCTCCGCGTCCACGATCTGGAGGACCGCCGCGCTGCTCGCCGCCGGGTCGCCGGGGCTGGCCACCCGCTGCGCCCGGGCCGCCTGCGCCTGCTTGCGGAACTCGTCGTAGGCGGGCAACGGGGTGGCGTGCTTGGCCGACGCGCCGCCCCAGTCGGTCGCGTACCCACCCGGCTCGATCAGCGTGACCTTGATCCCGAACCCGGCCACCTCCTGGGCGAGGGACTGGCTGAACCCCTCCAGCGCCCACTTCGACGCGTTGTACATGCCAATGTTCGGGAACGCGCTGATCCCGCCGATCGACGACACCTGCAGGATGTGGCCGGAGCCCTGCTCCCGCAGGAACGGCAGCGCAGCCTGGGTCACCCAGAGCGCGCCGAAGACGTTCGTCTCGATCTGGTCCCGCGCCTCGGCCTCGCTGATCTCCTCGACCATGCCGAACTGGCCGTAGCCCGCGTTGTTCACGACGACGTCCAGCCGGCCGAACCGCCGGTGCGCCTCGGCCACCGCGTCGTACACGGCTGGCCGGTCGGTGACGTCGAGCTTGATCGGCAGCAGCCGCTCGCCGAAGCGCGCCACCAGGTCGTCCAAGGTCGAGGTGTCCCGCGCGGTCGCGGCTACCGAGTCGCCACGCTCCAGCGCCGCGATCGTCCAGTCGCGCCCGAAACCACGCGAAGCACCCGTGATGAACCACGTTTTCGCGGTCATGTCTGCCTTTCCTCGATGTGCTGGTCACTCGCCTTCGGCCACAACACACCAGCGGCCCCGACTCTTCCACGGACCCGGACACACCACCAGGCACGTGCGGATCCGCACGTGCCTGGTGATGCCGAGCCGTGGTCAACGGCTCAGCGAAGCCTGTCGGGCCGGTTCAGTACCAGTACTGGTCGTACCTGCCGCCGTGGCAGAAGAAGTGGCGACGACCCGGGTCCCACTGCTGGTGGCCGCCGAACCGCTGGCAGCTGTTGCGGTCGGTGTGGTGGTGAGGGTCGATGAAACCCCACGCGGGGAGCGGGGTGGCCAGGGCGGCGTCGGACACGGCGGTCGACTCGGCCGAGGCCGGCGCGGCGGCCGGGCTCGCCCACGCGGACGTACCGAGCATTCCGACGGTGGCCATGGCGAGCGCCATCGGCGCCGCTCCCCGGGCCAGAATTCGAATTCCTTGCTTCATTTTTCAGGATTCCTTCGGGGGTGGGAAATCTGTCGCCTAGATTCCTAGCAGCCTCATAATCACTGAGCAACATCTCAGTTTTCGTCCGGAGAAGCCCTGTCTCAGACAATTCTTAGTGTGCACGTTGACAGTTAGGGTTAATCTGTGGCGTTACACCCATCAGTGATTCCTCCCATTGCTGAGAACATTCTTAAACTGTGCGAAGCCTGTGAGCTTGCCCAGCGAGAATAATCATTATCGAGGCTCTCGGCCCTATTGCGCGTTGACGGCGATAGGCGACGTGGGCGCATCGGCGCTGGTCACTCCGAGGGGGCGGGCTCCGGCCAGGTCAGCGGCGGCGGACCGAACGCCCGCTCGGTCGACCGGATCACCGCGCGAGCGGTGACCACGTTGCCTACCGCGCCGACGACAGCCCCGGCGCCCAACGGCAACGCCCTCCCGAGCGCCAGCGCACTCTGTCGGGTGATGTAGCGCTTCACGAACCAGCGCACGAGCGTCTGGTTGAGCGGCCCCAGCTTCCCGAGCGGCAGGGTGTCGGTCAGGCCCTGGGCCCAGTTCGTCGAGCGACCGGTGACCTTCTGCATCAGCTTGGTGCCGCCCTCGCCGAGCACGATGGCGAGCACCAGCGTGCGGCGGCGCTCCACGTCCGCCAGTCCCAGCCCGTGCACCTCGGCCACGGCGAGGGTGTAGAGCACCGAGGCGTCCAGCGCGGCGATCGCCTCGGCGGCTCCGGTGGCCAGCGATGCGGCGGTGCCCACCCCGGGGACGAACGCGGCCCCGCCGGCCGCCGCCTCCGTGCCTCCGACCATGATCATGTACTGCTTGTCGAGCGCGGCGATGACCTCGGCGGGGGCGGCGCCCGGCTTGTTCCGCCGGATCTTGGCGATGTGCGCGGTGACCAGTGGCTGCTGGACGACCAGCGCACGCTCGACGGCGGCCCTGAGCACCCGGCCGCTGATGCCCCTGGTCTTGACCTCGGGTAGCGCGCCGTTCGACTCGGGATCGACACCGCTGCCGGGGTGGGAGGGTTGGCCAACGCTCACGGTGCTCAGTCCTAGCGATCGGGCCGGCGGGGCCGGGCACGGGGTCTACTCGAGCGCTGGCACTGTCTCACGACCGGCCGCCGCCCGCGCCGGTATTCCCGCTACCCGATCGTGCCAACCGTGACGCGCGCGACGGGTAGATTTCTGCGACCGGCAGGCGCCGGACGGGTTCGTCGAGACGAGGGCTGATGGGCACGCACCAGCTCGACGACGTCGAGCGCGGCCTGCTGCAGGCGCTGCAGGTCGACGGTCGAGTGCCGTTCCTACTGGTCGGCGAGCTGCTGGGGGTGTCGGACCAGACGGTGGCCCGCCGCTACGCACGGCTGCGGGCGGTCCACGGGGTGCGGGTGATCGGCGCGCTGTGGCCGGAGGCCGTGGGCCAGCAGCAGTGGCTGGTGCGCGTGCGGTGCGCCCCGGAGGCGGCGGCCGGGCTGGCCCGCGCGCTGGCCCGCCAGGACGACACCTCCTGGGTCCGGGTGGCCTCGGGTGGCGCGGAGATCGTCTGCATGGCGCGGATGGCGACCGACGCCACCGCCGAGGACCACCCGGTGCTCAGCCGGCTGCCCCGCACCCCGAGGGTGACCGGGGTCAGCGCCCACTGCGTGCTGCACGTCTTCTTCGGCGGCCGGGACAGCCTGCTCTCCAAGATCGAACCCCTGTCCGCCGAGCAGTTGGTGCGGCTGCGACCCCCGGCCGTCGAACCCGCCGGCGAACCCGTCGAGCTGAGCGCGGGCGATCACCGGCTGTTCGCGGCACTGCGCCACGACGGGCGGGCCGGGTACCGCCAGCTGGCGTCGGCGACCGGCTGGTCCCAGACCACGGTGCGGCGCCGGCTGGCAGAGCTGTGCCGGGCCGGGGTGCTGTACTTCGACGTGGACATCGACCACACGCTGCTCGGACTCCGTACGCCGGCGGGGCTGTGGCTCTCGGTCGAACCCGCCCAGCTGGTGGCGGCCGGAGAGGCCCTGGCCCGGCACCCCCAGGTCGGGTTCGCCGCCGCGACCACCGGTACCGACAACCTCTACGCCGGCGTGGTGTGCGCGAACCCCCGGGCGCTCTACGAGTACCTGACCGGCCCGATCGCCGCCCTGCCCGGCCTGCGCTCGGTCGAGACCGCCCCGGTCATGCGCATCTTCAAACAGAGCTCGCCCCTCGTGGACTGATCCCACGCTGTCGAATACCGCCGCGATAGGTCGCTGTGACGTCGGATAGCGCTGTCTCGAACCCGCCACCTGGTCTCGACCCAGCTCCCCCGGAGATGCTTCGCCGCGTTTGACGCACCCGAGGTGAGGACGAGGGAAACCGGGCGATGACTGGCACGACGAGCACCGCGACGGTGCAACCCGCGACCCCGCGGTCACCCACTGCCCCGGCCGGTCCCCCGCACCCGGCGCCGGCCGGCGGCGCGGCGGCCGGCGGCGGTTGGCTCGTCCCGGTGCTCGTGCTCGTCGTCGGCAACTTCATGGCGGTGCTGGACGTCACGATCGTCAACGTCGCCGTGCCGTCCATCCAGAAGGACTTCGGCGGCTCGCTGGACGACGTGCTGTGGATCGCCACCGCGTACACGCTGATGCTCGGTGTGGTCGTACCGCTGAGCAGCTGGCTGGGCGAGCGGCTCGGGCTGACGCTGGTCTACGTACTGTCGCTGGCCGGCTTCGCGGTCGGCTCGGCGCTGTGCGGGGTGGCCGGCAACCTGGACACGCTGATCGCGTTCCGGGTGCTGCAGGCCATTCCCGGCGGCGTGATGCCGGTCGTCGCGATGACGCTGGTGTACCGGATCGTGCCGAGGCGCAAGCTCGGCGCCGCGATGGGCATCTTCGGGCTGGGCATCATCTTCGCGCCCGCCGTCGGGCCGGTGCTGGGCGGCTACTTCGTGGAGTACCTGGACTGGCGCCTGGTGTTCTACGTGAACGTGCCCGTCGGCATCGCGGGCGCGGTGGCCGCGTCGCTGCTGCTACCGAAGACGCCCGGCCGGGCCGGCCGCCGCTTCGACCTGCCCGGCTTCCTGTGCATCGCGGTCGGCCTGTTCGCGGTACTGCTGGCGGCGTCGGAGGGCAGCAACTGGGGCTGGGGCGGCTACCGGATCCGCATGCTGCTGGTCGGCGGCGCGCTGTGCCTGGCGCTGTTCGTCGTCGTCGAGCTGCACGTCGAGCAGCCGCTGCTGGACATCCGGGTGTTCAAGGTGTGGCCGTTCACCTCGTCGCTGCTGATGCTGTCCGCGCTGCAGGTCAACCTGCTCGGCATCTCGTTCTTCGTACCTGTGTTCCTGCAGCAGGGCCAGCACAAGCAGGCCTTCGACGCGGGGATCCTGATGTTGCCGGCGGCGATCGCCACAGGCCTGCTCAGCCCCCTGGTCGGCCGGCTGTACGACAAGATCGGGCCACGCTGGCTCGGCGTCTGCGGGCTGGTGATCTGCGCGTACGGCACGATCCTGCTCGCCGCCATCACCCCCGCGATGACCAGGTCGGACGTCATGCTCTGGACCTGTATCCGAGGGGTCGGCCTCGGTATGTCGATCATGCCGATCATGACGGCCGGGCTCGCCGCGCTGCCACCCGCCGACACCAACCTGGGCAGTGCGCTGAACAACGTCGCCCGGCAGACATCGGGCGCGCTGGGCCTCGCCGTGCTCAGCGCACTGTCCACCAGCCAGCAGGCGCAGCTGTTCGCCGACCGCGCCTCCTTGATCCACTCCGCCGGGCCGCCCGCACCGGCCACCGACCCGGGCACGTTCGCCGCCGTGTACGGGCGGTACCAGGCGCTGGCCGGCCAGGTGCTCGCCACCTCGTACGCCAACCTCTTCCTGATCATCGCCGTCATCACCGGATCCGGGGCACTGCTGGCGCTGTTCATGCGGTCCCCGAACCGGTCGCGATGAGCGAGCCGCCTCAATAGCGTGAAATGCTTCACTGGCAAAATTGTTAATAAATCATATCGTGATCCGCGTCACCCGGCCCGCTAGGCCGATCGTGCTAGCGTCCCAATCAGGTCGGCTACCGGGCGGTAAGCACGGGTCCGCGACACCGGAGCCGACCTGTCCGACCACTCCAGGGGATGACCATTAGGCGCCGGGGGGCAACTGATGCGCATCGTAGGTCCGCTGCCGCATGGCGACATACGGTCGGGCCGATATCTCCTCAAAATTGAGTAGCCGAGCCACCCGGTAATGCCGGGGGTGACGCCCTCGGTAATGCCTGAGCCAGTCGGTTTGCGATTCCGCGACCTGATTCGGAGCCGAACAATGAGCGTTTCCTCGCCCGCCGCGGGCACTCCACTCGCGCGGCCGGGCACTGACCGCGACAGTGACCGCGCGGCGGCCGCCGAACGCGGCCGCCACCGAACCCCCGAGCCGGCCGGGATACCGGGCTGGGCGCGCTGGCCGGTGCTGGCCATCACCGCCGCCGTCGCGGCCGTGCTCGGCGCGACCAGCGGGCGCTACGGCTACTTCGCCGACGAACTGTACTTCCTGGCCGCCGGGCGCCGGCTGAGCTGGAGCTACGCCGACCAACCCCCGCTGATCCCGCTGCTGGCCAGGGCGATGGACACGCTGTTCCCCGACTCGGTGGCCGCCCTGCGGCTGCCGGCCACCCTGGCGACCGCACTGGGCGTGATCGTGGCGTCGCTGATCGCCAGGGAGCTCGGGGGCGGGCGCCGGGCCCAGGTGCTGGCGGCGGCTACCTGCGCCGTGGCCGGCGGCCTGCTGGGCACCGGCCACATGCTGTCCACCGACGTGATCGACTCGCTCGGCTGGACGGTGATCACGTGGCTGCTGGTGCGCTGGGTACGCACCCGCCGTGACGGCCTGCTGCTGTGGTCCGCCCTGGTCACCACCGTGTGCCTGCAGACCAAGGACCTCATCGTCGCGTTCTGGCTGGTGCTCGCGTGTGCCGCGCTGGCCGTCGGGCCCAGGGACCTCGTGCGCCGGCCGCTGCTCTGGCTGGGCGGCGCAATCGCGGTTGCGGCCAGCCTGCCCAACCTGTGGTGGCAGGCCCAGCACGGCTGGCCACAGCTGGCCATGACCCACGCCATCGAGGCGGAGCAGAACCTGCTCGGTGGTCGGCTGACGCTGCTGCCGCTGATCCTGCTCTTCGCCGGCCTCCCAGTCGGCGCGGTGCTGTTCTGCTACGGCACCTGGCGCCTGCTGCGTTCGCCCGAGCTGAAGCCGTACCGGTTCCTCGGCTGGACGATCGTCGGCGTGATCGCGCTCTTCCTGGCCGCCGGCGGCCGGCAGAACTACATCACGGGGCTGTTCGGGCTGGCGACCGGTGCAGCGGTGGTCGAGATCGGGCGACGGCGACCGGCCGGCTGGTGGCGTTGGGCGACGACCTGGCCGGCCGTTGCGCTGGCCGGCGTGCTCACGGTGGCCATCGCGCTGCCGGTCCGGCCGCTCGAGTGGGACGGCGGCGGGCCGAAGTCCCCCGTCTCCGGCCTGAGCACAGGCTGGCCGGAGATGACCACAGCCGTGGCCGATGCCCTGCACACCCTGCCCCGGGGCGAGCGGCAGGGTGTGGTGATCCTCGCCGACACGTACTGGCAGGCGTCCGCGATCGACCAGTTCGGCCCGGCGGACGGGCTGCCGAGTGTGTACAGCGCCAGCCGGGGGTTCTGGTACTTCGGCCCGCCGCCGGACTCCGCACGCGGCGTCCTGTTCGTCGGCGTCGACGCCCAGGCCATGCACCGCTACTTCGGTTCCGTGCGCAAGATCAGCGTGTTCGACAACCGGTACGGCGTGCCCGGCATCAACACCGGCGTGTCCCTGTGGATCTGCGCCGACCAGCGGGTTCCCTGGTCCCAGGCCTGGCCCGAGCTGCGAGACTTCATCGTGACCGACCGCACCGACCCCTCGTTCGAGCAGTCCGGCCTCGACGGCACCAGGACCGTCTCGGTGTCCGAACGCTGAAAGGATGCCCGTGACTCCGCTGACCGGACGGCGCGCCGACCGGCGCGCCGCCCCGTGGTCGTTCGGCGCCCCCTGGGGCGCCCGGGGCTGGTACAGCGACCTCGCCGGCCCGGTGCACTGGGTCGAGTTCGGGGCCCCGAAACCGGGCAGCTCCCCGACCGGTGCCGAGGCCGCCACTCCGACCGGCAAGACTGACCCCGCCACCGACTCCCCGGCCGATACCCCAGCCAACTCCCTGGCCGATACCGATACCGAGGCCGGGGCGCCGCCGATCGTGCTCGTGCACGGCCTCGGTGGTTCACACCTGGACTGGGCACCACTCGGGCCGGGGCTGGCCGAGGGCAGGCGGGTGGTCGCACTCGACCTGCGCGGGTTCGGCCTGACCCCCGGCGAGGGTCGCGCCGCGACGGTGATGGCCAACGTGGACCTGCTGGACCGGTTCCTGCGCGAGGTGCTGGGCCGGCCCGCCGTACTGGTCGGCAACTCGATGGGCGGGCTGATCTCCCTGCTGCAGGCCGACCGGAACCCGGAGACGGTGGCCGGGCTGGCGCTGCTGGACCCGGCGCTGCCCCAGCCCGGCCCGCGCCCCGAGCTCCGGGTGATCGGGCTCGCCCTGGCCTGCGTGCTGCCGGGCATCGGCGAGCTGGCGCTGCGGGCCGAGCGGACGTTCATCACGCCACGCCAGCGGGTGCAGAACGTGCTCGCGCACTGCTTCGCCGACCCGTCCCGCGCGTCCGACGAGCTGGTCGAGGCTCTCGTGGCAATGGCCGAGTGGCGGCTGCGGCGGGCCGACAACGTGGCCCCGTTCCTGGCGGCGATCCGCAGCACCATCCCGCTGGTCGCCGGGCGGCGGCACCGGGGGGCGATGGCGGCCGTGCAGGTGCCGGTGCTGTTGATCCACGGCGAGCAGGACCGGCTGGTCGCCGCGGAGTCGTCCCGGGCGGCCGCCGCCGCGAACCCCCGCTGGCGGACCCGGTTCCTGCCGGGGGTCGGACACATGCCGCAGGCGGAGGCGCCCGAGCTCGTGCTGGACACCATGGCCGACTGGCTCGCTGACCACCCCACACTGCGCGCCGAGCCGCTCAGCTGAGTAGCCAGGCGCCCTCACAGCGTCCTCATGGCTCCAGCAGGAACTGCCGCACCGTGTCGTGGTCGCCGGCCAGCACGAGCACCGGGACGGGCGATAGGTCACGCCCGGCGGCGAACGGCACCACCGGCGTGGCCGGCCACTGCTGGCAGACCGCCACCTGGCCGTTGTCCGTCGCGGTGGCCCGGTCGAACGGGAAGAAGGCCGCGTCCGCCACCGCGGCAACCGCCGCCGCGGTGCCCGCCGCCCTCCCGGCCGCCGGGCTGGCCGCGCCACCCCACGGCCCGACCATGTCCTGGCAGGTCGTGGCCGCGTGCAGGCCGGCGCTGAGCTCGTCGAGCTCCATCGGATCGAGCCCGTCGTGGGGCACCACGGAGTCCAGCACTCGCGGGACCCGGTCCGGATAGGTCATCGCGTACCGCTCGGCCACGAACGTGCCGTAGGACGCCCCGTCCAGGCTGACCGTGGCCACCCCGAGCGCGGCGCGCAGCGTGTCGAGGTCGGCGACCGTGCTCGCGGTGGAGTAGAAGCGGCGGTCGGCACCGAGGTCCCTGGCACAGGCGGTGACCGCGCCCGGCGGGCCGGGCAGCAGGCCGTGGTCCAGCGGCACCGTCAACGTGGCACAGCTGAACCGGATCTCCACCGGCACGTTCGGCACCACGCCCGGCGGATCGGTGGCGACGTCGCCGATGTCCGCCGACCGGCACGGCTGGGCCGCACCGAGGCCCAGCGGCGCCG
>DATAYB010000025.1:0-9509 GCA_036272795.1 Pseudonocardia sp.
GGCGACGTGTTCGTGATCCAGCAGCACCACGCCCGCAGCCTGCACTGGGACCTGCGGCTGGAACGGGACGGCGTGCTCGCCTCGTGGGCGGTGCCCAAGGGGCTGCCCGAGGATCCGGGCACGGTCCGGCTCGCGGTGCGCACCGAGGACCATCCGATGGAGTACGCGGAGTTCGCCGGTGACATCCCGGTGGGCGAGTACGGCGCCGGCCGGATGACGATCTGGGACCGCGGCCGCTACGACACGGTGAAGTGGACCGACACCGAGGTCCAGGTCGTGCTGCACGGCAACCGGGCCAACGGGCGGTACGTGCTGCTGCGCCGGGGCCGCACCCCCAAGGAATGGCTGCTGCGGCGGGGCGACCCGGCACGCGACCCCGACCGGCGACCGCTCCCCCGCGAGCTCTCCCCCATGATCGCCACGCCCGGCCGGCTGCCCGAGCCCGACGAGGGCTGGTGCTACGAGGTGCGCTTCGGCGGGACCCGGGTGCTGGCCAGGGTGGACGGCGGCCGGGTCGAGCTGCTCGACGCCCAGAGCGTGCCGCTGCCGGAGCGGCACCCCGAGCTCGCGGGGCTCGGCGCCACGCTGGGCAGCACGGCGGTCCTGCTGGACGGCGAGATCGGTGGCACTCCCCCGGGTTTGTGGATCAACGACCTGCTGTACGTGGACGGGCGGGACTGCCTCGAGCTGCCGTACTCCGAACGCCGCGCCCTGGCCGAGTCGCTGCCGCTGACCGGGCCGAACTGGCGGCTCGCGCCGTCCTATCCCGGCGGCGGCGCGGCGGTGCTCGCGGCGGCCGCCGAGCAGGGACTGCCCGCCGTACTCGCCAAGCGCGCCGACTCCCCCTACCGCCCCGGTGGGGGTGGCGGCGACTGGATCGAGATCAGCACCGGAGTCACTCCCCCGGCCTCCCCCGTACCGGCTGACCAGGCCGAACAGCCGCCCGCCAGCCCCAGGCCCCGGTCCGGGGGCTCGCGCACGGTGTCCAGCGTCGAGATCGCCGGCCGCCGCGTCCGCCTGGCCAACCCGGACAAGGTGATCTACCCGCTGACCGGGTTCCGCAAGCGGGACGTGCTGGCGCACTACCTGGCGGTCGCCGAGGCGATGCTGCCGCACCTGGCCGGCCGCGCGGTCACGCTGCGGCGCTGGCCGGACGGTGTGGAGGCACCGTCGTTCTTCGAGAAGAACGTGTCGCGGCACGTGCCGAGCTGGGTCCGCACGGTCCGGCTGCCCACACCTGGCAGCGCCGCCGGCTCGGAGTCCATCGACTACCCGCTGATCGACGACGCAGCCGGGCTGGCCTGGGTGGCGAACCTGGCCGCGCTCGAGCTGCACGTGCCGCAGTGGACCGTTGCCGAGGACGGCGAGCCGCGCGCCCCTGACCTGCTGGTCTTCGACCTGGACCCCGGCGAGGGCAGTACGGTCGTGGACTGCGCGCGGGTGGCCGAGCAGGTCGCCGGCATGCTCGCAGAGGACGGCCTGCCGGCGTACCCCCGGACCAGCGGCGGCAAGGGCATGCAGCTGTACTGCCCGGTGCGTGTGGACCGGTCGGAGCAGACCAACGAGTACGCGAAGACCGTCGCCGAGCGGCTCGCCTCGGCCGACCCCGCGCGGGTCACCGCGGTGATGGCCAAGCAGCGCCGCCGCGGCCGCGTGTTCATCGACTGGAGCCAGAACAACCCGGCCAAGACCACGGTGGCCAGCTACTCGCTGCGCGGCCGGCAGCGCCCGACCGTGGCCACCCCGCTGACCTGGGAAGAGGTCGGCGCCTGCCGCCACCCGGAGGACCTGGTCTTCACCGCCGCCGACCTGCCGGACCGGCTGGCCAGGCACGGCGACCTGATGGCCCCGCTGCTCGGCGAGGGTCACCCCCTGCCGGCCCGCGGCACCTAAGCCCGGTACGGCCGCCCCTGCCTGTCGTTACCCAACTGCACAGGAGACAGGCGCTGGGCGCCGGAAACCTGCCTCCTGTGCAGCTCGGTAACGAGCGGCCGGGGTGTGGGCTCCTGCGCGCCGAGTCGCGGGATCATAGACTCGGTGATGTGAGGCCTGATGCGTCCGGTGCCCGGCCGGGCGCCGCGCACCCGTACCTGGCCGGTCCGTACCCGCGCGCGCTGGTGCACCGGGGCTGGCGGCTCGCCGAGCTCGCCGGCCTGGAGAACTCGATGTCGTCGTTCCGGCGGGCGCTGGCGGAAGGGTTCCGGTACCTGGAGATCGACGTGCACGCGACCTCCGACGGCGAGGTGGTGGTGCTGCACGACCCCACCCTGGACCGGACGACGGACGCCGCCGGTCCCATCGCAGAGCAGCCATGGGAGGCGGTGCGCAGGGCCCGGATCGCCGGCCGCGAGCCGCTGCCCACGCTGCGCCAGGTCATCGAGGAGCTGCCCGACGCGCTGCTCAACATCGACGTGAAGGCCGAGCCCGCCGTCCAGCCGGTCCTGGATCTGCTCACCGAGACCGACGTCTGGCACCGGGTCTGCCTCGCCTCCTTCTCCGCGGCGCGGCTGGGTCGGCTGCGGAGCGCAGGCGGGTCCCGGCTGATCACCTCGTGCTCGCCGAGGGACGTGGTGAGCCTGCGGCTGCGCGGCTGGCTGCGCCAGGCCCGGGTGGGCTGGGCCGGTGGCTGGTTGCCGGTGCCCGCGCAGCTGGCCCAGGTGCCGCGCAGGCAGGGTCCGCTCACGGTGGTGGACCCGGCGTTGCTGGCCGCCGCGCACCAGCTCGGCATGGAGGTCCACGTGTGGACCATCAACGACGCCGCCGAGATGCGCGAACTGCTGGAGCTGGGCGTGGACGGGCTGGTCACCGACCGTCCCGACCTGCTGCGCGACGTGCTCGCCGACCGGGGCCAGTGGCCCGCCGCTCAGTGACCTCCACCCGGTGACCGGCCGGCTGACCGCGCCGCAGCGCGCCTGGTGCGTCTACGACTGGGCCAACGCGGTGTTCAAGGTCTCCGTGCTCACCGTGTTCTTCTCGCTCTACCTGACCGACGTGGCGACCCAGGACGCCCGCGCCGCCGGGCAGCCCTGCCAGAGCGCGCTGCGGGACTGCGCCGTGTCGATCTTCGGGGCGCCGGTGCAGGCCGGCTCGCTGTTCGGCTTCCTGCTGGCCGGCTCGACCGTGCTGCAGATCGTGGTGCTCCCGATCACCGGCGCGATCGCCGACCGGGCCCGCAACAAGCGCGCGCTGCTCGGCGGCTACGCGATCGCCGGCGCGGCGGCGACCTGCGGCCTCGCACTGGTCAGCGGCACCTCGTGGCAGCTCGGCGCGGTGCTGTTCGCACTGGCCAACCTCTGCTACTACGGCTCGGTGGTGGTCTACTACGCGTTCCTGCCGGAGATCGCCACGCCGGACCAGCGCGACGACGTGTCCTCGAAGGGCTGGGCATTCGGCTATCTGGGCGGCGGGCTGTGCCTCGCGGTGAACATCGCGATGATCCAGGCGCGGGGGCTCGTCGGGCTGTCCGAGGCCGGCGCGATCCGGGTGTGCTTCGTGTTCTGCGGGCTGTGGTGGGCGGCGTTCACGCTGGTCTCGCTGCGGCGGCTGCCCGAGAGCGGCGGACCGGTGGCACGGGAGGGCGGCGGCGGCGGGCTGGCGGCCGGCTTCCGGCAGCTGTGGGCCACGCTCGCCGACGCCCGCCGGTACCCGATCACGCTCGCCTTCCTCGGCGCCTTCCTGGTCTACATCGACGGCGTCAACACGGTGAACGCCACGGCCGGGTTGTACGGCGCGCAGGAGCTGCACCTGCCGGTCGAGGTGCTCACGGTGACGATCCTGGCGGTGCAGTTCGTCGCTTTCGGAGGCGGCCTGGCGCACGGCTGGCTGGCCGCCCGGATCGGCGCCAAGCGCACCCTGCTCGCCAGCCTGGCCCTCTGGGCGGTGGTCGTGACGGGTGCCTACTTCGTGCAGTCCGGTGAGCGGCTGCAGTTCTATGCGGTCGCGCTGGGCATCGGCCTTGTGATCGCCGGGCCGGCCGCGCTGTCCCGCTCGCTGTTCAGCCAGCTGGTGCCCAAGGGCCGGGCGGCGGAGTACTTCGCCCTCTACACCCTCGGCGAGCGTGGCACGTCCTCGCTGGGCCCGCTGGTGTTCTCGCTGGTAGCGAACGCGACAGGGTCATTCCGGCCGGCGATTCTGTCGCTCATCGGCTTCCTGGTGATCGGCTTCGCGATCGTCGCGGCGGTACCGATCCGGCGTGGCATTCGCGCGGTGGGCAACCCCGAGCCCCGACTGGTCTAACGTCAGGCCGGCGAAGTGTGAGGTAGCTCACACACGGCGACCTGGTCACAAATAGGATTGCAAACGGCCCTGATGGGGGACACTAAGGGACGGCGCGGAGGGGTGGCGTGTGTCGGCAACAGTTACCGACGCCACGTCGACTGACGTGCCGGAGAGGGAACGTACGCGCTAGGGGCGACGTTACACGAGGTGCTGCGAGCCCGGGATCCCTCCTCCGGGCCACGAAGTGAGAGGACTACATCATGGCGGACCGTGTGCTGCGAGGCAGCCGGCTCGGGGCTGTCAGCTACGAGACCGACCGCAATCACGACCTCGCGCCGCGCCGGTCGGTCCAGTACGCCTGCCCCAAGGGGCACGACTTCGACGTCCCCTTCTCCGACGACGCCGAACCACCGATGACCTGGGAGTGTCGCCTGCACGGCAGCGTCTCCAAGCTCATCGACGGTGTCGAGCCGGAAACGAAGAAGGTCAAGCCCCCGCGTACGCACTGGGACATGCTGCTCGAGCGTCGTTCGCTCGCCGAGTTGGACGAACTGCTCGCTGAGCGGCTCGAAGAACTGCGTGGCCGTCGCTCCAAGAGCGCGTGACGCAAGGCTGACGTTCGAGGTCAGCGCACTGAACCGAACCGCGTGGCTCGATGGGCGCGGCGGCTTCACAGCTGTACCTGTGTCGGCCTGATTCCCTCGGGGGTCAGGCCGACACTTTTTTCCGCCCGCCCACCATCGCGGATCAGGCCGAGACGGCGTCCCGGGGGCGGCCTTCCTCGCCGAGCCCGAGGCGGCTGGTCATACCCCATCGGGTGACACGCCACAGGGCCTCGCGGACGATCGAGCCGCTCATCTTGGAGTCACCGCGCTCCCGTTCGGTGAACGTGATCGGCACCTCGTGGACCCGGAACCCGGCCCGCACCGCACGCCAGGCCATGTCGATCTGGAAGCAGTAGCCCTGCGAGTTGACCTCGCCGAGGGCCAGCTCCGCGAGCACGTGCCGGCGGAACACCCGGTACCCGGCGGTGATGTCCCGGATCGAGACACCCAGCGCCAGCCGCGAGTACAGGTTGCCGCCGCGCGACAGGACCTCGCGGTGTTTGGGCCAGTTCACCACGCTGCCACCGCTGACGTAGCGCGAGCCGAGCACCACGTCCGCGTCGGCCAGCTCGGCCAGCATCGCGGGCAGCGCCTCCGGCGGGTGCGAACCGTCCGCGTCCATCTGCACGATGGTCTGGTAGCCCTGCTCCAGCGCCCACGCGAACCCGGCCAGATAGGCGGCGCCGAGCCCGTCCTTGGCCTTGCGGTGCATCACGCGGACCCGTTTGTCCTCGGCGGCCAGCCGATCGGCCAGCTCGCCGGTGCCGTCCGGGCTGGCGTCGTCGACGACCAGCACGTGAGCCTCGGGGACGGCGGCCTGCAGCCGGTGCACGATCTGCAGCAGGTTGTCGCTCTCGTTGTAGGTCGGGATGACCACCACCAACGATCTGATGCCGCCCTCGGCGTGCTGGTCAGCCATCCTCGTCCCCCCGCGTCTCATCCAGGTCTTCCGGCCGCGCCGATGCCTCACCGGCCGCGCCGCGGCGCCAGGCGACACCGAAGGCAACCAGGCCGAGCACCGCGAGCAGCCACTCGGGCGCCGCGCCGAACCGGGTGGCCAGCGTAGTCGTCGTGCGCAACGGCACCTGCTCGACCAACGCCGCCGGCGTGAACACCGCGGACCGGGCGAGCTCGGAACCGTCCGGGGCAATGATCGCACTGACCCCACTCGTGGCTGCGACCACCACCGCCCGGTCATGTTCCACAGCCCGTAACCGGGACATCGAGAGCTGTTGGTAGGTCATGTCGGAGAGCCCGAAGGTGGCGTTGTTGGTGGGCACGGTGAGCAGCTGCGCGCCGTTGCGGACGCTGGCGTTGACCAGGTCGTCGAAGGCCACCTCCCAGCAGATCGCCACCCCCACCGGAATGCCGGCCATGGTGACAACGCCCGGCCCGTTGCCCGGCACGAAGTTGCCGGCCCGGTCGGCGTACGGCGAGAGCAGCCGGAAGAAGCTCCGCCACGGCAGGTACTCCCCGAACGGCAGCACGCGGCGCTTGTCGTTGCGCTCGGTCGGCCCGACGCCCGGGGTCCAGACCAGCGCGGAGTTCGCGGTGTGCACACCGTCCGGCAGCACGAGTACGGCGCCGACCAGGATCGGCACGCCCATCCGGTCGGTGGCGGCGGTGATCTCGGTGGCGGCGTCGGAGTTGCGCAGCGGGTCGATGTCCGAGGAGTTCTCCGGCCAGATCACCAGGTCCGGGCGAGGCACCCGGCCGGCCGCGATGTCGTCGGCCAGCTGCATGGTCCGCCGCACGTGGTAGTCCAGCACGGCGCGGCGCTGGGCGTTGAAGTCCAGCCCGAGCCTCGGCACGTTGCCCTGCACAGCGGCCACCGTGATCGTCCGGACCGGGGCACCCGCCGCCCCGGTCAGCCAGGCCGGCACCGCCACCGCGACCAGTACGGGCAGCAGCACGCAGGCCACCGGGGTCCAGCCGGGGCGCCAGCCGGCCGAGAACCGCCTCCGCGCGGCGCGGGCCAGCGTGGCCACGAGCGCGGCCAGCCCGAACCCGGTGAGCACCACCGCGAACGAGACCAGCGGGGTGCCGCCCACCGCCGCGAGCCGCACGAACGGGCCGTCGGCCTGCGAGAACGCGACCTTGCCCCAGGAGAAGCCGCCGAAGGGGAAGCGCGCGGTGAACGCCTCGGTGGCCACCCACAGCGCCGCCATCCAGATCGGGGCGGCGGGCAGCCGGGTGCTCACCGCGATGAGCGCACAGCCGAGGCCGACGAACAGGGCCTCCATCGTGGCGAGCGCCAGCCACGGCACCGCCCCGACGTAGATCCCGACCCAGGGCAGCAGCGGCGCGAAGTAGCCGAGCCCGAACAGCACGCCGAAGCCCAGCCCGGCCCGCCACCGTCGCCCGCTCAGCACCCAGCCGAGCAGCGCGAACGCCACCGGCGCCAGCCACCACATCGTCCGGGGCGCACAGGCCAGGTACATCAGCACGCCGCCGACGGGGGCCGCCACCAGCCGCGCGACCGGCGACCGCCAGTCGGGACCGCCCAGCCGGACCGGCCAGCCGGGCCGCCGCGCGCGACCCGGCGGCTGGACCGGGTTGGTGGTTGAGGCCGGTGAGGTCGTCACGCCGCCAGCCTAAGCGGCCGGCGCGTGCTTCCCCAGGGCGGCCAGCTCAGCTCCCGGCGCAGGCTGAGAGGGTCAGACCGGGCGCTTCGGCATGATCACCCACAGCACGAGGTAGATGATGAACTGCGGCCCCGGCAGCAGGCACGAGAGCACGAACAGCAGCCGAACCACGAACGGGCTCATCCCGAAGCGGTCGGCGAGTCCGGCGCACACCCCCGCGATGACCGTTCCGTGCCGAGGACGACTCAGCGTCGAGCTCACGACTGCCTCCTTCACACGCGGCACCGGGTGCGCCGCGACTCCTTCAGAATGCCCACGCCCATGGGCCCTGGACTCGGTGAGTGCCCTGATTTCGGTCTCGGGGTGACCCCGAGGCATCGCTCGGCGGAGCAACGCGCACGCCGTTCGAGGCCGACCGCTGCCTCCGTACGGGCACACTGCCTACACGTTCGGTGAATTCACCGGACTTCGATCACCGATTACGGTGATCCAGTGCACAGACGTGTCACCAGCCTCATCAGTCTCGTCCGTACCGTGCTCGCCGTTGTGGTCTTAGGGCTGGTCACTGCCACGGCACCCGGGGTGGCCACGGCGCCCGCCGGCACGCCGACCGCCGAGGGCGTTGTACCGGCGGCCGAGACGGCCGATACGGGTGACTCGTCCGGCACAGCTGACCCTTCCGATCCAGCTGACCCGTCCGGTGACACGGCCGACGCGGCCGATGCGGCGCCGCGCCCCTCACCGAGACCGGGTCCCAGGCCAGCCGCGAAGCCCACTCCCCGCCCGGCCGGGGGCAAGCGCACCGCGATCGTGGCGCTCGGTGACAGCTCCGCCTCCGGGGAGGGCGCCGGTGACTACGACGCCGGTACCAAGGGCGAGAAGGGCGACTGGTGCCACCGGTCCCCGCACGCCTACATCCGCCACACCGGGCTCGCGACCACCGCGTTCAACCTGGCCTGCTCCGGCGCGACCTCGGCGAACGTCGGCTTCGGCACCGCCGTGCACGACACCGAGGGCTCGCAGGCCAAGCGGCTGTCCCAGCTGGCCAAGAACTTCAAGGTGACCACCGTCGTCGCCCAGTTCGGCGCGAACGACGACCCGTCCTTCGGCACCTCGATGGTGCGTTGCGTCGCCGCCTACCTGAACCCGTCCCTGCCCGGCTGCGCCAGCACCGTGGGCAGCCAGTGGCAGTCGAAGCTGTCCGCGATGAAGCCGAAGGTGCAGCACGCGCTGTCCGATGTGCGCGACGCGATGCGGCAGGCCGGTTACCGCGACCAGGACTACACGCTCGTGGTTGCCTCCTACGCCTCGCCGGTCACCGAGACGATGGTGTCCACCCACGGGTTCATCGGCTGCCCGATCCGGGCCGACGACGCCAAGTGGGGCCGGACGACGGCGGTGCCGCAGCTGGCCGGTGCGCTGCGTTCGGTCGCTGACCAGGTCGGGGCGCGCTTCCTGGACCTGTCGCGGGCCGCCGAGGGGCACGAGGCCTGTACGAACAAGGACGCGGAGTGGGAG
This sequence comes from Pseudonocardia sp., assembly GCA_036272795.1. Classification (GTDB taxonomy): domain Bacteria; phylum Actinomycetota; class Actinomycetes; order Mycobacteriales; family Pseudonocardiaceae; genus Pseudonocardia. The sequence goes on from DATAYB010000025.1 coordinate 8,927, forward strand.
CGGCGGCTCACCGTCGACCCGAAGGTGTTCGAGAGGGGCGGCATCTCCGCACTCGGGCACCTCGCCCAGGAGTCCTTCCACCCGAACGCGATCGCGCACGCCCAGCTGGCCAGCTGCCTGACGTCGTTCGTCCGAGGCAGCGCCAAGCACGGCATGTGCCTGCCCGGCAAGGACGGCAAGCTGCACGCCCAGGCCGGGGACGCCAACCCGCCGCGGGTGCTGGCGAAGTAGCCGCCGGAGGGCTGACGGAATCACCGACTCGCGGGGTTGGAGGCGGGCTGAGGGGCGGCGGGAGCTAGGCGGAGAACTCGTCGGCGATCAGGGCGCCGAGCTCGAGGAACGCGAGCTGCGTCTCCTCGCGCATGGCGCCGAGGTCGAGCCGGCCGCCGGTGGCCAGGTGCGGGTCGTACGGGATCTCGACCACCGCGCGGCAGCGGGCCAGGAAGTGCGCCCGGACGCGCTCGCGGTCGATCTCCGGGCTGACCCGGTCACAGCACAGCACGACCACCGCGTCGGCCACCTGCTCGGCGTAACCGTGCGCGACCAGCCAGTCCAGCGTCTTCGACGCCCGCGACGCCCCGTC
>DATAYB010000026.1:0-9432 GCA_036272795.1 Pseudonocardia sp.
GCCGCCGCTCGCACCCGCCCGGCCCGCAGTTCGTCGCGCACCGTGCGGAAGTCGGCCACCAGCTCCGCGTCCAGCCGGTACGGCCCGGAGCGCACCACCGCCGCCCCGAGCTGTGCCCGCAGCCGGTGGATCTCGGCGCGCGCGGTCACCGGGTTGCCGCGCTCGCCGTAGATGCCGGTGGCCAGCTGTTCCGCGCTCACGCCGTCGGGGTGCAGCGCGAGCAGGGTGAGCATGTCGGCGTGCCGCTGGGTGAGCCGCAGCCGCCGCCCGTTCAGCTCCGCGGTCGGCGCGTGGCCGAGGAACCGCAGCTTGAGATGCGCCGGCGCCACCCCGGCCACCCCGGACTGCGCAGACGGCGACTCCGCGCCGGACGGTGGCGCGAACGCCTGGGCGCCGGACCGCAGCAGGTAGCCCTCGGCCAGCGGCTCCAGCACCGCGGTGCGGCCGTCCGGCAGTGTCAGCCGGCCGCCGGCGGATCTGGGCAGGGCGAGCCGGGGAGTTGGCAGCCAGTCGTGCGGCTGGCTGGCCAGCACCCGTCCGGACGGCGTGACCAGCGCGCCGCACTCGCCGCGCAGCGCCGCCAGCTGGGGTGCGCAGCGCGCCCGCATCGCCTCGTCGCGGACCTGCATGCGGCTGCGCAGGTGTGCCTCGGCGAGCTTGGCGGCAGCTTTGACCAGCGCCATCGTCGACGGGTGGAAGCCTCTGACCGGGCCGGTGATGTCGACGACGCCGATGATCCGGCCGGTGTCAGGGTCGTGCACGGGGCAGGCCGCGCAGGTCCAGGTGTGATAGGTGCGGACGAGGTGTTCGGCGGAGTGGATCTGGACGGCGAGGTCCTCCGCCAGCGCGGTACCCATCGCGTTCGTGCCGATGGCGTCCTCGGACCAGCGGGTGCCCTCGGTCAGCCCGACCTCGTCCGCGCGCAGCAGCACGTCGAGATGGCCCTCGCGCCACAGGATGTGTCCCTGCGCATCGGTCACGATCATCATGTGCATCGCCTCGTCGGCGATCGAGACGAGCGTCTCGCGCAGCACCGGCAAGGTCTCGGCCATCGGGTGCTCGGCCCGTAGCTCGGCCATCTCGCGGCGGTTGTAGACCGTCGGTGGGCCGGCGCCGCGCTCCGGGTCGATCCGGGCGGCGAGCGAGCGGCGCCAGGACTCGGACACCACGGCGCGGGGTTGCTGGGGCGCGGGGGCACCACTGAGCACGGCCTCGCGGATCTGGGCGAGTAGCCGGGCTCTCGCGACCGGATCCGTGGCCCGCGTCGTTGGTAGGCCCATCCGCTACGTCCTTCCTCGGCGACCACGCCGAGTTCGACCACCCATTCTGCGCGGCCGCCATGGCTCAGGCAATCCTCCGAACGATCCGCCGAAGCGGCGCGACTGGCCCGGATTCGCAGCGACGGCGACGGCGCCCCTGACCGCGACTGCAACGCGGCTGCAACCCCGCTGTGCCTAGCGTCACAAGCGCACCGGTCCCCGTGGCGCGCGCCACAAACGGACCGCAGTCAGTTCGCGAGCTGAAAGGACGATCATGGCCAAGTACGCGGCCCCCGGGCAGCCGGACAGCGTGGTTACGTTCAAGTCCCGGTACGACCACTACATCGGCGGCGACTACGTAGCCCCCGCCAAGGGCCAGTACTTCGAGAACCCCACCCCGATCACCGGTGAGACGTTCACCGAGGTCGCTCGGGGTACCGCCGAGGACGTCGAGGCCGCGCTGGACGCCGCCGAAGGCGCCGCGCCGTCCTGGGGCAAGACCTCGGTGACCGAGCGTGCCAACATCCTGAACAAGATGGCGGACCGCATCGAGGCGAATCTCGAGAAGATCGCCATCGCGGAGAGCTGGGAGAACGGCAAGGCCTGCCGCGAGACCCTGGCCGCCGACATCCCGCTCGCCGTCGACCACCTGCGCTACTTCGCCGGTGCGATCCGCGCGCAGGAAGGCAACATCTCGCAGATCGACGAGGACACGGTCGCGTACCACTTCCACGAGCCGCTCGGCGTCGTCGGCCAGATCATCCCGTGGAACTTCCCGATCCTGATGGCGATCTGGAAGCTGGCGCCCGCACTGGCCGCCGGCAACGCCGTCGTGCTCAAGCCCGCCGAGCAGACCCCTGCCTCGATCCACGTGCTGATGGACGTGGTCGGCGACCTGCTGCCGCCGGGTGTGCTGAACATCGTCAACGGCTTCGGCGTCGAGGCCGGCAAGCCGCTGGCCAGCAACAAGCGCATCCGCAAGATCGCCTTCACCGGTGAGACCACGACCGGCCGGCTGATCATGCAGTACGCGTCGGAGAACCTGATCCCGGTCACGCTGGAGTTGGGCGGCAAGAGCCCGAACGTGTTCTTCAACGATGTCGCCGCGCAGAACGACGCGTTCTACGACAAGGCGCTCGAGGGCTTCGCGATGTTCGCGCTCAACCAGGGCGAGGTCTGCACGTGCCCGTCGCGTGCACTGATCCAGCAGGAGATCTACCCCGACTTCCTCGAGGCGTCGGTCAAGCGCACCGAGCAGATCAAGCAGGGCCACCCGCTTGACACGGAGACGATGATCGGCGCGCAGGCGTCGAACGACCAGCTCGAGAAGATCCTGTCCTACATCGACATCGGCCGGCAGGAGGGCGCGAAGATCCTCTGTGGTGGCCACCGCGCCGACCTGGGCGGAGAGCTCTCCGGCGGCTACTACGTGGAGCCGACGATCTTCGAGGGCAACAACTCGATGCGGATCTTCCAGGAGGAGATCTTCGGGCCAGTCGTCTCGGTGACCCGGTTCAGTGACTACGACGACGCCATCAAGATCGCCAACGACACGCTGTACGGCCTCGGTGCCGCGGTGTGGTCGCGGGACGGCAACGTGGCGTACCGGGCCGGGCGCGATATCCAGGCCGGCCGGGTCTGGGTGAACAACTACCACGCCTACCCGGCGCACGCCGCGTTCGGCGGTTACAAGCAGTCCGGCGTCGGCCGGGAGAACCACAAGATGATGCTCGACCACTACCAGCAGACCAAGAACCTGCTGGTCAGCTACTCGCAGAATGCCCAGGGCTTCTTCTGATGAGTAGTGCTCCCGAGGCGGCCGTGCCCGAGACCCCGGTACCCGAGGTACCGGACTCGGGCTCGGCCCGGGTCGCCCTCACACCGGCGGCCGCGGAGTGGCTGGTCAAGCTGACCGTGATCCACGGCCCGCTGATGTTCCACCAGTCCGGCGGATGCTGTGACGGCAGCGCGCCGATGTGTTTCCCGGACGGCGATTTCAAGATCGGCGGCTCGGACGTGCACCTGGGTGACCTGACCGTCGAGGGACTGGCCCCGATCGGCTTCTACATGTCGAGCTCGCAGTTCGAGTACTGGAAGCACACCCACCTCACGGTGGACGTGGTGAAGGGGCGCGGCAGCGGGTTCTCCGTGGAGGCGCCAGAAGGCATCCGGTTCCTGATCCGATCCCGGCTGTTCAGCGACGAGGAGTCGGCAGCGCTGAACAGCTGAGAACACCTCGGCTGGGAACACTTCACCCGCGACCAGTTGACCGGTGGGCGGCTAGCGTTGCTAGCTGCCCACCGCACTTCGGAGGACCCATGGCTGACATCACCACACTGCGGACCCTCGCCGGCCTGCCCGCCGCACCGGCGAGCCTGGCGGACTCGACACTGATCATGATCGACTGTCAGAACACCTACACCCGGGGCGTGCTCGAGCTCGACGGCGTCGAGGCGGCACTGGATGAGGCGGCGGCCCTGCTGGACCGGGCCCGCTCTGCCGGCATCCCGATCATCCACATCCAGCACGACGACGGGCCGGGCTCGCTGTACGACACCCAGGGCGAGAGCGGCGCGATCGTCGGCCGGGTGGCGCCGCGAGAGGGCGAACCGGTCGTCGTGAAGAACTACCCGAACTCGTTCGTGGCCACGGATCTCGAACAGCGGCTGCGGGCGGGTTCGGCCTCGAACCTGGTCCTCGCCGGGTTCATGACCCACATGTGCGTCAACTCCACGGCCCGGGGCGCGTTCAACCTGGGCTTCGCGCCGACCGTGGTGGCCGGGGCGACCGCGACCCGGTCGCTGCCGGCCTCGGTCAAGGGGAGCGGGTCGGACGGACCGGTGCCCGCTTCGGCGATGCAGGCGGCCAGCCTGGCCGCGATCTCCGACCTGTTCGCCATCGTCGTGCCGGACACGAGCGCCCTGCCCGACTGAGTCTCCTCGAGCCGGGCCGGCAAGGCTGGCAAGACCGGCGAGGCCGGACCCGCTGTCCCGGGTGCGGCCGGCCGGCCTGTGGTTACCGAGCTGCACGGCAGCCAGGTTTTCGGCGCTCAGAACCTGCCTGGTGTGGAGTTGGGTAACAACAGGCGGCACCCTGCGCACGGCGCCCCGCGCGGGTGCCGCCACGCCTGGTAGGCAGAAGCGACGTGTGTGCGCAAGTCGACCTTTCCTCTGGTTTCTCAGCCCCGAGGGTGTGACGATTCCCCGATGCCGGCCGGCGGGTCGGTCGTAGGCGTGGGGGGATCAGGGGGAACGCTGATGGCGACCGGTGCAACGGAGCGACCCGCCCAGGCGGGGCAGCCGGGTACGGAGCTGAAGGCCGGCCTGCGGGACCGGCACGTCACCATGATCAGTATTGCCGGCGTGATCGGCGCCGGGCTGTTCGTCGGTTCGGCCAACGCGATCGCCACCGCCGGCCCCGGAGTGCTGATCTCCTACGCGATCGCCGGGCTGCTCGTCGTGCTGGTCATGCGGATGCTCGGCGAGATGGCGGCCGCCACGCCGGACTCCGGTTCGTTCTCCACCTACGCCGACCGGGCGATCGGGCCGTGGGCCGGGTTCACCGTGGGCTGGCTGTACTGGTGGTTCTGGGTGCTGGTCATCCCCGTCGAGGCGACGGCGGCCGCGACGATCCTGAACGCCTGGGTGCCGTCGGTGCCGCAGTGGAGCTGGGCGCTGGTCGTGACTCTCCTGCTCACCGTGACGAACCTGTTCAGCGTGGCCAACTACGGCGAGTTCGAGTTCTGGTTCGCGCTGCTCAAGGTCGTCGCCATCATCGCCTTCATCGGCCTCGGCCTGCTCGCCCTGTTCGGGCTGCTGCCGGGCAGTGGGGTCAGCGGCGTCTCGCACCTGGTGGACTCCGGCGGGTTCCTGCCCAATGGGTTCGGCGCGGTGGTTGCGGCCGTGCTGACCACGATGTTCAGCTTCATGGGCACCGAGATCGTGACTATCGCCGCCGCCGAGTCCGACCATCCCGAGGAGAAGATCGGCCGCGCCACCCGCTCGGTGATCTGGCGGATCTCGGTGTTCTACCTGGCCTCGATCCTGCTCGTGGTCTCGATCATTCCGTGGAACGACCCGGCGCTGAAGAAGAACGGCTCGTACCAGTCCGCGCTCGATGTGCTCGGGGTGCCCGGGGCGAAGGGCATCGTGGACGTGGTGGTGCTGGTCGCGGTGGCCAGCTGCCTGAACTCGTCGCTGTACACGGCCTCGCGGATGATCTACTCGCTCGGCCGCCGCGGCCAGGCGCCGGCCGCCGTCATGCGGACCACCGCGAACGGTGTGCCCAGGGTCGCCGTGCTGGCGTCGACGGCGGTCGGGTTCGTCACGGTGATCGCCAACTACGTGTTCCCGGAGCAGGTGTTCGCCACGCTGCTGGCCACCTCGGGCGCGATCGCGCTGCTGGTCTACCTGACCATCGCGATCTCCCAGCTGCGGCTGCGCGGCAAGCTGGAGCGCGCCGGGACCGCCATGCCGGTGCGGATGTGGGCGTTCCCGTACCTGACCTGGGTCGTCGTGATCATCATCCCGGTCATGCTCGTGTACATGGCCACCCGGCCGAGCTCACAGCTGGACCTTGCCATGACGGCCATCATCGCGCTGGCTGTCGTGGTGGTCGGTGTGATCACCACGCGGCGCGGCGCCCGAGCGTCGGCGCCGGAGCCGCCGGTGCACTCCGACGCGACGGGCGGCTGACCGGCGGGCTGACGGAACCCGCGCGGTCGACCGGCGGGGTCAGCTGACCAGACCGGCCAGGGCGGGTAGTGACTGGCCGGCCGGTGCGGCGATGCTCACGCCCCGGCCGTGCCGGACGCCCGGCTCGCGGGTGTTGATCCTGATCAGCTCACCGCTGCCGGCCGCCGCGAGCTCGGCGTGCCGGCGCACCGTCGGTACCGCGGTGCCCGCGCCGATCTCCAGCACGACCAGCCGCGCGCCCTCTGCCCGAAGCACGCGCAGCCACTGGACGTGCCGGCGGGCTACGGTCTCGGTGCGTGCCGGCCGCCATTCGCCGTCGCCGAACATCAGGATGTTGGGCCTGGCCAACCCGCCGCAGCGCGGACAGTCGGGCAGTGGCGGCACGGCGCGCATGGTGGACTCGTCGACCCGTACCTCGACCTCGTCCGCCGGCCAGATCTCCGCGCAGCCACCCGAGAGGCACTGCAGGTGGTGGATCGAGCCGTGGCACTCCACCACGGAGTCGTCCGCGAACCCCGCGCACTGGAACTGGCCATCCACATTGGACGTGAACACCCGCGCCGGGCGTTCGGCGGTGGCCCACTGCAACAGCGCCCCGAAGCCGGCGTGCGGCACGGTCCGGCGGTAGAGCGCGAGCCGGTGGCCGTAGAAGCCCCAGGCCAGCTCGGGGTCGTCGACGAAGTGCACCGGGTCGGCGAGCTCCTCGAAGGCCAGCCCGAGGCGCCGGTACGGCGGGTACGCGCGCCAGAAACCCTCGGTGCCTCGGAAGTCGGGCAGGCCGGAGTCCACCCCGATGCCGGCGCCGGCGCAATACAGCAGCGCGTCGGCGCCGGCGATCAGCTCGGCGGCCCGGTCGAGCTCGGCCCTGAACTCCGGACCGAGCTCGGGGCTGTGCTCCGGACCGAGTTCGGGGGTGTGTTCCCGACCGGGCTCAGGGCTGACCGAATCCACAACTCACCCTGACAAAATCCGCGACTCGCGGGTCGGTTCGGTGCCCCGGTCGCCGCGGAATCCAGCGACTCGGCCCGCGGAATCCAGCGACTCGCCGGGATGAAGACCCCGGCTCGGCGGGACGGTCAGTCGGTGGACGGTTTGGCGGCGGAGAACTGGACCACCTCGAACTCGAGCAGGCTGGCGCCGGTGGAGACGGGACCCTGCCCGTGCCCGTGCCCGGTGCCCTCGCCGACCGGGCGGGCACGCTCACCGGCGTGCGCCTCGATCGCGGGGCCGGTGCGCCAGGCCTGGAACGACTCCTCGTCCTCCCAGTGCGTGAGCACGAAGTAGCGGGTCTCGCCGGAGACGGGGCGGAGGAGCTCGAACGAGATGAAGCCCGGCTGACCGTCCACTGCGTGCAGGCGGTTCGCGAACCGCCGCTCCAGCTCCGGTCCAGCGCCTTCGGGAACCTCGATTGCGTTGATCTTGACCACGGCCATGTGGCTAGGCTACGACACAGGGATGCGGAGCAGCGTGCGCGTGTCCGACGGGGCGTGCATCGCGGTGCGCGGGTACGGCGGCACCGGGCGGACGATCTTGTTGCTGCACGGGCTGATGGGGCGCGCCAGTACCTGGTGGCGGACGTCGCGGTGGCTGGCCGACCACGGGCGGGTGGTCGCGATCGACGCCAGGGCGCACGGCGACACGACGACCCCGAGCCCCGGTCCGTGGCCGACCGAGCGGTTCGTCGGCGACGTCGTCGAGGTGGTCGAGGAGCTGCGGCTCGGCCCTGCGGTGGTGATCGGCCACTCGATGGGCGGGCTGCACGGCTGGGAGCTGGCCGCCGCGCGCCCCGACCTGGTCAGCGCGCTCGTCGTGGAGGACATGGCGCCCGATCACCGGGGGCTCACCGCGGCGCCGTGGATGTCCTGGTTCGAGGCGATGCCGGCGACGTTCGAGTCGATCGCCTCGGTGCGCGACGCGTTCGGCTGGCCGAGGCCCAGCGTCGGTGACTACCTCGCCGAGTGCGTGCGGGAGGACCCGGACGGCTACCGGCTGCTCACCGAGCACGCGATGGCCGCCGCGATCGCCGGCGAGTGGGGCGAGCGCGACTTCTGGGACTCGGTGCGGCGGGTGCGCTGCCCGGCGCTGCTGCTGGAGGCCGAGGAGTCGCCGATCGCGTCCGCCCAGATGGCCACGATGGCCGAGCTGATCCCCGGTGCCCGGCACGTGCTCGTCCCGGGCACCGGTCACCTGCTGCACGACGACGCGCCGGCGCGCTACCGCGAGCTGGTCACCGAGTTCCTCACGGGACTATCGGGATGACCTGCCCGGTGCGGGTGTCGGTGAGGCCGATCGAGCTGATCTTGGCGCGGATCGGGCGCACCGGGTCCAGCGTCTGCAGGGCGGCGGGCAGCGCGTCGACGGCCAGTTCGCGGGTCAGCACGCAGTGCGGCAGCCACGAGCCGGGCAGGTAGGCCGACGACGGCTCGCGCACCCGGCCGGCCAGCGCGTCGTGCACGCCCGTGTGGGCGGCCAGTAGCTCGGTGTCCACGACGGCGGCCAGCACCAGCCTCGGCTCGGCCGTCAGGATGGTGCCGACCATGGCCAGCCAGATCTCGGGCAGCACCAGGCGCCGCAGGTCCTCGGCCAGCGTGCCGCGCACCTTCGGCGGGATCGCCGCGCCCCTGGCGAACCGCACGCAGGGCGCGGCGGCGGGCACCGGCACACCGGCCAGCGCGAGCCGCGCCCGCAGCTCCATCACCTGCGCGGCGGACCCGTCGTCCAGGAAGAAGTCCAGTGCCTCGGCCACTAGATGCTCAGTTCCAAGCGGTCGCTCCGACGCGGCGTCTTGTGGGTGTCGGAGAGAGCCGGGAGAGCTGGATCGGGTCGCTCGCCCGGCCCGGCCGGCCGGAGGAGTCGCTGCTCGCGCACCGCAAGGGCGCCGACGCCGTCCGGGGTGGCGACGTGGCCGAGGCAGCGGCCGCCATGGCCGCCCAGATCGCCGCCCAGATGGCCGCCGTCTCCCCACGGCCGTGCTCCGCGACACCTGACGCGGCTCGACCGGCGCACGCCGTCCCGATCACCGCTCACCACTTCGCATACCTTCCTGGCACTTCGCACGCCGTGCGTTCACTTCGCATACTCCGCAAACTGTGCGAAGTGAAGGCACGCCGTGCGAAGTGCCCGCGGGCCGTCCGAAGTCAGAGCTCCCCCGGAGTGCGTGGCTGCCGCCACACAACACTCCGCCTTCACCACACAGCGCTCCGCCTTCACGCGGAACGCCCGGCCGCCGGCCGTGACGATCGACCGACCCCACCTCGCCGCACGAACACCGGGGAGTTGATCATCTAGGCGTCCTCCAGAGTGACGTCGACCCGCAGCTGCGGCGCCGGGTCCAGCAACAGCGTCCGGACGTTGCCGGCGGCGCGTAGATCGGCGCTGATCGCCCGCACCGCGTCCAGCGACTCCGCGGGTGCGAACACCTGGGCCGTCCGCACCGGCGAGCGCATCGAGCGCTTGGCGTCCGACTTGGCCTTGCGGAT
>DATAYB010000027.1:0-4960 GCA_036272795.1 Pseudonocardia sp.
GCCGCTGGTCGACGTGCGCTCCCCCGGCGAGTACTCCGGCGAGCTGCTGCACATGCCGGACTACCCGCAGGAGGGCGCGGTGCGCGGCGGGCACATCCCGGGCGCGGCCAGCGTGCCGTGGGCCAGGGCCGCCGCCGAGGACGCCACGTTCAAGGGCCGCGAGGAGCTGGAGGCCATCTACCAGCAGGAGCAGGGCCTCTCTCCGTCCGACGACGTGATCGCGTACTGCCGGATCGGCGAGCGCTCCAGCCACACCTGGTTCGTGCTCACTCACCTGCTCGGCTTCGGTCACGTCCGCAACTACGACGGCAGCTGGACCGAGTGGGGCAACTCGGTGCGGGTGCCGATCGCGACCGGTACCGAACGGGGCTCGGTGAAGTGACCGCGCCGGCTGCCCTGCCACCGAAGCTGGCGGAGCTGGTCGACGACTTCGCCGGGCTCGAGGTGAAGGACCGGCTGCAGCTGCTGCTGGAGCTGTCCGAAGAGCTACCAGCGTTGCCAGCTCACTACGCCGGGCACCGGGACGGGATGGAGCAGGTGCACGAGTGCCAGACGCCGCTGTTCCTGGCGGTCGAGGTGGCCCCGGACGCGGACCGGACCGTCCATCTGTTCTTCGACGCGCCCCCGGAGGCGCCGACGACCCGGGGCTTCGCGTCGATCATGCACACCGGGTTGGACGGCCAGTCGGCCGAGGAGGTGCTGGCCGTGCCGAACGACTTCTACCTGGCGCTCGGGCTCGGCGCGGCGGTGAGCCCGCTGAGGCTGCGCGGCATGGCCGCCATGCTGGCCCGCATCAAGAACCAGGTGCGGTCAGCGGGGTAGCGCGTCCTGGTCGACCTCGGCGGTGCCCGGGTCAGCGGTGGCACCGCCGGGGCCGGGCCCCGGTCCGGAACCTCCGTCGGGTGCGGGAACGCCGCCCGACGCGGGGTTGCTGCCCGGCATCGGGTCGACCGCGCCGCCGGGCGCGAGGCCTAGCTCGGCGCCGGGGTCGACCGGGGAGTCGGGGTTGGCGGTGTCGGTCCCGGTGTTCAGCACGATCGACTGCACGGTGTAGGCGGACCCGCCGGACACCGCACTGGTCGTGAACGTGGTCGGCGTGGTGAACCGGTGGAACTCGCAGTGCCGGCTGAACGTCGCCAGCGGACCGTTCCAGTCACGCCCGATCGTGTAGAAGAGGTCGTAGTCGCCGTCGGGCACTCCGGCCAGCTGGGCCGACCGCCCGGCGGTCACCGCCATCGAGGCCACCAGCGCGCCGCCCTTGGCCAGCAGCACCACGCCGTCCTTGGTGCCCTGGTCCCTGACCTGCAGCACGCCGTCGCCGGTGGTCCCGGCCCGCCGGTCGACCAGCACCTGTCCGTTGCGCAGCCGGTGCTCGACCGAGTTCGCGGCGGCGGGCAGCGCGGCACCCCAGCGGAACGCCGGCCGGTCGGTACGCAGGGTGCCCAGCGACGTGGCGACCGCGCGCAGGCCGGGCATGCTCGGCGCCGTGCTGATGGCCGTGAGCGCCACCGGGCCGGCGCAGATGGCGTGCAGGTCGACCTGCTGGCTCAGGTAGGCCAGCTCACGGCCGAACTGGCGCAACCCGGCGGCCAGCGCGGCGTTGTCCCCGGAGACGGTGGCCGGCACCGGCCCGCTCGTGGTCAGCCGCTCGCTGGCGGCGCTGGCCACCCCGGCGGCGGAGAGCACGGACTGGTCCAGCACCGCGAGCGTGGGCGCGCGGCCGATCTCGGCGAGGGCGGCGGCGAGCTGGGCGTTGGTCTGGTCGAGCATGACCTGGTAGCCGTCGGGCGTGGTCACCGAAGGGGCGGGGATCGTCGGTGGGGCGGCCACCGAGCTCGGCGCGGCGCCCGACGAGGTGCACCCGGCCAGCACAACCAGCAGGGCGGCCACGATCGCCAGCACGGCGCCGTGCGGTGCCTTGCCCGCCATGCCGACCCCCCCGCCTTCGCGCTGACCAGGACAGTAGTCCGCGCCCACCCCGGCCTCGACTCGGAGCCGCGCGACCGGCTGAGACGGGCCCCCGGGCGGCCCGGCGACCGCCGGAACCTCAAATGTTTGCCCCCGGAAGCTCAAGTCCTGGTTAATGCGCTCGCCAGGGGCGGTGCCGCGACCCACACTCCCGAAGTACGGCTCTGCCGGTCGAGCACGACGGGTGGAAGGGGGCGTACCGATGAGCACTGTGATCCTCGCCCAGGGTGGCGACACCTGGGGGATCAGCGGGCCCGCGTTCCTGGGCGGCTACCTGATAGTCGGCACAGCGCTGGCCATCGCCGCGCTGCGCACCCGCCGCGCCACCGGCGCCGTCGGCACCAGTGCCCACGGCCGGCACGGCCGGGAGTTCACCAACAGGTTCACCGCGCCGCCCGGCGGTCCCGGTGCCGACCCCTACCTGGTCGCCTTTCTCAACGGCGGCTCCAAGCTGGCCGTGCTCGGCGGGCAGAGCGCACTGCGCGCGTACGGACTGCTCGGCGAGGGCTCCGGCGCTCCCGTGCCGGTGGCGGGGCCCCGCCCGACCGCCGGCCCCCAGTGGCCGCTCGAGCTGGCGATCCTGGGCACCACCGACCGCCCGGTGCCGTACTCCCGGCTGCAGTCCGACCCGGAGGTCAACACAGCGCTGCGTGCTCTGTCCGACGAGCTGGTCCGGCACCGGCTACTGGTCAGCGAGCAGCGTCGGGACCGGCTGCGGCTCTGGGGGCTGGCGTTGTTCGGGCTGTTCGCGCTCGGTGTGTGGCGACTGGTCGACGGGATCGGCACCGGGCACCCGGTCGGGTTCCTGGTCCCACCGACGCTGCTCGCCGGGGCGGGCACGGTGCTGTGGTACCTGCGGCTGCCCCGACGCACCCCGGCCTCGGACGCAGCGCTGGCCGGGCTGCGCGACGAGCACGCCCACCTGGCCCCCGCACTGCACCCGGACTGGGCCGCCATCGGGCCCGCCGCCGCCGCGCTCAGCGTCGCGGTGTTCGGCATCGGCGCCATCTGGGCGGCCGACCCCGCGTTCGCCGGCGAGCTGGAGATCGCCAAGGCGGCGTCGGGCCTCGTGACCGGCTGAGACAGGCCACCACGGCGCCCGGCAACCGCCGGAACCTCAAATGTTTCCCCTCGGAAGCTCAAGTCCTGGTTAATGCGCTGGCCTGGGGTGTTGTCACTTCTCACACTCCCGAAGTACGGCTCTGCCGGTCGAGCAGGACAGGCAGGAGGGGGCGTACCGATGAACACAGCGATCCTGGCCCAGGGTGACGACACCTGGGGGATCAGCGGGCCCGCGTTCCTGGTGGGCTACCTGATGGTCGGCGCCGGGCTGTGCGTCGGCGCCCTGCGCGCCCGCCGCACCGCCGGCAGCCTCGGCGCGTCGGCCGGGACCCGGCAGAGCCAGACGTTCCTCGCCAAGTTCGACAGGGCCCAGCTGGACAAGGCCCAGCTTGTCGGGCCCACGGGCGACCCGTACCTGGTCGCGTTCCTCAACGGTGGCCCCAGGCTGGCCGTGCTCGCCGCCGAGAGCGCGCTGCTCACGAGTGGCCTGCTCGGCGCCAGCCGGGGCACGGTGCCGGCTTCCGGCGTCAAGCCAAGGCCGCCCAAGCCGCGGTGGCTGATGGAACGGGCGATCCTGGCGGTCACCCGCCGCCCGGCACCGTACTCCCGGCTGAAGTCCAACCCAGCGGTCCGCGCCGCGGTGCGGGAACTGTCCGACGAGCTGGTCCGGGTAGGCCTGCTGGTCAGCGCCGCGAACCGGAGGCGGCTGCGGTACTGGGGGCTGGCACTGGTCGCGCTGTTCGCGGTGGCGGTGTGGCGGCTGGTCGCCGGGATCGGCAACGGCCGCCCAGTCGGCTTCCTCATCCCGGTGCTCGTGCTCGCCGGGGCGGGCGTGGTGCTGTGGCACCGGTTCCTGCCGCGCCGCACCCCGGCCGGCGACGCCGCGCTGCACCAGCTACGCGTCGGGTACGCCCACCTGGACCCCGAGCTGCGCCCGGACTGGGTGGCGAACGGGCCGGCCGCGGCCGCGATCGGTGTCGCGGTGTTCGGCGCCGGCGCGATCTGGGCGGCGGACCCCGCGTTCGCCAGCACGCTGACGGCGGCCAGGCGGTGGACCGGCGGTCCGCTCGACGACGGGTCCGGTTGGCACCGGTCGTCCTTGTGGTCGAGCTGGATCAGCAGCTCCTCGGGCGGCGGGAGCGGCCGCGGCGGCGGGAGCGGGAGCAGCTGGGGCGGCTTGGTGGGCTGGGGCAGCTGTAACAGCGGCAGCTGCTGCGGTGGAGGAAGTAGCTGCGGCGGCGGGAGCAGCTGTGGTGGCGGCGGGTGTGGAGGATGACCATGCGGACGACGGACGTACTTCCCCAGCTCGGGCTCGGCATCGGCTGGCGGCCCGAGATCGCCGGCCTGCTCGCGGATCTGCCGGGGCTGCGGTTCTGCGAAGTGGTGGCCGAGGCGCTGCGCCACGACGGCGTCTTGCCCGCACCGCTCGCGGCACTGCGCAGCCGAGGGGTCACGGTGGTGCCGCACGGCACGCGGCTGTCCCTGGGCGGCGCCGAACCACTGGATCCGCACCGCGTGCACCACTTCGCCTCCGTGGCCGCCGCGCTCGAGGCACCGGTGGCCAGCGAGCACGTGGCCTTCGTCAGGGCGGGCGGGCTGGAGGCCGGCCACCTGCTGCCGGTCCCCCGTACCAGGGAGGCGCTGCGCGTACTGGTCCGCAACGTGCGCACCCTCCGAGCCGAGCTGGAGGCCCCGCTCGCGCTGGAGCCGATCGCCGCCCTGTTCGACTGGCCGGACGACGAGCTGACCGAGGCCGACTTCCTCACCGAGCTGCTCGAACAGACCGACGCGTATCTGCTGCTGGACGTGGCCAACTGCTACGCCAACGCCCGCAACCGCGGCACCGACCCGGCCGACCTGCTCGACCGGCTGCCGCTGGAGCGGGTCGCCTACGCGCACGTGGCGGGCGGGGACGAGCGAGGCGGGATCT
>DATAYB010000028.1:0-2575 GCA_036272795.1 Pseudonocardia sp.
GGTACCAGGACTCGAACCTAGACTAACTGAACCAGAATCAGTCGTGCTGCCGATTACACCATACCCCAATTGCTGTGGAGCACCGTCGCCGGTGTTCCGTGCTGGAGTAGATCCTAGCTGACCCGGCGCAGGCGTCTCAAACCGCCTCCGGCCACGGGGCCGACACGCGCCCACCAGTCACAGGGAGCAAGTGGCCCGAGAGGGCGTCCGTGCAGGTCACACACCACCGAACGCATCCGCGACAACAACGACCTGCCACCCCCGGACCCCCGTGGGCGGACCCAGCTCAGGCCCGCTCGCCACCGACGGTCCCCCGCCGCCGGTCCAGCAGGGGTCCCCGGCGGGACTCGCCGCACCGTGTCCGCAATCACGCGGACTCGCGGGCCATATCCGCCGGTCAACGCAGCCGAGTCGGTTTGCGCAATTGGTCCGACACCCGCGGCGGGCGTCGGCAATTCCACGCCCGGCTCATTCTTCGCCCCGCATGGCAGACATTCCCCCGATCGAATTGCACGGGACTCCGGACCATCACCACAGTGATCTCTGTCGCAGTGTGCGAGCTTGACCACATCTCACTCGGCGGCCAAGATGGGTATATTCAACATTCTTTGAATTAAAGGATGGAGGCACACGTGACCGATTCGGGATGCATCGTCGCCGGGGGCGGGCCCGCCGGCATGGTGCTGGGGCTGCTGCTGGCCAGGGCCGGGGTCCGGGTCACCGTGTTGGAGAAGCACGCCGACTTCCTGCGTGACTTCCGAGGCGACACCGTGCACGCCTCGACGCTGACCCTGCTGGACGAGCTCGGCCTCGGCGAGGAGTTCGCGGCCCTGCCTCACCAGCTGGTCGACAAGATCAGCGTCGAGATGGACGCCGGCGCGGTCGACCTCGGGCTGAGCCGGATCCCCGGCCGGCACAAGCACATCGCGCTGGTGCCGCAGTGGGACTTCCTCGAGCTGCTGGCCAGCGCGGCCGAGCGTGAGTCGAGCTTCACCCTGCTGCGCAACGCCGAGGTCACCGGGCTGCTGAGGGAGCACGGCCGGGTCGTGGGGGTGCGCTACCGCGACCGCTCCCCCGACAACAACACCGACAGCCCCACCACGACCGGCGAGAAGTCGGCCACCACGACAGTCGACAAGTCCCGCGACAAGACTGCCGACAAGTCCCGCGAGACGACCGCCAGCACGCCGGGCGGCGAGCACGAGCTGCGCGCCGCACTGACCGTCGGCTGCGACGGGCGCGCGTCGACGGTGCGCGAGTCCGCCGGCGTGGCGCCGCGCACGTTCGGGGCGCCGGTCGACGTGTGGTGGTTCCGGCTGCCGCGCCGGCAGGGCGACCCGGCCGGCAACGTGGGCCGGTTCTCCCTCGGCCACCTCGTGGTGATGCTGGATCGGGGCGACTACTGGCAGGTCGCCTACCTGATCCGCAAGGGCGCCGACCGGGACCTGCGCGGCGCCGGCATCCAGGGGCTGCGGGACGAGATCTCCGGGCTGCTGCCGTGGACCTCGGACCGGCTCGACGCGGTACGTGGCTGGGACGACGTGAAGCTGTTGGACGTGAAGGTCGACCGGATGCGCCGGTGGTGGGCCGAGGGCATGCTGCTGATCGGCGACGCGGCGCACGCCATGTCCCCAGTCGGCGGGGTCGGTATCAACCTGGCGGTCGCCGACGCCGTCGCCACCGCCCGCCTGCTCGCCGAGCCGCTTCGCTCCGGGGAGCCGATCACGCCGGCCATGCTCAAGCGCGTGCAGCGGCGCCGGAGCTGGCCCACCGCCCTGATCCAGGGCGGCCAGCGGCTGGCGCACAAGCTCGTGCTCGGCCCACAGCTCGCCGCCGACCCCGCCGGCCGGCCGAAACCGACCGAGCTGCCGCGCACCATGCGGATCCTCGGCCGGCACCCGCTGCTGCAGGCCATCCCGGGCTCACTGGTGGCGATCGGACCACTGCCGGAACACGCTCCCAAGTGGGCCCGCCGCAGGCCGCGGCCGGCAAGCTCCACAGCGGAGTAGGAGCTCGCGGGGCCGAGGGAACGGCATGCCCCTCGGCCCAGCGCGGCAGCGCGCGCCCAGCGCGGCAGCCACTGGCCCAGCGTGCGGCAGCTCGGGCTCAGCGCGCGGCGGCCACGGTGTCGGCAGCGCCGCGGTCTGCGGCGTCGCGCGCGGCGGGGACCTCGGCACCGACCGCACCGTGCCGTAGCGACGCGTAGGTGAGGGCGTCCACCATGGCCAACCAGGACGCCTCCACGACGTTGCCGTGCACGCCGACCGTGGTCCACGTGCTGGCGAGCTCGTCGGAGCGGTCGGCGCTCTCCAGCAGCACCCTGGTGACGGCGTCGGTGCCGTGCCCGGAGCTGTGCCGGGGGCTGAGGATGCGCACCTTGAAGTCGGCCAGCTCGACCCCGTCCAGCCACGGGCAGGACGGGGCCAGCGCCGCTCGCAGGGCCGCGTCCAGCGCGTTGATCGGGCCGTTGCCCTCCTTGGTGGCGATCACCCGCTCGCCGTCCACGATCACCTTCACGGTGGCCTCCGCGACGACCGCACCATCGAGGCGCCGCTCCACGATCACCCGGTACGAC
>DATAYB010000029.1:0-7234 GCA_036272795.1 Pseudonocardia sp.
GCTGCACCTGCCCCGCGGCTGGGCGCTGACCGGCGTGCTGATCGCGGCGGCCGCCGAGTTCATCACCATGCCCGGCTTCGCCATCCTGTCCGACCGGGTCGGCCGGCGGCCGGTCTACCTGTTCTCGGCGGTGTTCCTGGCGCTGTACGCGTTCCCGTTCTTCTGGCTCGCCGACACCCACCAGAAGGTGCTGATCTGGGTCGCGCTGGCGATCGGCCTCGGCGTCGGGCACTCGGCGGCCTGCTCGCTGCACGGTCCGCTGTACACCGAGCACTTCCCCACCCGCGTGCGCTACACCGGCGCCTCGTTCGCCTATCAGGTGTGCAGCGCGATCTCGGGCGCGCCGGCGGCGATCGTGGCCACCGCGCTGATCAGCGCCACCGGCACGACGAGGGCGGTGTCGCTCTACGTCATCGGCGGCTGCGTGATCTCGGCGGTCTGCGCGCTGCTACTGCGCGACAACCACCTCGGCGAGCTGAAGGACTGAGCTGGTTGACAGACCGCGCCGAGCTGACGGACGAAGCAGAGCTGACTGGAGGAGCCTTGCTGCGAGCGCGTTCCCGGGTGACCGGCGTGGACGTCGGCGTGGTCATGTTGGCCAACACCCTGCCCCGCCCGCCCGGCGACCTGGGCAACGCCCGCAGCTACGCCTACCCGGTGGCCTTCGAGACCTGCCCCGGGGCGGACACCGCCCTGGTCGTGGAGCGGCGGGCGGCCGGGCTGCTCGGTGAGGTCGCGGCGGCGGGCACGCGGCTGGTGGGGCTCGGGGTGCGCGCGGTGACGACGTGCTGCGGTTTCCTCGCCCTGTTCCAGCGCGAGCTCGTGGAGCGGGTCGCGGTGCCCGTGGCCACGTCGAGCCTGCTGCAGGTGCCGCAGGTGCTGGCGATGCTGCCGGAGTCGAGCGCCGTCTGTGTGCTCACCGTGAACGCCGCGACACTGAGCGACGAGCACCTCGCCGCCGTGGGCATCACCGCCGAGCTGCGCAAACGCGTGGTGCTGGCCGGCCTCGAGCACACGGCGCACTTCTACCCGATGATCCTCGGCGAGCACCGCGAGCTGGACGTGGCGGTGGCCGAGTCGGAGGTCGTCGCGGCCGCCACCGCCGCGCTCGCCGACCACCCGGACATCGGGGCGTTCGTCTTCGAGTGCACCAACCTGCCGCCGTACTCCGACGCGGTGCGCGCGGTGACCGACCGGCCGGTGTGGGACGCGTTGACGCTGGTCGACTGGGTGCGGGCGGGGGTGGCGCGGTGACCCCGCCCAGCGGCGACGGCGCGGTGCCCGTGCTCACCGGCGGTCCCGTCGTGATCATCGGTGGCGGCGTGGTCGGCCTCTCCATCGCGTTCCACCTCGCCGAGGCCGGCTATCCCGAGGTCACGGTGCTGGAGCGCGACCTCGTCGGCGAGGGCACCACCGCGCGCGCCACCGGGGGCATCCGCCAGCAGTTCACCTCGGAGGTGAACGTGCGGATGGTGCGCGACTCCGTCGAGTTCTTCACCCGGTTCGCCGAGCACACCGGCCACCCGCTGGACTTCCGCCAGCACGGGTACCTGTTCCTGCTCTCCACCGAGCAGCACAGGGATGCCTTCCGGGCGGCGGCGGAGATGCAGCGCCGCAACGGGGTGCCCACCGAGCTGCTCACCCCCGACGAGGTCCTGACGATCAACCCCCGGATCCGGGTCACCGACCTGCTCGGCGCGGCCTACTGCGCGACCGACGGCTCGGCCTCCCCCAACGACGCCGTGCAGGGGTTCGCGCACGCGGCCAGAGCACGGGGCGCACGGATCCTGCAGCACACCGAGGTCACCGACATCGAGCTGGTGGACGGGGCTGTGCGCGGCGTCCGCACCGCCACCGGACAGCGGTTCGACGCCGAGGTCGTGCTGATCGCGACCGGCCCGGGGGCGCGCCGGACCGGACAGCTCGCCGGGGTCGAGCTGCCCGTCTCCCCGCACCGCCGGCAGGCCTTCGCCATCGCCCCGCTGCCGTGGCTGACCCGCGACCTGCCCCTGACCGTCGACCTGTCCAGCGGCGCCTACCTGCACTCCGAGGTCGTCGGCGGCAACGACCGGGACGTCCCGGAGGGCACCGACACCGAGGTGGACTGGTCGCTGACCGGGCCGCTGATCGAGGCGCTGGTGCACCGCATCCCGGCGATGGCGGACGCGTCGATCACCCGGGGTTGGGCGGGGCTGCGGGAGATGACCCCGGACGACCACGCGATCGTCGGGCCCGTCCCTGCCGTCCCGGGGCTGTGGACGGCCGTCGGCTTCTCGGGGCACGGGTTCATGCAGTCCCCGGCCGTCGGCCAGCAGGTGTGCGGCTGGCTGCTCGACGGCCGGCCGTCGATCGACCTCGGCGCGCTGCGGCTGGCCCGCTTCGCCGAGCGCGAGCTGGTCGTCGAAGGTGTCCGCTTCTGATGGAGGAAGTCATGCAGTTCACCGGCCGTGGCGCCGACCTGGTCGTCGAGTGCCTGGTCCGCGCCGGTATCGAGCGGCTGTTCGGCGTGCCAGGCGACACCGGGGTGGTGCTCTACGACGCCCTCTACCACCGCACCGCCGACATCACGCACGTGCTGGCGCGCGACGAGCGGCACGCCGCCGCGATGGCCGACGGCTACGCCAGGGCGAGCAACACGGTCGGCGTCGTCGAGGTGTCCAGCGGGGGCGGCACGACCTACGTCGTCGGCGGGCTGGGTGAGGCGTTCGCATCGTCGGTACCGGTGCTGCTGGTGACCTCCGACATCCACCGCGCCAGCCGGGGTACTGGGGCGCTCACCGAGATCGACCAGGAGGCGCTGTTCACCGCCGTCACGAAGTGGCGGACCACGGTGGAGGACGCGGCCGACATCCCCGCCGCGCTGGCCAGGGCACTGGAGGAGATCACGACCGGCCGCCCCTCGCCGGCGGCGGTGATCATTCCGGAGGATGTGCTCGAGCAGCGGGTGAGCGTGCCCGGGGCGGACCTGCGCCTGTTCCACGGCGCCGCCCTGCTCCCCCGCGTGCGGTCCGCCGCGCCGGACGCCGACGTCCGCCGGGCGGCGCGGTTGCTGGACGCCGCGCAGGCGCCGGCCATCCTCGCCGGCTCCGGGGTGCACCTGTCGCGGGCCACGGGGAGCCTGCGCCGGCTCAGCGACACCGCCGGCATCCCGGTGGCCACGACGATCCACGGCAAGGGCGCGATCGCCGACGACTCCACGTGGAGCCTCGGTGTCGCCGGCAACAACGGCGGCGCCGACCACGTCAACGCCTACCTCGCCGAGGCCGACGTCGTACTGCTCGTCGGCACCCGCGTCAACGCCACCGACACCAACGGCTACACCGGCCCCCGGCGCGACGGCGCCACGGTGATCGGCATCGACATCGACCCGGCGCGGGCCGGCCGCAACTACCCCGGCGCACTGGTGCTGGCCGGGGACGCCGACCGGGTGCTCGCCGCGCTGTCGGGCGCCGTCCTGCCGGGCGCGCCGGGCCGCACCGCACGGCTGCACGAACGGCTCGACCGTGACCGGGTGCGCTGTGCTGCCGGCGCCACGCAGCCGGCGCGGGTGACCGACGGCCAGCTGCTGCCCGCCGAGGTCATCCGCCTGGCGCAGGAGCTGATGGGCCCGGTGCACGTGGTCGCCGACCCGGGCACTCCCACCCCGAACGTCGCGGCCTACTGGCGCTGCCCCCGCGCCGGCCGCGACGTGCTCGTCCCGCGCGGCCACGGCCCGATGGGGTACGCCATCCCCGCCGCGATCGGTGTCGCGTTCGCCACCGGCCAGCCGGTGCTCGCCCTCACCGCCGACGGCAGCTTCAACATGTCGTGCGGCGAGCTGGAGACCGTCGCGCGCTTCAACCTGCCGATCGTGTTCATCCAGTTCACGAATCACAGCATGGGCTGGATCAAGATGCTGCAGCACCTCTACAGCGAGCGGCGGTACTTCGGCGTCGACCCGGGCACCGTGGACGCCGCCGCCGTGGCGCGCGCTTCCGGACTGCACGGCCTGCACGCGACCGACCTCGGCGAGGTCAAGGCCGCCATCGACGACGCGCTGCGCGCCCGCCAGCCCGTCTATATCGACGTCGACGTGCCGCACATGATCGACCACACGCCGCCGGTACCGGCGTGGACGCGCGCCCTCGCCGGCGACCCGGTGCGGCCCGTGTACTGAGCGTCGCTCGAGGGTTGACCCCCTGTCCCCGTCTGGGGGGTATCCCCTTGGTGCCACCCCGGCACAGCCGGCACTCTGGGCACATGCTGTCCGCAGTCCCGGTCCGTGGCGAACTCGCGCTCGTCGTCATCGCCTTCGTGCTGCTGTCCGGTTGCGGCGCCAAGCTCCCGGGGTCCGGCGGGTCGACCGCCCCGGCGGCGGACAGCCCACTCGTGGGCAAGCTGGCGAGCGCCGTGACCGACACCGGGGCGTTCACCCACCTCCAGGCACTGCAGCAGATCGCCGACCAGCACGGCGGCAACCGGGCCGCCCCGAGCCCGGGTTACGACGCGAGCGTCGAGTACGTCGTCGGAGCGCTGCGCAAGGCCGGCTACGACGTGAGCACGCCTACCTACGAGGCGTCGGGCGAGGACAGCGATAGCGGCAGCCACGGCGACGGCACCCGCAGCAGTGGAGCCACGCTGCGCAACGTGATCGCCCAGTCGCACGGCGGGGACCCCGACCACGTCGTCATGATCGGTGCACACCTGGACTCCGTCACGAAGGGCCCCGGCATCGTCGACGACGGCTCCGGGGTGGCCGCGCTGCTGGAGATCGCCAACCAGCTGGGCGCCACGACGCAGACCCGCAACACCGTGCGGTTCGCCTTCTTCGGCTCGGAGGAGGAAGGGGCGCTGGGCTCGGCCGCCTACGTCAAGAGCCTGTCCAAGGCCGACCGCCAGAAGATCCTGCTCTACCTGAACGTCGACATGGTCGCCTCGCCGAACGGGGGCTACTTGGTGCAGGGCGGGCAGGGGGACGACAGGTCGGCGACCGGCCCCGAAGGGTCGGCCACGATCGCCAAGGTGCTCGCCGACCAGCTGAAACAGACCGGTGTGACCGCGGAGACCATCGAGTTCGTCGGCGACGACGAGGCCCCATTCGTCAAGGCGGGCATCCCCTCCGGCGGCGCGGAGAACGGCGACCGCAAGAAGAAGACCGAGGAGCAGGCGTCGGCCTGGGGCGGCCAGGCCGCCGAGGTGTACGACCGCTGCTACCACTCGGCATGCGACCGGCTGGAGAACATCAACCGCGTCGTGCTCACCCACTACCTGCGCGCGATCGCCGGCACCCTCGCCCACTTCGCCACGTCCGACGAGAAGCTGGCCCGCTGACCCCGCGCCCGGCCGACGTCGGCGTGGGCGCCCGGCGCCAGGGCGGCGGGGGCGGCCGGCGCCGGGGCCGCGTGGGCGGCCGGCGTCGGCGTCCCGTTACCGAACTCCACAGGAGGCAGGTTCTGAGCGCGAAAAACCTGCCTGGTGTGCAGTTCGGTAACAACAGGCGGGCCCGGGCAGACTCGGCATCATGGACGGGAGTGAACGACGTGGCGCGGCACCCTCGGCCGGCGTCTCGATGCGGCCGGCCACGGTCGCGGACGCCGACGCAATGGCGCGGCTCGCCGACGCGGCGTACGAGACCTACGTATCGCGGATCGGCAAGAAACCCGCGCCGATGTTGGCCGACTACCCGGGCGTCGTGCGCCACGGACGCACCTGGGTCGCCGAGCACGCCGGCCAACTCGTCGGCTTTGTCGTGCTCGATCAGGCCGCTGATCACCTGCTGGTCGAGAACGTCGCCGTCCACCCGGCCAGCCAGGGTCTGGGGATCGGCCGCCGACTGCTGGCCGTGGCCGAGGACCGGGCCCGGGAGCTCGGTCTGCCCGAGCTGCGCCTCTATACCAACGAGATGATGTCCGAGAACGTCGCCTACTACCCCCGGCGCGGCTACCGCGAGACGCACCGGGCCGTCCAGGACGGCTACCGCCGCGTCTTCTTCACGAAGCCACTCCCCTGACGGCAAGGCCCGAACGGCCCAGCCTGCTGTTACCGAACTCCACACCAGGCAGGTTCCGAGCGCGCGGGTACCGGGCGCTGTTCCCGTGATCATCAGGACCGGAAGGCTGCTGGCAGCTTGATCAAATAGCCCTGCCGTCCTGATGATCAAGAAATCGTGCGCCCCGACGGTCTCCTGTTACCGAGCTGCACACCAGGCAGGTACTGAGCGCGAAAAAGCTGCCTCCTGTGGAGTTGGGTAACAGGAGGCCGGCTCGCCGCGCCGACCCCGCTCGCCCTCGGTCGGCTCGCGTGCGCCCTCGGTCGGCTCGCGTGCGCCCTCGGTCGGCCCGGGCACGCCCCCGGCCGGCCCGGGCACGCCCCCGGCCGGTCCGGGCACGCCCCCGGCCGGTCCGGGCACGCCGGCTGTCGGCCCGGGCACGCCCGCGATCGACTCAGGCGCGCCTACGGTCGGCTCGGGTGCGTGGGCGTCTGCCTCGGCGTCTATCACTCCGCGGGTAATCGTTTACTGAGGACGGCTATCCTGCGCGGTGGGGTGGCGCACGGTGCCGTGGCGCGCCCGGAGAGAGGCGACCCACATGGCCACCATCAGCGACGTTGCCGCCCGGGCCAGGGTGTCGGTCGCGACCGTGTCGCGCACGCTGAACGGCAACTCGACCGTCGACCCCGGACTCGCCGCCCGGGTGCGCGCCGCCGCCGCCGAGCTCGGCTACCAGCCGAACGGCCTCGCCCGCAGTCTCCGCAAGCGCAAGACGGCGGTACTCGCGCTGATCATCTCGGACGTGGAGAACCCGTTCTTCACCGCCGTCGCGCGCGGCGTGGAGGACGTGGCGATGGCCGCCGGCTACTCCGTGGTGCTGTGCAACTCCGACGAGCAGCTGGACAAGGAACGCCGGTACCTGGGTGTCGCGGTCGAGGAGCGGATGGCCGGCGTTGTGCTCTCCCCGACCGCCGCGGGCACCGACGTCGGCGCACTGCGCGCCCGGGGCACCCCGGTGGTGGCCGTCGACCGCCCCCTGCCCGGCGTCGACCAGGTGCTCGTCAACACCCGCCTCGCCGCCGCCGAGGCCACCGCGCACCTGATCCGAGGCGGGTACCGGCACATCGGCTGCGTCTCCGGGCCGGCCGGCGTACCCACCGCCGACGACCGCCTCGCCGGCTACCGCGACGCACTCGGCGGCGCCGGCCGCGACGAGGACCTGAGGCTGGTGCGCAGGGCGGACTACCGGGCGGAGGGCGCCGGGCG
>DATAYB010000030.1:0-1649 GCA_036272795.1 Pseudonocardia sp.
TCTCACGCTGAGCGGCAAGGGCGGGTTCGACGTCGGCGCCCAGGCCACCGCGCTCGCGTCGGTCGGCAGGGAAGGGCTGGTCGCCAAGGCCGAGGTGTCCGCCGCCGCCCGCGCCTCGGTGGAGGGCCACGTCGACTACGGGTAGCTCGGGCTCTACGGACGCGCCGCCGGCAGTGCCGGGCTCGATGCCAGCGCCGGGGTGAAGATCGGCCCGAACGCTGTGGTGGCGAATGCCGGCGCCTTTGCCGGCATCAGGGGCAAGGTCGCCGGGGGCGCCGAGCTCGGCGGCATCGCCGTGGGTGCGACCGCCGAGGGCTGGGTGGGTGCCGGCGCCGAGGCCAAGTTCGGTTTCGAGCGCGGCGAGGACGGGAAGTTCCACCTCGGTGGGTCCGCAGGCGCCGCGCTGGGGCTGGGCGGCAAGGTCGGCTTCGAGGTGACCGTCGACCCGGCGCAGGTCGAGCAGACCGCCCGGGACGCGGCGGACGCCGTCGGGGCCGGAGCACAGGCCGTCGGTGCAGGTGTGCAGGCCGTCGGGCACGCCGCCGAGGACGCGGGCCATGCGGTCGGTGACGTGGTCGGCGGCGTGACGGACAATTTTGAACGCTCCGTCGGCAACATCGGCAAGTTCCTCAGCCCCTGACCTGCACGCACCCGGATTGGAGCACGTCACCGTGGCCAACACGCTGCCAACGCCGATCGAGTTCCGGCTGCCCGAGGGGTGGAGGCCGGCCCCGCCCGACGAGGTGGGCGCCCCCGGCGTCGCGTTCGTCGGGCTGCACCCGCACCCGGACGCCGGCTTCACCGCCAACATCACCATCGACGGCGAGCTGGACACCGCCGACGCTTCGCTCGCCTCGCTGGCCGACGCCTCGATCGGCACGCTGCGCGACGGCGGCGCCGACGTCACGCTCGCCGACCGCTCCGAGGTCGGCGCCGGCGACGCACCGGGCCTGACTCAGACGCTCACCCTCCGCGCGCTGGTCAACGGCGAACCGCGCGAGCTCGTCCAGTCCCAGGTGTACCTGTCGATGCTCGACGTCGCGGTGCCTTCCCGCCGCGCCGTCGTCCGCCTGGTGCTCACGGCGAGCGCCGCCCAGTTCCAGGCGGTACTGCCGGACTTCCAGTGGTTCGTCTGGACGGTCCGCCCGGACACCAACGCGGGCGCGGGCTCCGGGGCGGGCGGGGGCGTGGCGGACTGAGCGGGCGGCCCTTCCACCGTTCGACTTGTCGTGGGAAAAAGGCACGACAAGTGGCACTTGTCGGGGGAAATGGACACGACAAGTCGGGAGTTGCGGCGGTGCGCCCCTGTCGGCGCGCCACGCGTGCGAGCCTGGGTGGCGGTGGCCAGCCCGAGTGCGGCGGTCAGCTCGGGGCAGCGTTAGGGGAGGCCTCGGATCAGGCGGAGGTCTTCGGTGTGTTTGTACCAGGTCCAGCGTGTCACCGGGCGGGGGTGCGGCACGCCGTCGACCAGCACTGTTGTGGCGAGGCAGCCGATCTGCACCGCGCGTCCCAGTGCGGCGTTCGTGCGGCGCCCCACCAGGCCGAGCAGCCCGACCCTGGACGCCCGCACGTCCACCCCGGTCGGTGCCACCGGCGTCACGACCAGCCGGTTCGCCTGGCCGCGCAGCACCAGCTGGTCGTCGCAGTAG
>DATAYB010000031.1:0-10081 GCA_036272795.1 Pseudonocardia sp.
GCGGGACCACACCCTCCTGGACGTCAGGCCTTCACCGGAACCCGGCAGGGGCGCCGTCTCATGACAGTCCTCAAGGGACAAGCACCACAAGCGCTCCCTGCCGGGATCCACCGTGCGAAGGGAAGGTAGTGCCATCAGCACCGACACCCGCTACGTCCAGCCGAGCTACTCCACCGAGCTGTTCAACCGGATCGTCGCAGGGCTGACCCGGCGCGGTCTGAGCGTCTGGGGCTCGCGGGTGCTGCGCGTGCGCGGCCGCAAGACCGGCGAGTGGCGCAGCACCCCGGTCAACCTGCTGACGCACGAGGGCCAGCAGTACCTGGTCGCCCCGCGCGGTCACACCCAGTGGGTGCGCAACCTGCGCGCGATCGGCACCGGCGAGCTCGCCGTCGGCCGCCGGGTGCAGGCCTTCCGGGCCACCGAGCTGGCGGACTCCGACAAGGCACCGGTGCTGCGCGACTACCTCAAGCGCTGGAAGTTCGAGGTCGGCGTGTTCTTCGACGGGGTCGGCGCCGACGCCTCCGACGCCGACCTGCTGCGCATCGCCCCCGGCTACCCCGTCTTCCTGATCACCACCGAGTCCTGACCGGGCCCGGTACGCCGTGAGTGGCGAGTTGGGTCAGGACTCCACTCGCCACTCGCGGGTGCTCAGCACGGGGACGCCGCGCTCGACAAGTGCCCGGATCGTGGCCTCGGTCGCGTCGGCGGTCCCGTCGGTGGGCTCGCTGCCGGGGGTGTCGCCGAGGGCGTCGTCGGGCCCGGGAGTGTCGCCGTCGGTGATGATGCCGGCGACCTCGGTGAGCGGCAGCACGGTGAACCGGGACGCGGCGCCGAGCTTCTCCGCCGAGGCCAGCACGTAGGTGTCCGCCGCGCGACCGGCGAGGATGCGCTTCATGGCGGCCTCGTCGGCGTCGCCTGTGGTCAGCCCGGCGTCGGGGTGCACGCCGGTGACGCCCATCAGGAACAGGTCGGCATGTACCCGCTCGGCGGCCTCGGCGGCGGCCGCGCCCGAGGTCACCCCCGAGTGCTTGAACAGCCGGCCACCGATGATCACCACCTCGACCTCGGCGTGCTCGACCAGTTCGGCCGCGACCACGGGGCTGTGGGTGACCACGGTGGCCCGCAGGTCGGGGGCGAGCGCGCGAGCGACGGCCAGCGCCGTGGTGCCGCCGTCGATGATCACGGTCGAGCCGGGCCGGACCAGGCTCGCGGCGCACTCCGCCACGGACCGCTTGCTCGACACGCTGATCGACGTGCGCGCGGCGAGGTCGGCGATGGCCGGCGAGGCGGGCAGTGCGCCGCCGTAGACCCGCTGGCAGAGCCCGGCGGCGGCGAGATCCCGCAGGTCGCGCCGGATGCTGTCCTCCGAGAGCTCGAGCTCGCGGGCCAGGTCCTTCGCTACGAGCCGGCCGTCGGCACGCAGCCGGGCGAGCAGCAGGTCACGGCGCTGGGCGGCAAGCATGCACGATTCTCCTTGTTCATGCCGATTCTTGCACGATACGGTGAGCTCATGACCAAACCTATGCTCGTCCTGATCGCCGGCCCCTACCGCTCCGGCACCGGCGACGACCCCGAGCTGCTCGCCCGGAACCTTGCACGCCTGGAGGAAGCGGCCTGGCCGATCTTCCGGGCCGGCCACGTGCCGATGATCGGGGAGTGGGTGGCATTGCCGGTGCTGCAGGGCGCTGGCGGCAGCGGCGTCTCCGACCCGGTCGCCGAGCAGATCATGTACCCGACCGCCGAGAGACTGCTCGCGCACTGCGACGCGGTACTCCGGCTGCCGGGCGAGTCCACCGGCGCCGATCGGGACGTCGAGATCGCCACCGCCCGTGGGCTGCCGGTCTATCACCGGGTGGCGGACATCCCCGTTCTTGTGAACTGAGGTTCACCGATTGTCGATGCGTCGTCGGCTCAGGTCGGTCACCCGAGCACCACACCACGTGCGCGCTGGTCAGCACCTCGCCGGCGGTGCTGAGCAGCCAGATCGCCTCGGTCACGACGGCGTTGCGGGTCGCGCTGGCTGGCCCAGCCGAGTGTGCTGCTCTGCGTGCGGGCGATCTGCGCGGAGTCCGAGGAACGGGCGGCTGTGCTGCGGGGGCCGATGGACGTCCTGATCTGCGCGATGCACGCCGGCCGCTCGGCCCCGCTACCGAGCCCGACCGAGGCGATGCGCCACCCGTTCACCGATGAGCTGCGTCGCGAGCTGGCCACCGACAACGCGCACCAGGCCTACGGCGCCCCGGACGCCGTCCTCGCCAAGCTGCACCAGCTCGCCGAGTCCACCGGTGCCGCCGAGCTCAAGCTGGTCACCCCGGTCTACGAGCTGGCCGACCGTGCCCGTTCCTACGAGCTGATCGCCAAACACAACACCTAGCTGGTGCATTCGGGCCAACGGAGCACGAATGGGCGCCGCGCGGTATGCGCGACGCCCATTAGAGCCTCGATGACAATCGGGGTCAGCGGCAGCCCCAACTCCACCAACCCTGCCGCCAGTGGTGGTTGCGGCGGTGCTGCCAATGGTGGCCGCGGTCCCAGCCGCCCTCGTCCCGCCAGAACCAGGAGCCGGGGTGCCATTCGCGGTGGCAGTTCCGGCCGCGCTCGAAGCTGGCCAGGTCAACCGAGGTCGGCGCGGTCGCACTGGACAGTGTCGGTCCCGACGCGGGTGCCGCGGCGGCGGTACCGCTCAGCCCGAGCAACAGAGCGCCGGACAGAACGACCGCCGCCACGGTGGAGACGAACCTATTTCCAGGCCTTGTCGACATAGGGACCTTCCTCATTCGTCAACCGTGCAACTGATTGAGGGATTGGCTGTTGCTGAGAGTTGGAGGCCCCAGTGTCTGGTCGTCGCCGAGTGATCGTCAAGACTTTACCGGTGGACCTTTTCCGCGCAGAATTCGCACAGTAAAGACGTTAAAAAGGATACTTAATGTATTAGGCGGCGCGGGTCTCGCTGAGTAGCGCGGCGAGCTGGTGCAGATCGGTCAGCCGCAGGTCGGCGGGCCGGCCCTTGAGCGAGGCGACGGTGGCCCCGGCCGCACGACCGGCCGCGATGCCCGCGTCGGAGTCCTCCACCACCAGACAGCCGGCCGGGTCGACGCCGAGCTGGCTGGCCGCCATCAGGTAGCCCTGCGGATCCGGCTTGCCGACGGTCACGTCGTCAACCGTGATCAGCAGCGGCGGGTGGATGTCCGCATGGCCGAGGCGCGCGCGGGCCAACCTGGTGTCGGCGGAGGTGACCACTGCCCACGGCAGCCGCAGCTCGGCCAGTGTGCCCAGCAGCCGGTGCGCGCCGGCGGTCGGCACGACGTCGACGAGGTCGCGACACTCGCGGTCCAGTTGGCGGAGGGTGTCGGCCTGGACCCGCTCCTCCGACCAGGCCGGCCACAGCCGCCGGACCGTGCTGATCGCCGGCACGCCGATCGCGATCGACAGCACCGCCTCCGGGTCGAGCTGGTACTCGTGTGCCCACGCCCGCCAGGCACGTTCCACGGCCGCATCGGAGTCCACCAGCGTGCCGTCCATGTCGAGCAGCACGGCGGCCACGCCGCGCAGATCGGTGACGGTCTCGGTGTCCGAGCTGGTACCCAGTTCCATCGTGGCTCCCTCGCGGCGGAGTTTTCCCCTATTATCCTCGTGCGGCGAGCTTAATAGGTTGGAGCCTCGGTGAACAGTGGTCGACCGGCTCGGGCCGGCGAGGGACGGTGGCGCACGGCCAGCGCGGTGCTCGCCGAGGTCCGGCGCACGCCCGGCGTGACCCGCGCCGAGGTGGCCCACCGGCTGCGGCTGAGCACCGGGTCCTCCACCGAGATCACCGCGCGGCTGCGCGAGCTGCGGTTGCTGGTCGAGTCGCCGGCGGCGCCGCGCGGCCGTGGCCGGCCGACCGCCGTGCTGCGGCCACACCCGGACGGCCCGCTGGTGCTCGTCATCGAGCTGCGCCACGACGATTGGCGGGCCGACGTGGCGACCTTGGACGGCGTGTTGCGGCCGTTCGCCGCTGGTCGGCACGGCGGTTCGACAAGTGCCGCGACGGGTGGGGCGACTAGTGCCGCGACAAGTACCGCGACAGGTGCCGCGATAAGTACCGCGACAGGTGGCCCGCCGGAGCCGGTACTGGCCGCGCTCGCCGAGGTCATCGCCGACGCCAGGCGGCATTTCGGCGGCCGGCTGCGCGCGGTGTCCATCGCGGTCGCCGCGACCGTCGCGGACGGGCGACTGGTCGACGCCTCCTCGCTGGGCTGGCCACCGCTGGACCTCGCCGCGCTGACCGAGCTGCCCCTGCTGATCGGCAACGACGCCACGCTGGCCGGCGTGGCCGAGTCCCGCACCGGGGCGGCCACCGGCAGCCGCACGGGGCTGCACCTGCTGGTCGAGGCGGGGATCGGCGGCTGCCTCACCGCCGACGGGGTGCCGGTGCGCGGAGCCACCGGAGCGGCCGGGGAGTACGGCCACCTGCCGTTCGCCGACCGCGCGCTGCGCTGCCACTGCGGGGCCGCCGGGTGCTGGGAGCTCGAGGTCGGCGGGGCTGCGCTGGCCCGCCGACTGGGCGAGCCGCCGCCCGCCAGTCCGCGCGGCTACACCGTCGAGGTGCTCGCGCGGGCCGAGAAAGAGCCGGCGGCCCGGGCCGCACTGGTCGAGCTGGCGGTCGCGCTGGGCACTGGCATCGCGGGGCTGGTCAACCTGCACGACCCGGACATCGTCACGCTCGGCGGACTGGCCGGCCCGGTGCGCGCCGCCGCACCCGCTGAGTTCGCGGCCGCCTATCGTGGTGGTTTGATGGCGTTCCGCCGGGCCCAGTCGCCGCCGGTGCTGGACGCCAGCCACGGCGAGCACGGACCCCGGCGGGGCGCGGCGGCGGTCGGCCTCGACCACGTCACCACCGAGGCGGCGCTGGCCGGCTGGGCGGACGAACGGAGCCCAGCCGCCGCCACGACGACGTAGAACTCAGGCGCGCATCTCGGCGAGCCGCTTACCGATGATCTCCTCGGCGTCCGCGACGATCTTCGCGACGACCTCGGCGCAGCTGGCCACCTCGTTGATCAGACCTTGGGCCTGGCTGGCCCACCACATACCGCCCTCCATGTCACCGTTGCCGAGCACCTCGGTACGGCCGCGGGTACCGGCGGCCAGCTCGGCGACGTTGTCGAAGGTCGAGTCGGGCTCGCGCTCGATCTCGGCGATCTGGTCGGCGATGGAGTTGCGTGCCACCCGCGCGGAGTTGTGGAACTTGCGGAACACGATCTTGGTGGATCGCTCGTCGTTGGCCACGATCTGCTTCTTCACGTTCTCGTGGATCGGCGCCTCGGTGGTGGCCATGAACCGGGTGCCCATGTTCACCGCGTCCGCGCCGAGGGCGAGCGCGCCGGCAAGGCCGCGGCCGTCCGCGATGCCGCCGCTGGCGATGATCGGGATGGACAGCTTCGCGGCGGCGGCCGGGATGAGCACCAGGCCGCCGATGTCGTCCTCGCCGGGGTGGCCGGCGCACTCGAAGCCGTCGATGCTGATCGCGTCGACGCCGAGCTTCTCGCCCTTCACGGCGTGCCGGACCGCGACCGCCTTGTGGATGACCTTGATCCCGGCGGCCTTGAACGCCGGCAGGTGCGGCGCGGGGTTGGACCCGGCGGTTTCGACGATCTTGACGCCGCTGTCGATGATCGCGTCGCGGTACTCGTCGTAGGGCACCGGGTTGATCGTCGGCAGGATCGTCAGGTTCACCGCGAACGGGCGGTCGGTCTTGCTCTGTACGCGCGCGATCTCCTCGGCCAGCGCCGCCGGAGTCGGCTGGGTCAGCGCGGTCAGGCAGCCTAGCGCGCCGGCATTCGCCACCGCGGCGATCAGGTCGGCGGTGCCCACCGCGGTCATTCCGCCGCACACGATGGGATGTTCGATTCCGAACTCTTCGGTGAAACGCGTCCTGAGCAAGGCAGACTCCCGTCATTGGGCCCGTTTCCCGGACTCTAACTCACTGAGTACTAGAGTATTTTGTGGCCGCCGTCACGCCTTGTTTTCGCAGTTCAGGGGCTGTGTGGGTGCCGGGAACGGCGAAGGGCGCCGGACCAGCGGTCCGACGCCCTTCGGGTGACGAGCTGAGCTCAGTTGCTGCCCGAGCTGTCGTCGTAGGAGTTCTTCTGGTGGCAGTCACCGTCGTGGCTGTCGCTGTTCTTCTGCTTCAGGGCCTTGTAGCCGTAGGTGCCCTCGCCGAGCGAGTTGTTGCACGCCTGGATCGGAGCCTGGCCGGCGCTGTCCTGAACGTTCACCCAACCCAGCTGGCCGTGTGCGCCGTTCAGGATTCCGTCGTCGGCAAAGGCGAGCGGGCTCGCTGCCAGCAGACCCGCGACGGCAACTGCCGCCACAATTCCAGCCTTCTTCAGCACAGTGGATTCTCCTGTTCGCTTCGGCCGCATCGGGGCGCGGCCGCCTTGGGTGCCAGCGATGATTGGGGAGCCCTCACTGGCGGACGTAAACGTAGCGGATCGATTTCCTGATGTATATGCGGGTCGCGATTCCAGGCCATTGTCCGGAGCCTGTCGAAGTCATGATCACTTCTGAGTGACCCGAATTCTGTTATTACAGGAACCCTCCGTGTTCGTAGTCTACTTTCAAGGTCATCTTCGCCGACGTGGGCGATCTGATCTGCGAAGATGTGCTCACGGAGCGCAATGCAACCTTCGAGTGCTGGTTGAGTGCCGCTGTCTCGAGATGGGGGAAATAGGTTGCGGGGTCGTGATTGAATGAATGTTCGAAAGCCCTGTCGTGGCCCCGATGGCCACCTTCTTCGGGCGATCGGGCGGCTGGTGTGCGTTATAGCGGTGGTGACCATGTGACGGAAGCGAGATCCGGCGTCCCGAGGTGGTCGAATTCGCGACTCACGGGGCAAGTTGACCGACGGCCTGCCCCATTGTCCGATATATCAAACATAGCTATTCGGCGAAGTGCTGAGAAGCTCTCAGGAAGATGCGGCGATCCGAGCGGCACGCGATTGTGAGGGCAGGCCACACAATGGCGTGCCCTCCCCGGTCTCACGCACGGCGCGTGGTTCCTGTCCGTTCACGCGGTCCGCGGTCGGCGGTCCGCGCCGCGCGCCCGGTGCATATGGGCCTGCTATCGCGCATCGACGGGACGTCTATGGCGCGCGGGCAGACTCGGTGGCATGGAATCCCGACAGGAGCACGCAAGCGACAAGGACTGGGGCAGTCACCAGTTCGCCGGTGACGATTTCGACCTTCCCCGGCGCTCGCTGCTGGAGTGGCTGTTCGGTTCGTGGTCACCGGACGACTGCTCCGACGTCTGGCTGTACTACCACTGAGCATGCGCCCCACCGGCATGTCGAGCACCTGGCCTGCACACAGCGATCGCGAAAAGCCTCAGAGCGGCAGTGCGCTCCGGACCCCTTGGGCGAGCGCGTCCAGGGCGAGCTGTGACGCCGCGTCCGCCGCCCGGTAGATGATCAGCCGCTGGTCCGGGTCCTGCAGAGGGGTGAGGACCTCGTACTCGACGCTCAACGGCCCGACCTGGGGGTGTACCAGCGGTTTGCTGCCGCGCCCGTTCACCCGCACGTCGCGCAGTGCCCAACAGCGGGCGAACTCGGGACTGTGCGCAGTGAGCTCGTCGACGAGGTCGGCAAGCACCTTGTCCTCGGGGTGCGCGGCCCACGCGGCGCGCAGGTCGGCGATGCCCTCGCGGATGGTGCGCTCGCGCTCGGGGTAGAAGTCCTGCATCGGCGGGTGCAGGATGCACATCCACATCGTGTTCCGCTGTGGCGGCGGCACGGTCTCGAGGCCGAGCATGAGTGCCGACATCTCGGGGTTCCAGGCCAGGATGTCGAACCGGTGGTTGAGCAGCATGCAGGGCAGCGGTGACAGGTCCCGCACGAGCCTGGCCACCGGGTCGGCCGCCTGCTCGGTCGTCGGGCGGGCGCCGGAGAGCCGCTGCTGGGCGAGGTCGAACAGGTAGGCACGCTCGTCGCTGCTCAGGCGCAGTGCGTCGGCCAACGCGTCGAGCACCTCGGGGGAGGGCCGCAGACCCCGGCCCTGCTCGAGCCGGACCACGTAGTCGACGCTGACCCCGGCCAGCTCGGCGACCTCCTCGCGGCGTAGCCCAGGGGTGCGGCGGGCGCGCCCGCGCTCCGGTAGTGCAACGTCCTTCGGACGCAGCCGCTCCCGCCGAGTGCGCAGGAACGCGGCCAGCTCACGGTTCGCGTCGACTGTCCCGGTCATCGCCTCGATCTTACGGAAAAACCCTGCCTGGGATCGGCAGTCCCAGGAAGCCTCTTCCCTTTCTGCTGGTCACGGACCGGCGTTTCCTGGTCGGGCACGGCAGTTGCTCCGCGCACGACGCCAGGAGGCATTCAGTGGTCACCCGTTCCCTCGACTCGTACCGACTGCTCGGCCACTCCGGTCTGCGGGTATCGCCGCTCGCGCTGGGCGCGATGACCTTCGGCACCGACTGGGGCTGGGGCACCGACAAGGACCAGGCCCGCACGATCTTCGACACCTATCTCGACCGGGGCGGCAACTTCATCGACACCGCCAACCGCTACACCAACGGCACGTCCGAGCGGTTCGTCGGGGAGTTTGCCGCCGGTCGGCGCGACGAGCTCGTCATCGCCACCAAGTACACGCTGCTCACCAGGCCCGGTGACCCGAACTCCGGTGGCAACCACCGCAAGAGCATGGTCAGCTCGGTGGAGCAGAGCCTGCGCCGCCTCGGCACGGACTACATCGACCTGCTCTACCTGCACGCCTGGGACGGCACGACCCCGGTGGAGGAGGTCATGCGTGCGATGGACGACCTGGTCCGCGCCGGCAAGGTCGTCTACGTCGGCATCTCCGACACGCCCGCCTGGCAGGTGGCGCGGATGCAGACACTGGCGGCGCTGCGGGGGTGGTCGCCGCTGGTGGCGCTGCAGATCGAGTACAGCCTCGTCCAGCGGACCGTGGAGCGAGACCTGATCCCGATGGCCGCCGAGCTCGGCCTCGGCGTGGTGCCGTGGTCCCCGCTGGCGAGCGGTGTACTGGCCGGCAAGTACAGCCGCGCCGACCTCGACCACTCGGCCGGCAACTCCGGACCCACCGGCACCCGCAAGGACGTGGCGGTCGCCAACGGGGCGCTGACCGAGCGCTCGCTCGACATCGCCGAGGTCGTCAAGGACATCGCCAAGCAGGGCGGCCACACGCCGTCGCAGGTGGCGCTGGCCTGGACGCTGCTCAACCCGGCGGTCACCGCGCCGATCACGGGCGCCCGCACGCTCGCCCAGCTGGAGGACAACCTCGGCGCGCTCGAGGTCGAGTTCACCGAGTCGCAGCTGGCCGACCTTCGGCAGGTCAGTGCGATCGAGCTCGGCTTCCCGCACGACATGCTCAACCTGCCGCTGACCAGGGACGTGATGTTCGGCGACATCAAGATCGAGGCCGCCCGGTAGGGCGCAACCGTCAGCGCGCGAGGTCGACGACGACCTTGCCGCTGGCCGCGCCGGCGGCGACGGTGGCGTGCGCGTCGTCGACGGTCTCCAGGATGAAGTGGCGGGGGTCGAGCCGCGGCCGCAGCGCGCCGGCGTCGGCGAGGGCGGTGACCTCGCGCAGGATCTCGCCGTGGTGCTCGCGGCCGAGCCCCGTCAGCATCGGAAGCAGGGTGAACACGCCGGAGTAGGTGGCGCCCCGGAACGACAGTGGCGCGAGGCTGTGGCTGCCCCAGCCGAGCGCGCTGACCACGTGACCGGTGTAGCGGCGCGCGGCGGAGAAGGAGTCGTCGAGGGTGGTGCCGCCGACGGTGTCGTAGATGACGTCGAAGCCCTCGCCGCCGGTGTGCTCGGCCACGTACTCGTCGACCGTGGTGGTGGTGTAGTCGATCGGGGTCGCACCGAGCTCGCGGATCGCGCCGAGGCTGCGGGCCGACCCGGTGGCGAACACCTCGGCGCCCCTGGCCACGGCGATCTGCACGGCGACCTGCCCGATGCCGCCCGCGCCGCCGTGGATCAGTACGCGCTGGCCGGCGTGGACCCCGGCGCGGTCGACGAGTCCCTCCCACGCGGTGATCGCGACGAGGGGCAGCGCGGCGGCCTCGCGGGCGGTCAGCGCCGCGGACC
>DATAYB010000032.1:0-4995 GCA_036272795.1 Pseudonocardia sp.
CTACCCAGGGCGACGAGCAGGCGGGCGGTGGTCCTCGGCCCGAACCCGCGCACCCCGGGCAGGTTGTCCGAAGGGTCCCCGCGCAGCGCGGCGAAGTCGGGGTACTGCTCCGGCCGCACGCCGAGCAGCAGCACCAGCCGCTCCGGCGTGAGCATCGGCGAGGCCTCCACCCCGCCGTTGATCACCCGCAGCACCCGGGTGTGCGCGTCGATCAGCCCGAAGGCGTCCCGGTCGGAGGTCACGAGCACCGTGGTCGCGCCGGCCAGTGGTGCCTGCCGGGCCACCGAGGCCAGCACGTCGTCGGCCTCCAGCCCCTCCGGCATCACGACAGTCACACCCAGCTCCCGCACCACCGCCTCGGCGGCCTCCAACTGCTCGACGAGCGTCGGCAGCTTCTCGCCCCGGTGGGCCTTGTAGCTCGGCCAGCGCTCGCGGCGCCGGCTGGCCGCCGGATCGTCGAAGCCGACCACCACCACGTCCGGGTCGACCCGCTCCGCGGCGGCCACCAGCTGCGACAGCAGCCCGCGCACGGCCCACCTCGGCCGGCCGTCGCCGGAGCGGAACCCGGTGCGGGCCTGGGAGTGGAACGCGCGGTGCACGAGCGAGTTGCCGTCGACAGCCAGCACGACGCGCTCGGATCCGGACACCCTAGAAGAGTGCCTCATCCCCCCGACAGGAGTCAGCCGGGTACGCCGATCGATTCGTGATCACCAGGACGACAGGGCCGCGCCGGGGGCGCGGAAACAGCCCTGGTGTCCTGTTGATCAACGGGCCGTGCCTGCATTTGCGGGATGGGGGTGGGCTTGGTTGAGTCCCCGGGCAGTCCTGATCAACCAGCTGACCGACGAGCCGACCGCCGACCCCGAGGGATGGGATGAACCGTCAGAAGATCAACCGCCGGAGCGCGTTGCTGGGCGGCCTTGCCGGGCTTGGCGGCCTTGCCGGGCTCGGGGCAGGGCTCGTGGGCTGTGCCGGCCCAACGGCCGCCCCCGTACCCGCATCGGCGCAGCCGTCACCGGCGGCCGGGGACGCCACGCGGCAGCTGTCGGACCTCGAGGCCCGGTTCGGCGGCCGGCTCGGGGTGTTTGCGCTGGACACCGGGTCGGGGGCGAGCGTGGGGCATCGGGCGGACGAGCGGTTCCTGCTGTGCTCGACGTCCAAGGCGTTCAGCGCCGCCATGATCCTCTCGCGCGACGCCGGCGCGCCGGGTCTGCTCCAGCGACGGATCCACTACACGCGGGCGCAGGTGCTGACCGCCAACTCGCCGATCACCGAGCTCCACGTCGACTCCGGGATGACCGTCGCCGAGCTGTGTTCCGCGGCGGTCACCGTCAGCGACAACACCGCGCAGAACCTGCTGCTCGACGTGCTGGGCGGCCCGGGCGCGCTCACCGGGTTCGTGCGAGGGCTGGGAGACCCGCTGACCCGGTTCGACCGCACCGAGCCGGACCTCAACCTCACCTCCCCCGGCGACGAGCGCGACACCGGCACCCCGTCCTGGGTCGCCGAGGACCTGCGGGCGGTCGCCGTCGACACCGCCCTGCCATCCGCCGGACGTGACCAGCTGGTCGCGTGGCTGGCCGCCAACACCACCGGAGCGCGGCAGATCCGGGCCGGCGTGCCGGCCGGCTGGCAGGTGGGCGACAAGACCGGCTCCGGCGCGCATGGCGAGTCCAACGACATCGCCGTGGTCTGGCCGCCCGGGCGCGCGCCGCTGGTCATCGCCGTGTACACCGCGCCGGCCGACCCGGAGAACGCCGGCGGCAAGGCGGCCATCGCGGCGGCGACCAGCATCGCCGTCCAGGCTCTCACCCCACCAGGCGGCCGCTGACCGGCTGCCGGTGACACCTCGGTCGACAACTTCGCTCCGATTATATCGATATTTTGAGCTATTATCGGTGAAGTCGAGTGCGTCGAGAACTGTGAGGAGCTGGCGGCATGCGGGTGGCGAGGGTTTCCGGGCGGCTGTCGTTGTTGACCGGGACGGGTGCGGTGGATGTGGAGTCGGCCAGTGGGGGCCGGTTCGGGGCGGACCCGGACGCGGTGTTCGGGCGGTGGGACGAGCTGCGGGACTGGGCGGCCGCACGCCCCGACGGTGACGGGGTGCCGTACACCGACGAGCAGCTCGGCGCGCCGGTGCTGGCGCCCTCGCAGGTGTTCGCGATCGGACTGAACTACCGCGACCATGCCGGCGAGGCCGGGGTGGCGGTCCCGGACAGCCCGGCGGTGTTCACCAAGTTCACCTCGTGCCTGACCGGCCCTTACGACACGGTGCGGCTGCCCAGCGACGGGGTCGACTGGGAGGTCGAGCTCGCGGTCGTGATCGGGCGTGCCGCCGAGGGGGTCAGCGAGGAACGCGCCTGGTCACACGTCGCGGGGCTGACCGTGGGGCAGGACCTCTCCGAGCGCGCCGTGCAGCTGGCCGGGCCGGTGCCACAGTTCTCGCTCGGCAAGTCCTACCCCGGTTTCGGGCCGCTCGGGCCGGCGATCGTGACCCCGGACGAGTTCGCCGACCCGGACGACCTGGAGCTGTCCTGCTCGGTCGGCGAGGAGGTGCTGCAGAAGGGCCGCACCAGTGACCTGGTGTTCTCCGTGCCCGAGCTGGTGGCCCGGCTCTC
This sequence comes from Pseudonocardia sp., assembly GCA_036272795.1. Taxonomy (GTDB): domain Bacteria; phylum Actinomycetota; class Actinomycetes; order Mycobacteriales; family Pseudonocardiaceae; genus Pseudonocardia. The sequence goes on from DATAYB010000032.1 coordinate 2,619, forward strand.
GGCGGTGTGCCCGCTGCGACCCGGTGACCTGATCTTCACCGGCACCCCGCACGGCGTCGGCATGGCCCGCAAGCCGCCGAAGTTCCTCACGCCGGGTACGACCCTGGTCAGCACGATCGAGGGCATCGGCCAGCTGCGCAACCCGCTCGTGGCCGGGTGAGCGCGATGACCACACGCTTGAGCTGCCAGATCCTGCCGCTGGTGCCGTTCGCCGAGGCCGTGCAGCACGCCGAGCTGGCCGAGGAGCTCGGTTACGACTCCGTGCTCTGCTCGCACATCGCCGGGCGGGACTCGTTCACCGTGCTCGCCGCGCTGGCCATGCGCACCCGCCACATCCACCTCGGCACCGCCGTGGCGCCCATCTACCACCGCTCGCCGGCGTCGATGGCCCAGACTGCGGCCACGCTCGACGAGCTCTCCGGTGGTCGATTCCGGCTCGGGCTGGGCACCGGCCACCGGGTCACCATGGGCGGCTGGCACGGCCAGGACATCGGCAAACCGGTACCCGAGATGCGCGAGTACCTGTCGATCGTGCGCGCCATCCTGGCCGGTGAGCCCGCGCCGGAAGGCCAGCGCTGGCGCTCCACCTTCGCGTTCATGGGGTTCACCCCGCGCGCCGACATCCCGATCCACCTCGCCGGGCTCTCCCCCGCGATGCTGCGCCTGGCCGGCGAGCACGCCGACGGGGTGCTGCTGTGGGCCACCCCGGCCGACTACGTCCGCGACGTCGTCATCCCGCAGGTGACCGAGGGCCGCCGGCGCGCCGGCAAGGACCTCGACGGGTTCGCCATCAGCGCCGCCATCCCCACCGCCGTCGGGACCGACCGTGCGCTGATGCTCGACGGGGTCCGCAACGAGCTGCACCGCTACTTCGGCCTGCCGTTCTACCGCGCCATGTTCGAGGCGGCCGGCTACGGCAAGGACCTCGCCGCCTACGACGCCGCCGCCCCGGACCGCGACGCCCAGAAGCAGGCGATCAGCGAGGAGTTCATCGACGGCCTGTGCGCGCTCGGCTCCGCCGCCGACGTACAACGCGGCCTGGAGCGCTACCGCGCCGCCGGCGCCACGAACCCGGTGGTCACGGGCGTCGCCGGCACCGACTTCGCCGCCACCCTGCGCGCCGCGGTGGCGTGAGGCACGGTGGACCGAGACGTGGCACGGGCCGGTGAGCAGGGCACCCTCAGCCCTCCTCACCGGCCCGGCCCGCCGTCCTCCGCCCCCACAGGTCAGAGCAGGGTGCCGCCCGACGCCTCGATGCGCTGCGCCGTGACCCACCCCATGGCCGGGGACAGCAGCGCGGCGACCACCCCGCCGATGTCCTCCGCCACGCCGACCCGACCCAGAGCCGTCTGGCTGCCGAGGTGCTCGCGGATCTGGTCGTTGTCGCGGACCATACCGCCGCCGAAGTCGGTCGCGATCGGCCCGGGGGCGAGCGCGTTGACGGTGATACCGCGCGGGCCGAGCTCCTTGGCCAGGTACCTCGTGTACGTCTCGATCGCGCTCTTCAGCGAGGCGTACACCGACCAGCCCTCACCCACGAACCTGGCGAGCCCGGTCGACAGGTTCACGATGCGCCCACCGTCCGCGAGCAGCGGCAGCAGCGTCTGGGTGAGGAACAGGACGCCCTTGAAGTGCACGTCCACCAGCAGGTCGAACGCCTCGACGCTCGTCCGGCCGACCGGCGTGACCTCGGCGTGGCCTGCATTGTTGACCAGGAAGTCGAAGGTCTCGCGGTCCCACGTCGTGCGCAGCGCGTCCCGCACCGACTCGCCGAACGCCGGGAACGTCTCGACAAGGCCCGTGTCGAGCTCGAGCGCCACGCCCGTCCGGCCCAGCGCCGTGATCGCGTCGACGACCTCGGCGGCCTCGTCCTTGTGCGAGCGGTAGGTGAGCACGACATCGGTGCCGGCCTCCGCCACCGCCAGGGCGGTCGCACGACCCAACCCCCGGTTCCCACCTGTGACCAGCGCGATCGTGTTCGGACTCATGCGAGGCTCCTCCACCTGACGGACGGCCCTCGTACGACACCGACGAGCGGAAACCATCCACCCCACCACCCTCGCGCCGGCCGGGCACCGGATGAAGGCCCCAGTCATCCAGGGACCGGCGATCCCCCTGTGGCGGGAGGCTTCCTGACCTCCGCGCCGGTGCGGGACTGACAAGATCCCCGACTCACCCTGACAGAATCCCGCGACTCGCCGGTGGAGACGGAGTCCCCACCTCGGGGTGCAGTCGGACCAGGGTCGGCAGGCGGGCCTAGGGTGTTGTGCCGGCGGGCGGCCTGGCCGCGCTCATCGACGCTGAGGGACGTGCAACGACTTGGTTGACCATCTTCTGGTCTCGATCCCACCGCTCGCGGTCTACCTGATCGTGGGGC
>DATAYB010000033.1:0-7998 GCA_036272795.1 Pseudonocardia sp.
CGATCCGCCTCGGCGCGGGGCTCTGCTCGACGCTGTCGATGATGATCGCGGCCATCCTGACCGGGTCGCCGGGCGGAACGCTAGTCCGCTCGGCGAGGATGCGCCGGATCGCGCCGGCCGGGGTGTCGCGGTAGGCCGCCACCTCCGGCCCGATCCGCGAGCTGCCGTACCGGAACTCGGTACGGGCCCCACCGGGCTCGATGATCGTGACGCCTCTACGCCGACCCCGAGGCCCGGCTCGCCGGCGTGGTCTCGGGCCTGCGAGCGCTGGTCGGAGCGGATGTCGACGACCCTCGGCTGGCCGAGCTCGTCGGCGAGCTGTCCCTGAAGAGCGAGGAGTTCCGGCGGCTGTGGTCGCGCCACGACGTGCGGCCCTACGTCGGCGGCTGCGCCCACCGGATCCGTCATCCCCAGGTCGGCGAGCTGGAGCTGGACTACGACAAGTTCCAGGTCGCCGGCACCGACCGGCAGTTGCTGATCGTCTACCAGGCCCGGCCGGGCAGCAGGTCAGAGCAGGGACTCGCGCTGCTGGCCACCCTCGCCGCCGGCACTGGTGATCATCAGGACGTGCGGGCCGACTGAGCACGCCGCGAACGGCCCCGCGGTCCTGATGATCACGCGTGAGCCTCAGCCGACCACCGCAGCGAGGTCGGCGACCAGCCGGTCCATGCCGGGCAGGGCGAGGATCTGGCGTTGGTAGCCGTGCGCGGCGTGCCGGAAGTGGGGGTCCGCCAGCGCCCGGCGGCAGGCAGCGGCGAGGGTCGCGGCGTCGATCTCGTCCGGGGCGAGGGTGATGCCGACGCCGAGGTCGGCCAGGCGCTGGGCGTTCATGGGCTGGTCCGCCCGCTGGGGTAGCGCGACGACGGGCACGCCGGCGGTCAACGTCTCCCGGACGCTGCCGAACCCCGCATGGGTGATGAACAGGTCGCACGCCGGCAGCATCAGGCGCTGAGGCACGGACGACACCAACCGCACGTTGCCCGGGCGCGCGCCGTCCCACTCCGCGACGGCCGCCGGGCTGCCCAGTGCGACCACCCCGGTCACCGGCAGTGCACCGAGCGCCTCGACGATCTCGGCCAGCGGCGGCTTGCCGTGGCTGAGTACCCCGGTGTTGGTGCCGAGGGCGGCCAGCACCAGCGGCCGGTCCGACGGCAGGGTCGCGATGGCCGGGTCGAGTGCCCCGCCGATCTGGTCCGGGGCGCGGTAGTGCCGGTGCGCCGGGCTGTACGCCTGCACCGGGTACCAGCTCGCCGGCAGCCAGCTCACCCACGGGTACGCGGTGAGCGTGGTGGTGTCGGGGACGGCGGACAGCCCGAACGCCGTGCGGCTGGCGTTCAGCGGAGGCAGGACGTCGGGGTGGCGGCACGGGGCCATGGCGGCGCTGTCCAGCGTCACGCACGGCACACCGATCTTCTCCGCGAAGAGGTAACCACCCAGCTCGGCGTTCTCCCGCACCACCAGATCAGGCCGGAACCCCACCGCAACGGCCAGCAGGTCCTCCGCCGTCTCCAGTGCGGCCTCGCCGGCGAACAACCGGCCGAAGCTCGCCCCGGTCACCGGCTTGGCCAGCTCCTCAGGGGTCAACCCGAGCCGGCGGGCGACCTCGGGGTCAGCCGCCCGCTCCGTCGCGGTCACCTGCCGAGGCAGGGCGAGATGCGGCAGCCCGAGCCGCTCCAGGTCACCGGCCAGTGCGGGACCGGTGCCCACCGCGACCTCGTGCCCGGCCTCCCGGAGCGCCTCGGCCACCGGGGCGAGCATCGGCGCGAAGTGCGAGTACACCGGACCGCTGGTCAGCAGCACGCGCATTCCGGGCCTCCCGTGCTCAGTTCGTGGATCGTCGATTCACGAACTGTGCCGGGCCGGTGTCGACGAAATATTGCGAGCCGCGCACAGCGGCCGCCCCTTGCCCGGGGCAGCGCCGTGATCAGGCCAGTCCCGGCCCGGGGCTGATCGTCACGTCCCGCGCGGTCAGCTCGCTGCCGCACTCATCGCAGACGTGCGCGAGCTGCGCCTGCCCCCCGCAGTCCCGGTGCTGGTAGACCTGGAACGGCCCGTCGGGCGCGAGGTACTTGTCGCCCCAGGTGCGCAGCGCCACGAGGACCGGGTAGAGGTCACGGCCCTTGTCGGTGAGCCGGTACTCGAAGCGGGTGCGCTGCTCGCCCCGGTAGGCCTGCCGCTCCAGGATGCCGGCCTCGACGAGCCGGCTCAGCCGATCGGTCAGCAACGACCGCGAGATCCCCAGGCTCGACTGGAACTGCTCGAACCGACGCACCCCGGTGAACGCCTGCCGCAGCACGATCAAGGTCCACCGGTCGCCTAGCAGCGCGACCGGGCGCGCGATCGAGCACTGCTCGAGCTCGAGGTCACGGTAGGCCACGCCCCAGATTACCACTTGCGTTCACTTGCAGAACCTAGTCGGAGCTCGGCGGCGACCGATCACGATCGGCGCGCCGGGCACGTGACAGGACTGCGCCGTCGGTACGCGCACCCCCCTTGTTCACCCAGAAGGTGACAATCTCAACCCGTTTGCCAGCTGGACGAAACGACTGGGCCCATCCTGGCGATTCCCTCCATGTGGCGCCGCACGGGAGCCGCCGGCCCCCGCGGCCGGCCCGGCAACCCGGGGTGACACCCAGCGGCAATGGACCGGGCCAATGGCCTCGGGCCACGCCACTGGCGATGCGACTCGGGAACGGCAAGAAGGGGATCGCGGTTGATGTGCGCAAGACAATGAGTGCAATGTTCACCCGCATTGATCCGCAACGGAACGGGAAATCATACCGCACCGTGGAGTATCACTATTCAGGACCGGTCACCCGAGCCGAAAATAGGCGTCAGACCACCACCAGCAAGCCGCCCACCAGCCTCGATGCGACCCCCGAGCGAGCCTCGACCGCCGGTAGCCGGATACTCGAAATCACCGACCGGAAAACCAGTTTCACGGCACCGATCCCTACCCGGGATTCTCCACTCCGTGACACTGAGAGTCTCTCAAGAAGCAGACCTTTAAAGTTCCCCACGCCCTCGGGGCAGCCCTATTTTGGTAGTGAGCGCCCCAATCGGCCAGTTCTGGAGGAGTCCCACAATGGCTGAATTCATCAACCCTGGCCGGCTGGCGGGCGAGCTCGCCGACGGGATCAACCGCTCGGTCGGCCACGCGGTGCACGATGCCCTCGACGATCTGCCGGGCCGCGACTACAACGGCCCGATCTGGACCCATGAGGTCGGCTGGGTCGTGCCGGACGGTTGGGCCGCGCCGCACGGCTTCATCCACCCCGAGGGCTGGTACGAGCCGACCCGGTGGAACCACCACGACTACCGCGACTGGTGCGACCGGCACTACTCCCACGACCACGACTGGCGCGGCTGGGAGCAGTGGCGCGACGGCGAGCGGTACGGCCACCAGCACTTCCACGAGTGGCGGAACAGCGACTGGCGTGACAACGACCGCCACGACTGGCGGGACGGCGACCGGGACCACGACCGGGACCACCGCGACCACGACCGGCACGACGGTGACCACCGGGACCACGACCGCGACCACGACCGGCACGACCACGACTCGCACGAGCACTTCCGCCAGGGCTGGAACGACGAGCACCGCGCCCAGGAACACTTCCGCGAGGGCCGCCACGACGAGCACCACGCGCAGGAGCACTTCCGCGAGGGCCGCCACGACCTGCACGAGGGCCGCGACCACTACAGCGACGCCCGGCACGAGGAGCGTGAGGGCCGCCAGGACCTGCACGACGCGGTCCGCGAGGAGCACGAGGCCCGACGCGACTACCGCGAGGCACGTGACGACCAGCGCGACGCCCAGCAGGACCTGCACCAGGCCAACCACGAGGTGCGCGAGGCGCGCGAGGAGCTCCGCCACGCCGACACGAGCTCGGAGCGGCACGACGCTCGCGAGCACCTTCAGCACGCCCAGCACGACGTCCGAGGCGCCAAGCACGACCTGCACCAGGCGGACAAGCACCTGCACGAGGCCCGCGAGGAGCACAACGAGGCCGAGCGGGACTTCCGCGACGCCCGCCACGAGTTCCGCGACGCCCGCGACGACTACCGTGACGGCGACCGCGACGAGCACCGGGCGCACGAGCAGTTCCGCGAGGGCTGGCGCGACGAGCGCGACGGCGACCACCAGTTCCGTGAAGGCTGGCGCGACGAGCGCGACGGCGACCACCAGTTCCGCGAGGGCTGGCAGGACCGGCACGACGGCCGCTACGACGACCACGACAACCGGGACGGGCGCGACAACCGGGACGGGCGCGACAACCGCGGAGACGACGGGCGCGACCACGACAACCGCGACGGCGACCGGCACGACGGGCGCTACGACGACCGCGTCCAGCGCACCGGCTACGACCAGCGGGGCGACCACAACCAGCGCGGTGACCACGACCAGCGGGGCGGTGACCAGCGCGACGGCTACCGCGACGGTTCCCACGACCAGCGCGGCGACCAGCACAACGGTGGTCACGACCAGCGCGGCGACGAGCGGGACGGCGGGCACGACCAGCGCGGTGGGTTCGACCAGCGCGGTGGGTCCGACCAGCGGGGCGGCTTCGACCAGCGCGACGGCGGCCACGACGTGCGTTACGACCAGCGCGACGGCGGGCACGACACGTACCGCGCGGTGGCGCACGACACCGGCCGGGGCCTGGACGCCGGCCGAGGCACCGCGATCCAGCGGGGCCACACCGGCGACCAGCACAACCAGTCGAACGACATCCGGCTGACCAGCGCAACCAGCCCGGCGCAGCCGTCGTTCACCCCGCAGTCGGCCTCGCCGGTGAGCACTTCCAACTCGGTGGACTCGAGTGCCTCGAATGCCCCGAGCGTGCAGGCCGCGGCGTCGGCGAGCGCGGCGGCCTCCACGGTCCAGCCGGTGATCGCCACCCCGTTCAACCCGCACTCGTCCGCGCGGGCCGACACCCAGTCGCTGACGCACAGCGTGGAGCACGCGGCAACGCCGGACATCAACCAGCGCAACTTCGACCAGCAGTCCGGCCAGCACCGCTCGTCCGGCGACAGCTTCGACTCGAGCAACAGCTCGGGCAACAGCTCGGGCAACAGCTCGGACTCCGACTCGCACCAGAGTTCCGGCAACGTCTTCACCCGGCTGTTCAACCACGACAACACCGACAGCGTGGGCGGCAGCCACCAGTCCGGCAGCTCGGACAGCTCCGACAGCGGCCGGGGCGACGGTTTCGGCAGCGGGTCGGACGGCCGGACCAGCACCAACGGCGGCAGCAGCTCCGACAGTGGCCAGCAGGACGGCACCCGGGGCAACCACGGCAGCCCGACCACGCCCGGCTCCGGTGACGGCCGGCCCGACAGCGGCCTGAACCAGGGCCAGACCGGCTCGGGCATCGGCCAGAACCCGTCGGACCAGACCCCCACCGGCCAGCACCCCGGTGATCAGAGCCCGACCGGCCAGCACGGGACCGGTCAGAACCCCTCCGGCCAGACCGACGGCGGCCAGAACGGCACCAGCCCGCAGCACGGCGCCACCACCCAGCCGGGTACCGCGACCCAGCCCGGTACCGGCGACCACCCGGCCACCGGCAGCCAGCCCGGCAACGGCACCCAGCCCGGCTCCGGTGCGCACAACACGCCGAACCCGAACACGGGGGCGCCGGCGCAGCACCAGGCGCCGACCACGCAGGACCCGGCCCACACGGCCACCCCGCCGGCGAACACCCCGCCGGTCACCACGCACCAGCCGACCACGCACCAGCCGGCCACGCAGCCCACGACGCACAGCGCGCCGCAGGCCGACCTGGGCGGCGGCAGCACCGGCACAAGCGGCGGCGGTACCAGCGGCGGGAGCACCGGCCACGTGCCGGCCGCCGCGCACTCGGCGCCGCAGGCCGACATGGGTGGCAGCTCCGGCAGCTCCGGTGGGGCCACCGTGCCGACACACGCCGCAACCCCGCCGCCGGTGCACACCGCGCCGACCACGCACACGTCGTCGTCCGGCCTCACGGGTGACCAGGGCACGACGCCGACCACGCACACGGCGGCGCCGAGCGCACTGCACACCCCGCAGCCGGACAGCGGCCACGCGGCGGCGACCCCCGGCCTGTCCGAGGGGCTCACCACGCAGCCGGTCGCCGACGCCCCGGCGGCGCACGACACCACGCACACCGACACGCACCACGCCGCGCTCCCGCACTGATTGCGGCTCGACCCGCGGAGAAAGGGGGGACGCGGAGGTGTCCGTCACGATGCAGCCGACCGAGTCGGTGACCAGTGCCGACCTGATCGCCCTGCTGGACCAGGCACACCGGCTCGCCAGCTCGGCCCGCCGGCAGGACCTGGTGGACCGGCTCGCCAGGGTGCGTACCCGGCTGGCCGGCCGGGAGATACGTATCGGGCTGGTCGGCGCGCCGGGGCAGGGCGTGACCGCGCTGGCCAGGGTGTTGGAACAGGCCGGACCTGACCGTCCGGCGGGGGCGTCCTTCGCGGACGCCCCCGCCGGGCGGCGGCCGGACCTGATCCCGGTGCCGGAGACGGCGGCGGCCGACGCGGTGCTGTTCGTCTCCGACGCCGGCCAGGAGTACAGCCCGCCGGAGCTCGACGCGCTGGCGCGGATCCGGACGCAGGGCCTGCCGGTGGCGGGCGTGATCACCAAGATCGACCTGCACCAGGCATGGTCCGACGTGCAGCAGGCCGACCGGCGCCGGCTGCGGGACGCCAACCTGGACACCCCGCCGATCCCACTGCTGCCGGTGTCCGCGCTGCTCAGCGAGCAGGGCCGGCAGCGCAACGACAAGTCGCTGACGGTCGCGTCCGGCATGCCGCAGCTGCTGGAGTTCCTCAGGGACCGGATGCCGACGCGGGTACCCAACGGCCTGCGGGACATCGTGTACGGCGAGGTCCGTGCCGTGGCCGACCAGCTGACGGCCCGCTGGAAGGGCGAGCTGGACCAGCTGGGTGGCCCCGGCCTCGACCCGGCCGAGCAGCACCGGCGGGCGCTGGCCGAGCTGGAGCGGCGCCAGCAGCTGTCGGTGAACTGGCAGCTCGCCCTGTCCGACGGGGCGACCGAGCTGATGTCGCAGGTCGAGCACGACCTGCGGGACAAGCTGCGCACGGTCGTCAAGCTCGCCGAGCGGGACATCGCCAAGAGCGACCCGATCCCGAGGTGGGAGAAGTTCGACGCCTGGCTCCGCGCCCAGGTCGTGGAGACCGTGCAGGCCAACTTCCAGCTCACCAGGGAGCGGTCCCGGCAGCTCGCCGAGCGGGTGGGCGGGGCGCTCGCCGGCAACCCGGACGGCCGGCCCGGCAACGTGCCGATGCCCCACCTGCGGGTGAACAACCCGGACGAGGCCATGGCCCAGCTGGAGCCGATGGAGCTGCCGGAGAGCGCAGGCGGCGGCGTGCTGGCCCGGGTGGTCAACAGCCTGCGCGGCTCCTACGGTGGCGTGCTCATGGTCGGCGTGCTGACCAGCCTCGCCGGCCTCGTGCTGATCAACCCGTGGTCGATCGGCGCCGGCGTCCTGCTCGGTGTCTTCACCTACTGGGAGGACCGCAAGAACGGCAAGGAGCGCACCAAGTCCGAGGCGAAGATGGCCGTGTCCAAGCTGATGGACGAGGTGATCTTCCGGGCCGGCGACGACTCGCGGGCCCAGCTGCGCCGCGTGCACCGCACCCTGCGCGACCACTTCACCGTGATCAACGACCAGCGGCTGCGGGCGGCCTCGGACGCCGTGCGTGCCGCCTCGGAGGCCGGCCAGGCCAAGGGCCAGGACGCCAGGGTGACCGAGCTGCAGGCCAGCCTGGCCGAGGTCGGCCAGCTGCGCGGCCGGATGGCGGTCCCGACGGGCTGAGTGCGTCGGGGCTGGTCAGCGCTCCGCCGGGGGCAGCGCTCTGCCGAGGCGCTTGTAGAAGAAGCTGCAGTCGCGCGGTATGCCGCCAGGGTCGGTGGCGTAGCCGGGCACGATGCCGTAGCGGGTCCAGCCGGTGACCCGGTAGAGCCGCTCGGCGGGGCTG
>DATAYB010000034.1:0-24500 GCA_036272795.1 Pseudonocardia sp.
GTCCAGGATCGCCTGCTGCTGGTTCAGCTGCGCCGCGTCCTGGTTGACGATCTGCTGGAAGGCGAACGGGTCCTCCCGGGCCAGCACCTGGCCGGCGCGCACCGTGTCGCCGACCTTGACGCCCACCTCGACGAGCTGCGCGGCCTTGGCGAAGCCGAGGTTCTGCGAGCTCACGGCGGCAAGGGCGCCGGAGGCCGAGACCTTCGTCGACACCTGGCCCGGCTCGACGCGGGAGGTCGGCGGCGCGGGCGCGGTGCTGCCGCAGGCCGCCGTCACGGTGGCTACCGTCAGGGCCAGCGACACCACCGCGGCAAACCGCACCCCCCTGGTGCTGCCGCGGATTGTCGTGTCAGCCATTCCGTCCCCCTAGCCTTTCGCCTGCGTGGAAAACCGGTGTTCGGGGCACCGGCGAAGTCTTCGGCCCGCTGCTCCGGTGGCGTCACTGGGGATGACCGCCTACCGGTGCCACGAGCTCACTGGGTAGAGCCAGGTCCGACCGGCCGCCTCGCCGGGAACCTCCACGAGCACAGGGGTTAAAGGGAAACGCCCGTTTTCGATTGATCGAGACCGTACTATCACGCTCTGTGGCAGGCAAACGCGGCCCTGAGTGTCGCGGGCAGATCACCACATCAAGCGAACAGCAGGTACACGGGCTGTTTCAGGTCGAGGAAGGCGTCTCGGTCTCAGTTACTTTGCGTGAGGTCAGGGCGTCGGCGAGGGCCGGAATGCCCTGATTCAGTACCTCGACCGGGATCGGATCGACGAGATGGTGACTCACGATGAGCCCCGGCAGCAGGGTGAACAGCACGGTTGCTGTGGCGCGCGGGTCCGCGTTCTCAGCTAGGCACCCCTCGCGCTGCCAGCGCCGCGCCAGCAGGGTCAGCTGCTCGCGGGCCTCGAGGTAGAGCTGCCGGGTCGCCTCGCGCAGTGCCGGCCGGCGCATCGCCTCGGCCCAGGTCTGGATGGCGATCCGGGACAGGTCGTAGTCGGGATTCTCGGTGTGGCTGCGCACGTCGCTGACCAGCAGGGTCAGGATGTCCGACGCGGTCGGCACCGGGTCCTCGGCCAGCGCGCGGGCGAACAGGTCCCTGATCAGGGCGAGGCCCTCCCCCGCCGTGGCGTCGATCAGCTCGTCCTTGCCGCTGAAGTACCGGTAGACCGCGCTCGAGGACATCCCGGACGCGGCGATCACCTCGTCCATCGACGTCGCCTGGAAGCCGTTGCGTGAGAAGCAGCCCCAGGCGCTCGTCAGGATGTGACGGCGGCGGGTGGCGCGGGTCTGGTCGCTGAGCCGGGGCATTACTCCACCATAAGCTGAGAGCCCGCTGTGGGGTTCGTGCGCGGTCGGTCGCCTCAGCTGGAGCGGGCCGTCAACGGCTCGTCGAAATGTGGTCGCCGAGCAGGCCCGGGACGCAACAATGGGAGCGGGTGAAATTCCGGAGAATTCATCAGTTTCGCCGGGGCCGGTGATTGGTTTCGGGTCTTTTCCGTCAATCGATGACCGCGCTCACCCGGCCACCGAGGTGACCAGGTGAGCGCGTCGGACCAATGTATTCAGTTGATCCGGTGGCCGTTGAAGTTGCCGCCTTCGCAATGCTGAGGGCCGCGGGTGTTGCGCGGGTCGTCGAACACGATCCGGCCCCGGCCCTGGGTGCACTGGTTCCCGTGGACGAAGGCGGGCTGGGCGGGGCCAGGGCCGAGGTGTGGCGCCGGGCCCTGCTGCTGGACGGGGCCCGGGCCCTGGTGGGGGGCGGGGTGCGGCGGCGGGCCCGGGTCGGCCCAGGCGGCGGGCATGCTGATACCCGCGATGACCAGGGCGGCGGCTACGGGCGTAGCCACCCGCAGTGCCGCTCGGACGACAGACATGGGAGGTCCCCTTCGGTGTACGTGCACGTGGAATGGCCGGTGCGCCGAGGCTTGCGTCGCGAAGCATCGGTGGTGTCCGGGCCGGAACTGACAACGACGTATTCCCGCTGTGCGCCGTGTCGATGGCCGTCGACCGGAAAGGGTCCGAATTCGGTGCGGCGGCCACCGCGCCGAATTCGATTTCCTGTGCGCTTTCTCAAGGAGAAACGTTTCGTTTTTGTCTTGACGCACGCTACAGGCGACCCCGAACCTGTGCAATCGCCTCTCGTTCGGGAACAGGCGTATCACCGAGTTTAGTGAACAAGGCCACGGTCGAGTATCCCCGGTCGCCCGTTAGCGTTGTATACCGCTTCTCGGTGACATTATGTGGTATTGCTTTGCGCCCATTGTGCGGAATGTGGGTGCCGAGTGAGCGCGCTCTGTGCTCGCGCTATGCGTCGTCGCCCCGGTCGAGCTGCGGCGGCCCGGTCCGCGGTCTGGGGCTCGGCGGCGTGGACCGCGACTCCCGCGAGGCCGGTGGGTCCTGGTGCTCGATGTTCTTGCGCAGCGACTCGAAGATCGTCAGGCCTTGGCCGACCAGGCTCGCGGCGAGCTCGCCGATGCCGTCCGCGCCGTTCAGGATGTTGACGTTGGCGCCCTGCAGGCCGACGGCGGCCTCCCGGACGATCAGCGGCAGCTGGTCGATCAGCATCCGGTCCAGCGCGACCCGGTTGTGCGAGGCGGCGGCCTCGGCCTGGATCCGCATCCGCTCCGCCTCGGCCCTGGCCAGCAGCCGGACCCGTTCCGCCTCGGCCTCGGCGGGCGTGACGACCTCGGCGACCAGCTGCTGCTGGCGCAGCTCCGCCTCGCGCTGGGCCAGCTCGGTCTGCGCGGCCAGCACCTCGCGCTGCGCCTGCGCCTGGGCCAGCGGGCCGGCCTGGGCGGCGGCCGCCTGGGCCCGGTCGACCTCGGCCTTGTACTGCGCCTGCACGATCGCGGTCTGCCGGCCGTACTCGGCCTGCTTGCGCTGCGAGTCCTGCTCCGCCTCGGCGGCGGCCTGGCGGGCCTGCGAGTGCGCGATCTGGGCCTGGCGCTGGATGGCCGCGGTGTGCGGCGCCGACATCGCCACGATGTAGCCGAGGTCGCCGTCATCGATGGACTGGATCTGCAGCGCGTCCACGGCCAGCCCGATCTTCGCCATCTCCTCCTTGGAGCCGTCCAGCACCTCGGTGGCCAGCCGCTGGCGCTCGGTGACGATCTCCTCGACGGTCATCGAGCCGATGATCGAGCGCAGGTGGCCGGCGAAGATCCGCCCGGTCAGCACCGACATCTGCCCCTGGTCGGACAGGAACCGCTGCCCCGCGTTGACGACACTCTCCGCGTCGTTGCCGACCTTGAACGCGATCACCGCCCGCACGTTCAGCGTGATGCCCTGCTTGGTGACGCAACGTTCCTCGACCTCGGCCTCGGCCATCGAGAGGGTCAGGAAGCGCGCCTTGCGGAAGAGCGGCAGCACAAAGGCGCCGTGCCCGGTGACCACCCGGAACGGGGTGTCACCCCGGTTCTTGCCGCCCGAGATCAACATGGCCTCGTCGGGTGCGGGGACCTTCCATCCGAACAACTGTGTGCCCTCCTCGACGAGCGCGGCGCAACCGGGTCGGGCCGGGGCCCGGCACTCAGACGGCGCTGATCATAAGCCGCTGTCCTCGGCACGGATCACCCGCACCGTACGGGATGCGACCACGTCGACGACGACCACGTGGGTGCCTTTCGGCAGTGGTTCATCCGACCAGGCGAGCAGCGACTCGGAGCTGCCGCGCAGCGAGATGAGCACCTCACCGACGCCCTGGGCACCCCGGGTGGCCACGGTCAGCACGCCGTCGCGGCCGACCGCCGACAGGTCGCGCATGATCACCTCCCCGGAGCACCGCGATCATGCCACCCGGGCGGGCGTGACACGGCGCGATGCTCCTTCTCGGAGGTTACTTCTCGGCGGGCTCCGGCGTGGCGGACACGGCGGAGGGCCGTGCGGCCCGGTCCGCGGAGGGCAGCGTGAGCGCCGCGTAGACCACGAACCCGACGATCAGGCCGGCCACCCAGCTGTAGTCGTAGAGCCCCTTGAGCGCCGGGATCAGGCCATCGGCTGGGAACGGACCGGTGCCCGGCGCGGAGTAGGCGCCACCCACGGCGGCCAGCGCGCCGAGCACGGTGGCCACCACGGCCCGCCAATTCCAGCCGCCGGAGAACCAGTACCGGCCGCTGGGCAGGTACAGGTCGGCCAGGTCCAACTGGGTGCGGGCGACCAGCCAGTAGCCGGCGATCAGCACACCTGCCACCGAGGCCAGCACGCCGCCGTAGAAGCCGAGCCAGGTGAAGATGTAGGTCTTCGGGTCCGACACCAGCCGCCACGGCTGGATGACGATGCCGATGAGCCCGGTGAGCAGCCCGGCGGTGCGGAAGTTCAGGAACCGGGGCAACGCGTTGGAGAAGTCGTAGGACGGGCTGACCACGTTGGCCGCCACGTTGCAGGAGATGGTCGCCAGCGCGGCGATCACCAGCCCGACCACCACCGCGACGGGGCTGCTGAACTTGCTGGCCACCTCGACCGGGTCCCAGATCGCCTGGCCGTAGAGCACGATGGTGCCAGAGGTGACCACGATGGAGATCATCGAGATGAACGCCATGGTGGTCGGCAGGCCGTAGAGCTGCCCGAGGACCTGCTTGCGCTGGCTGCCCCCGAAGCGGGTGAAGTCCGGCATGTTCAGCGACAGCGTGGCCCAGAACGCGATCATGCCCATCAGCGACGGCGCGAACACCGTCCAGAAGCCCGGGCCCCAGCCCAGCTTCGACGGCTCGGTGAAGATCGGCCCGAAGCCGCCGATCTCGACGACGATCCAGATCATCAGTGCTAGGAACGCCACGGACACCAGCGGCGCCGCCCAGTTCTCGAACCGGCGCAGCGCGTCGATCCCCCGCCAGATCAACGCCATCTGGACCAGCCAGAACACCGCGAACGACAGCCACATCGTCCAGGGCTGGCCACCGAAACCCGCCGCCTTGGTCCACCCGTCACCGGCCAGCTTGCCGATCACCACGAAGACCGCCTGGCCACCGATCCAGGTCTGGATCCCGAACCAGCCGCAGGCGATGAACGCACGCAGCAGCGCCGGTAGGTTGGCCCCGCGCACCCCGTAGAACGCCCTGGCGAACACCGGGAACGGGATGCCGTACTTGGTGCCCGCGTGGCTGTTGAGCAGCATCGGGACCAGCACGATCACGTTGGCGATCGTGATCGTCACGAACGCCTGCAGCCAGTTCATCCCCAGCGCCACCAGCCCGGAGGCCAGCAGGTAGCTGGGGATGTTGTGCGCCATGCCCATCCACAGCGCCGCGTAGTTGTACGTGGTCCACTTGCGGTCGGAGAGCTTGGTGGGCAGCAGCTCCTCGTTGGCGTACGGGCTGCCGGCGAGCGCCGCCCGGTCGGCCAGGTCGACCCGCCCGTCCGCGTCGGTGAGTTGGGATTCTGATGCAGCTGTCAATGCCATCGGTGCCTCACTCGGACTGGTCGGGCGACTCGGGGTCAACTCGGGATCAACCTGTGATCAGCTCAGCGCGGGGATGACGTGCTCGCCGTAGGCGTCGATGGTGGCGTCCTTCGCGTCGTGCATGTCGTACAGCGCGAACTGATTTACGCCGATTTCACGTAGCTGGCGGAGCTTCTCCACGTGCGCCTCGACCGGCCCGATCAGGCAGAACCGGTCGACGATGGCGTCGGGTACGAAGTCGGTGCTCGGGTTGCCGGCCCTGCCGTGGTGGCTGTAGTCGTAGCCGGCGCGGCCCTTGATGTACTCCGTCAGCTCCTGCGGCACCAGGTCGGAGCTCTCGCCGTACCGGGTGACCAGGTCGGCCACGTGGTTGCCGACCATGCCGCCGAACCACCGGCACTGGTCCCTGCCGTGCGCGACGTCGTCGGACACGTACGCCGGCGCCGCGACACAGATCGTCACCGAGTCCGGGTCCCGGCCGGCCGCCGCCGCCGAGTCGCGCACGTGCTTGACCATCCACTCGGTCAGGTACGGGTCGGCCAGCTGCAGGATGAAGCCGTCGGCCTGCGCGCCGGCCATGGCCAGCGCCTTCGGCCCGTAGGCGCCCATCCAGACCGGCAGCTTGCCGTCGACCACCCAGGGCAGCCGGACCGGCGTGCCACCGAGGTCGACCTCCCGGCCCTCGGCGAGCTCCTTGATCGCGTGCGCGGCGGCGCCGAGCTCGGCGATCGTGGTCGGCTTGCCGCCGGTGACCCGGACCGCCGAGTCACCACGGCCGATGCCGCAGACGGTCCGGTTGCCGAACATCTCGTTCAGGGTGGCGAAGCCGGAGGCGGTGACCGTCCAGTCCCGGGTCCTCGGGTTGGTCACCATCGGTCCGACGACCAGGCTCTTCGTGTGCTCGAGGATCCGCGAGTAGATCACGAACGGCTCCTGCCAGAGCACGCACGAGTCGAACGTCCAGCCGTAGCGGAACCCCGCCGCCTCGGCACGGACCATCCGCGTCACGACCTCGGAGGCCGGCGGGTCGGTCTGCAACACGATGCCGAAATCCATCGCCACTCCCCCTACGAGTTGGAGCCGGCGCTCGACGGGAACGCCAGGTCTAGTCCACGCCCGGGGGCGACCCACCTGCTGGTGACGATCTTGCCCCTGGTGTAGAAGTGCACGCTATCGCTGCCGTAGATGTGATGGTCACCGAATAACGAGCCCTTCCAGCCTCCGAAGGAGTGGTAGGCCACCGGCACCGGGATCGGCACGTTGACGCCGACCATGCCGGCCTGCACCTCCATCTCGAACCGCCGGGCCGCGGCGCCGTCGGCGGTGAACACCGCGGCGCCGTTGCCCCACGGACTCGAGTTGACCAGCCGCATCGCGTCGGCGAACGTCGCCACCCGCACCACGGACAGCACCGGGCCGAAGATCTCGTCGCGGTAGGCGTCCATCTCCGGGGTCACGTCGTCGAGCAGGCTGGCGCCGAGGAAGTGCGCCCCGGCCGGCCCGACCTGCTCGGCTGCCCCGTCCAGCACGACGGTGGCGCCCTGCTCCCGCGCCGACGGCACGTAGGAGGCGACCTTGTCCCGGTGCACGGCGGTGATCAGCGGGCCCATGTCGGAGGTGGGCTGGTCACCCGGGCCGATCCGCAGGCCTCGCGTGCGCTCCGCGATTTTGGCGACGAGCTCGTCGCCGATGTCGCCGACCGCGACCACCACCGAGACGGCCATGCAGCGCTCCCCCGCCGAGCCGTAGCCCGCCGAGACGGCGCTGTCGGCCGCCACGTCGAGGTCGGCGTCCGGCAGCACCACCATATGGTTCTTCGCGCCGCCGAGGGCCTGCACGCGCTTCCCCGCCGCGGTGCCCGCCTGGTAGATCGACCTGGCGACCGGGGTGGAGCCGACGAAGCTGACCGCTGCCACGTCCGGGTGCTCCAGCAGCCGGCGCACCGCGACCTGGTCACCGTTGACGACGTTGAGCACGCCCGGCGGCAGCCCGGCCTCGGCCATCAGGTCGGCCACCCGCATCGCCGCCGACGGGTCCTTCTCACTGGGCTTGAGGATGAAGGTGTTACCGCAGGCGATGGCCATCGGGAACATCCACAGCGGCACCATGGCCGGGAAGTTGAACGGCGTGATGCCGGCGACGACCCCGAGCGGCTGGCGGATCTCCCGCACGTCCACGCCGGTGGAGACCTCGTAGGAGCCGGAGCTCTTCAGCAGCTGGGCAAGGCCGCAGGCGAACTCGACGACCTCGATGCCCCTGGCCACCTCACCGAGCGCGTCGGCGTGCACCTTGCCGTGCTCGGCGGTGATCAGCCGGGCGATCTCGTCGCGGCGGCGGTCCAGCAGCTCGCGGTAGGCGAACAGCACCCGGGTGCGGGTGGCCAGCGACGAGCGCGACCAGTCCAGCCCGGCCTCGGTGGCGGCGGCCACCGCCTGGTCCACCTCGGCGGCGCCTGCCAGAGCGACCTGCGTGGTCACCTCGCCCGTCGCGGGGTCGGTGACCGGCGCGGTGCGCCCCGACTCGCCGTCGACGTTCTTGCCGCCGATCCAGTGTCCGACCGTCTTCACGGCGTTCCTCACCGTCCTCACAGGTAGTCGCAGGTGGCGCGGGTCAGGTAGGTGCCTCGCCCCGGCCGGCCGAAGTACTCGCCGCCGTCCACGATCACCTCGCCCCGGGACAGCACGGTCTGTGCCTTGCCGGTGATCCGCTTGCCCTCGTAGGCGGAGTAGTCGACGTTCATGTGGTGCGTCGAGGCGGACAGCACCTGCTCGGCGGCCGGGTCGTAGATCACGATGTCGGCGTCGGAGCCGGGCGCGATGGTGCCCTTGCGCGGGTGCAGCCCGAACATCCGGGCCGGCGCGGTGGCGGCCAGCTCCACCCAGCGGCGGCGGCTGATGTGCCCGTCCACCACGGCCTGGTGCAGCAGGTCGACCCGGTTCTCCACGCCCGGCATGCCGTTCGGGATCTTGGAGAAGTCGCCCCGGCCCATCTCCTTCTGCCCCTTGAAGCAGAACGGGCAGTGGTCGGTGGACACCACCGACAGGTCGTCGGTGCGCAGCCCCCGCCACAGCGCCGCCTGGTTCTCCACCGGGCGCAGCGGCGTCGAGCAGACGTACTTGGCACCCTCGAAGTCCGGCCTGTCGAGGTCATCGGTGGACAGGAACAGGTACTGCGGGCAGGTCTCGGCGAACACCGGGAACCCGTCGTCCCGCGCCGCCGCGATCTGCGCGACCGCCTCCTGGGCCGACACGTGCACCACGTACAGCGGCGAGCCGGCGACCTTGGCCAGCTGGATCGCCCGGTGGGTGGCCTCGGCCTCGAGCAGCGCGTGCCGCACGTCGCCGTGGTAGCGCGGGTCGGTCTGCCCCTTGGCCAGCGCCTGCTGCACGAGCAGGTCGATGGCGATGCCGTTCTCCGCGTGCATCATCGTCAGTGCGCCGTTTGCCGCGCCCTGCTGCATCGCGCGCAGGATCTTGCCGTCGTCGGAGTAGAACACCCCCGGATAGGCCATGAACATCTTGAAGCTGGTCACGCCCTCGCCGACCAGCACGTCCATCTCCTTCATGGACTGCTCGTCGACGTCTGAGATGATCATGTGGAAGCCGTAGTCGACCGCGCAGTTGCCCTCGGCCTTGGCGTGCCAGGCGTCGAGCCCCTCGCGCAGGCTCCTGCCCACGCTCTGGATGGCGAAGTCGATGATCGTCGTCGTGCCACCCCAGGCGGCGGCGGCCGTGCCCGTCTCGAAGGTGTCGCTGGCGTACGTGCCGCCGAACGGCATCTCCATGTGCGTGTGCGCGTCGACGCCACCGGGGATCACGTACCTGCCGGTCGCGTCGATGACCCGGTCCGGGGTGCCGGCGAGCTCGGAGCCGGGCGCCAGCAGCGCCGCCACCCGCTCGCCGTCCACCAGCACATCCGCGGTCACCTCGGCCGTCGCCGAGATGACCAGTCCACCCTTGATCAACGTGGTGCTCATGGCGTATCTCCGCTGGTCACGACCTGTGAGTGGTATTGGTCGCCGTAGCGACCAATACCACTCACAGGCTCTGGTTCCTGAGGGCGGTGACGAGGATGGCGGCGCCGTGCTCGGCCTCGTCGGCGGTGAGGCTCAGGGGCGGCGCGATGCGCAGGACGTTGCCGTGCAGGCCGCCCTTGCCCACCAGCAGGCCGGCGGCGCGGGTCAGCTCCAGCACCTGGGTGGCCGCCTTCGGGCTGGGCTTGCCGGCCGCGTCGACCAGCTCGATGCCGATCATCAGCCCCTTGCCTCGGATGTCGGCCACCACCGGCAGCCCGGCGGCCTCGTCCAGCTTCGCGCGCAGCACCGCGCCGACCCGCTTCGCGTTGCCCTGCAGGTCGTGGTCCAGCGCGTAACGCAGGTTGGCCAGCGCGCCCGCCGTGGTCACCGGGCTGCCGCCGAACGTCGAGACCGAGTTGGCCGGCAGGCTGTCCATGATCTCCGCGCGGGCCACCACGCCGCCGATGGACAGCCCGTTGCCGAGGCCCTTGGCGAACGTGATCATGTCCGGCGCGGCGCCGTCGACGGCGTGCGCCTGCCAGCCCCAGTAGTGCTCGCCCGTACGGCCCCAGCCGGTCTGCACCTCGTCGGAGATCCACAGGATGCCGTGCCGGTCGAGCACCTTCTTGAACTCGCCGAGCAGCCCGTCCGGCGGCATGGCGAAGCCACCGACGCCCTGGATCGGCTCCGCGATCAGGCAGGCCACGTTGTCCTTGACCTGGCCGAGCACGTCCTCGAGGTCGGCCACGCAGGCGGCGGTCAGCTCGCGGTCGTTCAACCCGGCCAGCGGGCCGCCGATCCGGCTGCTGCCGTGCACGTAGTACGTCTGCACCGGCGACAGGCTCGTCGGCGACCACCCGGAGTTGCCGGTGATGCCGATCGAGGAGAACGACCGGCCGTGGTAGCTGTTGCGCAGCGCCAGCACCTGGTTGGACTGCCGGTAGCCGGTGGCCAGCAGCAGGGCGGTGTCGTTGGCCTCCGTGCCGCTGGACGTGAAGAAGACCTTCGGCTCGGCGATGCCGGACAGCTCGGCGACCTGCTCGGCGAGCTCGACCATCGGCCGGTTCAGGTAGAGCGTGGAGCTGTGCAGGATCTTGGCGGCCTGCGCGCTGACCGCCGCCGTGACCTCCGGCAGCGCGTGCGCCGTCATCGTGGTGAGGATGCCGCCGAAGAAGTCCAGGTAGCGGTTGCCCTCGGCGTCGACCACGTGCCGGCCCTCGCCGTGGTCGAGGTCGATCGGCTCGTCGTAGTAGGTCGAGAGCCAGTTCGGCATGACCGCCTGGCGGCGTTTGAGCAGGTCGGCGTGGGTTCCGGTCGTCATGCGGTCCGTCCTCAGGGCGCGGTCAGCGTGTCGTAGGCGTCGGGGCGGCGGTCGCGGTAGAACGCCCACTGCTGGCGGACCTCGTCGACCAGGTCGAGGTTCAGGTCGCGCACCACGAGCTCCTCGTCGTAGCCGCTGGCCGGCTCGCCGACGAACTGGCCGCGCGGGTCGACGAAGTAGCTGGTGCCGTAGAAGTCGTTGTCGCCGTACTCCTCGACGCCGACCCGGTTGATCGCGGCGATGTAGTACTGGTTGGCGACGGCGGCGGCCGGCTGCTCGAGCTTCCACAGGTACGAGCTCAGGCCCCTGCTGGTGGCGGAGGGGTTGTAGACGATCTGCGCGCCGGCCAGGCCGAGCGCCCGCCAGCCCTCCGGGAAGTGCCGGTCGTAGCAGATGTACACGCCGACCTTGCCGACCGCGGTGTCGAACACCGGCCAGCCGAGGTTGCCGGGCCGGAAGTAGTACTTCTCCCAGAACCCGGGCAGCTGCGGGATGTGGTGCTTGCGGTACTTGCCCAGGTAGGTGCCGTCGGCGTCGATCACGGCCGCGGTGTTGTACAGGAAACCGGAGCTCTCCCGCTCGTAGATCGGCACCACGAGCACCATGCCGAGCTCCTTGGCCAGGGCGCACATCCGCTGCGTGGTGGGCCCGTCCGGGATCGGCTCGGCCCACTGGTAGTGCTTCTCCTCCTGCACCTGGCAGAAGTACGGCGCGTTGAAGACCTCCTGGAAGCCCATCACCTTGGCGCCCTGCTGGGCGGCCTCGCGGGCGTACTTCTCGTGGAGGTCGGTCATCGAGGCGGCGTCGCCGGTCCACTTGGTCTGGACCAGAGCGGCGCGGACGAGGTTCGGCATACCAACTCCCGATCGAGGGTGTGCGACTGTGCGAGGGACGATATTGTTCCGCTGATACTGGGGCAATACGCGTTTTGTTACAGGTCAATTCGACCTCGGCTGGGGCGACGAAAGGTCGCCGAAAGGGAGTAGTCGATGGACCCCGAGGTCGCCCGGATAGCGGATTCGGCGGCGAGCCGCTCCGCCGCGGGGATCGCGGCCGCCGTGAACCGGCTGATCAAGTCGGGCGAGCTGGTCGCCGGGTCTCGGCTGCCGACCGTGCGCGAGCTCGCCAAGGCCCTCGGTACCAGCCCGACGACGGTGAACGAGGCGTGGCGCTCCCTGGTCCGGATCGGCGCGGTGCGCACGGAGGGCCGCAACGGCTCCTACGTGGCCGAGACACAGCGCGCCGGCTGGCCGAGCCGGTTCTGGCGGATCGCCGGGGCGGCCGGCGAGTTCGCCATGGACCTGTCCGCCGGCGTGCCCGACCCGGCACTCCTGCCACCCCTGCACGACGTGCTCGCCGGGCTCCGCCGCGGCCCCGCGCTGACCGGCTACCTCGACCCGCCCGTGCTGCCCGAGCTGGAGGAGGCGGTCCGGCGCGGCTGGCACGGCGTGTGCGACCCGGAGTCGGTCACCGTGGTGGACGGCTCGCTGGACGCTGTCGACCGCGTGCTCACCAGCCTGCTCCGCCTCGGCGACCACGTGCTGGTGGAGAACCCGACGTTCCCGCCGTTCCTGGACCTGCTCGAGCTGATCGGCGCGGTGCCGGTCCCCGTGCCGATCGACGGCGAGGGCATGCGGCCGGACGCGCTGCGTGCCGCCCTCGCCACGCCGGCGGGTGCCTCGGCCACGGCAGTCCTGCTGCAGCCGAGGGCACACAATCCCACCGGCGCCAGCCTGAGCCCCGCCAGGGCCGCCGCGCTGGCCGCCGAGCTGCGCACCGGAGCGCCGGCCTGCGTGGTGGTGGAGGACGACCACGTGGGTGACATCGCGGTCGCGGCGCCGGTCAGCCTCGCCGGCCACCTGCCGGGGCGGACGGTGAGCATCCGCAGCTTCTCCAAGTCGCACGGACCGGACCTGCGGCTCGCGGCGGTCGGTGGGCCGGCGGAGCTGATCGAGCCGGTGGTGGCCAGGCGCAACCTCGGGCCGGCGTGGTCGTCCCGGCTGCTGCAGCAGGTACTGGCCGCCATGCTGACCGACGAGCGCTGCCTGGCGGCGGTGGCCTCGGCCCGGGAACACTACGTGGCGCGGCGACTGGCGCTCACGGACGCGCTGGCCCGGCGCGGCATCGAGGTGCTCGCCAGGGACGGCTTCAACATCTGGGTACCGGTCGCCCACGAGCGGGACGCGATGGTGCTGCTGGCCGCTCGGGGCATCGGCGCCGCGCCCGGCCGGCCGTTCCTCGCGGCCCCCGTGGACGGCGACCACCTGCGGGTCACCACGGCGGTACTGCCCGTCGATGCCGCCGACCAGGTCGCCGAGGCACTCGCGGGCGCGGCCGTCCGGCGCCCCGGCGTGCCCCACCGCTGAGGCGCCGCGCCGACCGCTGTGTCAGGTCAGCGCGGTCGGCTCAGGTTCGCGCGGCCGCACGGGCAGGGACGTGAGATGGCCGGCGAGGTGGCCGCCCAGGGCCGCCGCCTGCTCGCGGATCTCGGGGATCGCGGTGCTCTCCCACAGTTGGCCGACGCGGGTGGCGCCGAGCGTGAACAGGCCCGGCACGGGGACCCCGTCCCGGTCCAGCACTCCCCCGTCCAGGTCGGTGTCCAGCCCCAGCCCCAACGGTCCCGGGCGCGCGGTGCCGCCGTCCAGCAGCGACCGGATCAGTGGGTCGCCGCTCCTGCGCAGGTCGGGGTCCCGGCCGGTGCAGTTGACCACCGCGTCGGTGAACACCACCCGGCCGTCGGTGAGCACCACGCGCAGCCCGGCACCGGCCGGCTCGACCTCGGCCACCTCGCCCCGCCCGATGCGCAGCCGGCCGGCGGCCACCGTGCGGCGCAGCGCCTCGGCGACCTGCGGTGCCACCCGGTGCCGGTGACGGTTCCACCACGAGCCGTGCTCCCGGATCGCGTGCGCCCGCTCCTCCACCGTGAGCCGCTGCCACAGCCGGGCGGTGACCGGCCGCAGCCCGTCCAGCGCCGGGCGCCAGTCACCGCGTTCCCGTCCACAGCCGAGGAGGTGGGCGAGCAGCTCGGCGCGCAGGGCGGGCAGGTCCGCGCAGCTCTCCAGCCGGGCCGGCGGTGACACCGAGGGCACCGGCGTCCTGCGGTGGGCCCGGGGCAGCCGCCCGGTGCGGGAGACCGCGGTGACCACGCGACCGGGCCCGGCGAGCGCCAGCGCGACGTCGACCATGGTCAGCCCGGTACCCACGAGCAGCACCGACCTCGCGTCGCCGACCCCGTCGAGGCCGCCCGCCGCCCAGGGATCGGCGACGAACCGGTCGGAGGCGCCCAGTGCGGCGGGCACCCAGTCGAGGCGGGCGCCCAGGTTGCCGACGGCGAGTACCGCGGCGTCGACGGTGTGCGTGGCGCCACCGGCCAGGTCGAGCTCGATCCGGTCGGCCCGCCGCCGCAGCCCGACCGCGCGGTCCCGGACGTGCCGCGTGCGCAGCATCCCGGCGTCACCGGTCGGGTGGTCGGCACTCGGATCGGCCCCACCGACGGACTGCGCCCAGGTTGCCGTGAGGTAGTCGCCGAACCAGGCCCGGGGCACGAAGTCGGCGAGCCCCACGTCCGGGTGGCCGTTGCCGCGCAGCCAGCACACGAAGCCGTCCGGGGCAGCTGGGTCCGCCCCCAGCCGACCGGCCGGGACGTTGAGCAGGTGGCAGGAGTGCGCGGTCGAGTACGCCGCGCCCGGGCCGACGGTCGAGCGGGGGTCCAGGACCAGCACTGTCGCGGCCTGGCCGGCCCGCGTGGCCGCCCCGGCGAACGCGGCCGCGGTGAGCGCCCCCGCCGCGCCACCGCCGATGACCGCGACGACCGGGGACGCCACGTCGGGATCAATGTTCACCAAGTCCATCAGAGTAGTGGACAAACCGGATCCGGCCCCCACCAGCCGAGCGCGCGTCGCCCGGTGTCGTGGCAGGCTGATCGCGCAGCCACCGGGGCGGCCCGCCCGAGCCAGGCTGCCGCGAGGAGGATCATGGACCTGCCATGGACATAGCCACCGTCCGCAAGCAGCTGACCACGCCGCTCGGTGCGCCCGCGTTCCCGCGCCCGCCCTACCGGTTCCACAACCGCGAGTACCTCAACATCACCTACCGCACCGACCCGGTGGCACTGCGGGCTCTGGTGCCCGAGCCGCTCGAGGTGCCGGAGCCACTGGTGCGCTTCGAGGTGATGAAGATGCCGGACACCACCGGGCTGGGCTCGTACCACGAGAGCGGCCAGGCGGTGGAGGTCGAGTACGCGGGCGAGCGCGGTGAGTACGTGCACGCCATGTACGTGAACAACCATCCGGCGATCGCCAGCGGCCGGGAGATCAGCGCGTTCCCGAAGAAGCTCGGCACGCCCCGGCTGTTCGTGGACTCCGACGCGCTGGTCGGCACGCTGGACTACGGCACGCTGCGGGTGGCCACCGCGACCATGGGCTACAAGCACGAGTCGATGACCACCGAGGCGGCCGTCGCCGAGATCGGCGTCCCCACCTTCATGCTCAAGCTGGTGCCCGGCTACGACCGCACGCTGCGCATCGCGGAGCTGGTCAGGGCACAGATCACCGACGTCACCGTGCACGGCGCCTGGACAGGGCCGGCGCGGCTGCAGCTGTTCGAGCACGCGCTCGCGCCGCTGGCCGACCTGCCGGTGCTGGAGGTCGTCGCGGCCAGCCACTTCGTCGCCGACCTGACCCTCGGGCGCCCCGCCGTCGTCTTCGACTACCTGTCCGAAGGGACCCACTGATGAGCGACATCCTCGACCGCTACCGCCGGATCACCGTGGTCGGCGCTGGCACCATCGGCATCTCGTGGGCGGCGCTGTTCCTCGGGCACCGGCTGCGGGTCACGATCAACGACCCTGCGCCCGACGTCGAGTCCCGCGTCCACACCGAGCTGGCCGAGCTGGCCCCGATGCTCGCCGAGCTAGGCCTGGCCACCGAAGGGCTGACCGACGGGCTGAGCTTCGAACCGGACCTCGAAGAGGCGGTCCGCGACGCCGACGTGGTCGTCGAGAACGGCCCGGAGAACCTGGACTTCAAGCGCCAGCTGTTCGGCAGGATCGAGAAGGTCGTCACCGCCGAGACCCTGCTGCTGACCTCGACCTCCGGCACCCGGGTCACCGACATCGCCCGTGACCTGGCCCGGCCCGGCCGGTTGCTCGTCGGTCACCCGTTCAACCCGCCGCACCTCGTGCCGCTGGTCGAGATCGTGCCCGGCGAGCACACCGACCCCGCCGCGGTTGCCGAGGCGGTGGAGTTCTACCGCGCGCTGGGCAAGAAGCCGATGGTGCTGCGCAAGGAGGTCCCCGGGTTCGTGGCCAACCGGCTGCAGGCTGCGCTGTTCCGGGAGGCCGTGTACCTGGTCGAGCAGGGTGTGGTCGACATCGGCGAGCTCGATGAGGTGGTGACCAGCTCGATCGGCATGCGCTGGGCGGCGTGCGGGCCGTTCCGCACGTTCCACCTGGCCGGCGGCCCGGGCGGGCTCCCCCACTTCATCGAGCACCTCGGCCCGGGCCTCGAGCGGCGCTGGACCCAGCTCGGCGCGCCGCACTTCGACGAGCCGACGGTCGCCCTGCTCACCGAGCAGGCGGCGCAAACCTTCGGCGACTACGCCGACCTGCAGCGCCGCCGCGACACCGACCAGCTGGCCATCCAGCGCGCCCTGGACGCATCCGCACGACAGGACCCGTGAGTCGGTCTGTCCGGACGGCCGGTATTGGGCGATGGAATCACCTCGGTATGGCACCGCATCACTCCAGGCGCGCGAGTCCACTCTGGAACGCGATGACCACGAGCTGTGCTCGGTCCCGCGCTCCGAGCTTCATCATTGCCCGGTTGACGTGCGTTTTGACAGTGAGTGGCGACACGACCAGTTGTTCCGCTATCTCGCCGTTCGACAGCCCGGTGGCCACCAGCGCCATGACCTGGCGCTCCCGACCGGTGAGCCCATCGAGCTGCGCCTGGGTACTGGGTGATGGTTGCGCTGCCCCGGCGAGGAAATGCGCGATGAGTCTGCGAGTCGCGGCTGGTGAGAGCAGCGCCTCACCAGCGGCGACGAGCCGGATTGCGTGGATGAGCTGTTCGGGTTCGACACCTTTGCCGAGGAACCCGCTCGCTCCAGCTCGCAGGGCCTCGAATACGTACTCATCGATCTCAAAGGTGCTGAGGATGAGTACCTTGACGCCGGCTAGGTCGTCGTCTTGAGTGATTCGTCGGGTGGCGGCAAGGCCGTCGGTCCCCGGCATGCGGATGTCCATGAGCACCACGTCCGCGCGGGTGGTTCGAGCCAGCTCAACTGCTTTGTCCCCGTCGGGGGCCTCGCCGACGACTTCAAGATCGTGAACTGAGTCGACCAAGACGCGAAATCCGGCACGAATCAACGCCTGGTCGTCAGCCAGGATCACCCGAATCGTGTCCATGTCAGGATTTCCGCCGAGGCAGCATCGCTGTCACGAGAAAACCTCCGTCCGGTTCCGCGCCCGCCCCCAGCCTTCCGCCTATCGAGATAGCGCGTTCGCGCATTCCGACGATACCAAGTCCCCCGGTCGGACCACTGCTGACCGACGTGGCCGCGGGAGCTGACCGGTTCTCATCAGCGTTGCGTACGGTGATGAGCAATGCGTCCTCACCGTGAACCAATCGCACCGTTGTGTGCACACCCCGACCGTGTTTGTGGACGTTGGTCAGTGACTCCTGAATGATTCGGTAGGCGGCTAGATCGACCGCGGGGGAGATCACGGCGTGCCCAACGGTGACGAGGTCGATGGTGAGCCCTGCTGTCGTAAAAATCTTCACCAGGTCGTCGATCTGGCCTAGCCCGGGAACCGGTTCAGTGGGTGCCTCTGATTCCTCCGAGCTGCGCAGTACGCCGAGTAATGTACTCAACTCGCCGAGCACGGACTGGCTTGCCGCACGGACGTGCGCGAGTGACTCGGCTGCTTCGTCGGGTCGGGTGCGCAGCAGATGGCCAGCCACGCCGGCGTGCACATTGATCACCGCGATACCGTGCGCCACTACGTCGTGGAGCTCGCGAGCGATCCGTAACCGTTCCTGAGCGACCCGCCGCGCGGCTACCTCGTCCCTGGTCTGTTCTGCCCGGCGGGCACGCTCCTCAACGGCGGCGAGGTAGGCACGCCGAGTGCGCAACGCGTCGCCAACGGCGGTGGCCATGCCGATCCAGGCGACCGGTTGCACGAGTCCGGGATTCGTCAGATCACGACTAACGATCATCCCTTCGCCCATCAGCAGCACCGCGGCCGCGGCGGCGGAGATCCACGCGACCCGACGATCCGACGTCAAGGCCACGGTGTAGGCGGCGAGCGCTATCACGGCTGGGTACGAGCTCCGGGCGTCGGTCAGAGCGATAGTCACGGCCGCGCCGATGGTGCTCACTGCGAGGACTGGCAGGGGCCAGCGGCGTCTGAGGCCGAGCGCGGTGCAGATGAGCAAGCCCACAACCGTAATCGGCGCGGTGAGCACGAACTTCTGATGCTCGAGCACCACGGCGATCGAGCCCACGTATACCGCTGCCGCCAGCGATACGTCCGCCGCTGACGGATGGGCCAGTGCGAACCGTCGCACGGAGGTCCAGCTGGCCATCCTCAGAGCTTACGGCCGGCGCGTCGTGGCCGAATCGTGCAAGCTACGTAGTTGATCTACCGCGGCCGCGGTACGGCGTGCGCCTGCCGGTCAGTGCGCCTACTGCGTGTGGAGGACGCGAGACTTGCCGCGCTGAGACGATGCGCCGGGCTGCCGAACTCGGCGACGCTGGAGGCCATGATCGCAAACTCGCGTATCCAGGGTGGGCGCTTGGCCACCGCGCAGGGCGCATTGAACAAAGTCCCAGAGATAACGGCGGTGTTCTGGGTTATCAAGGTACTGACCACTGGCATGGGTGAGGCCCTCTCGGACTTTCTACTGAACGGAGGGACCGGTGTCCCGGGGTTGGGTCTTGTGGGCACGCTCGTTCTCGACGCGGCGATCTTTGTGACGGCGCTGGTACTGCAGTTCTCCGTTCGCCGGTATATGGCGTGGGTGTACTGGTTCGCTGTTGTCGCGGTGAGCGTTTTCGGCACCGTCGCCTCTGATGTTGTGGCGTACGTTGTGGGTGTCCCGCTCTGGGCGGTCAGTACGTTGTACGCTGGCATACTAGCGATGATCTTTGTAGTCTGGTACATGAGCGAGAAGACTCTGTCGATTCACGCCATTAACACTTGGCGTCGAGAGGCGTTCTATTGGGCTACTGTGTTCTTCACCTTTGCGATGGGCACCGCGTTGGGTGATCTGACCGCAGTGCCCTTAAAGTTGGGTTTCCTGGCCTCCGGTATTATGTTCGGCGCCCTCATCGCGGTCCCGTGGATTGCCCACCGGAGGTTCGGTCTGAACGCGATTGCGGCCTTCTGGTCCGCCTATGTAGTGACTCGTCCGCTCGGTGCGTCCTTCGCGGACTGGTTCGGCGCCTCCCACGAGCGAACCGGCCTCGGGCTGGGCTTCGGATGGGTCGCCCTGGTCATGACAGTCCTGATCGTTGTCTTTGTCGGCTACTCGGCGATGAACCAGAACGCAGCGCCTAAGCTTGGTTCTTGAACTCGTGCGGTCGGGTGAGGGGGTGGTCGGGTGGCGACGCTGTACGTGTCGGACCTCGACGGCACGCTGCTGCTGCCGAACGGGACGCTGGGTGAGCGCACGGTCGAGGTGGTGAACGCGCTGGTCGAGGCGGGCGGGCTGTTCACGTACGCCACGGCGCGCGGCTACGAGTCGTCGTCGCGGGTGACCGGCGCGCTCCGGCTGGACCTGCCGGTGATCACGTACGGCGGCGCGGTGATCGTGGACCCGTACACCGGGCAGCCCCGCTACGGCGCGCGCGTGCCGGTGGCGGCCGTCGCGGCGATGCTGGCCGCCACCGACGGCGCGAGCCCGGTGCAGCCGGTCGTGTTCGCCAACCACGGCGGCCGGGACCGGGTGTGCTGGCTGCCCGCCCGCAGCACGCCCTCGGTCGAGTCGTACCTGTCCCGGCGCGCCCCCGACCCCCGGTTCCTGCCGCTCGACGACTGGCGGGAGATCGACTGGGCCGAGGTGTTCTTCTACGCCGTGCTCGGTGAGCTGGCACCGTTGCGGCGGCTGCGGGACACGCTCGCCGGCGCGCTCGACGGCTGCCACGTCACCCTGACCGAGGAGATCTACGCCGCCGGCCAGTACTGGCTGGAGGTCGGCTCGCTGGCCGGTACCAAGGCGGCCGCCCTGCGCACGGTGGCCGGGGCGGCCGGCGCGGACCGGGTGGTGTGCTTCGGCGACAACCTCAACGACCTGCCGATGTTCGAGGTCGCCGACGAGTCCCTGGCCGTGGCCAACGCGCTGGACGAGGTGCGTGGCCGGGCGAGCGCGGTGATCGGGGCGAACGCCGAGGAGGGTGTCGCCACCTGGTTGAGCGCGCACGCCCTGGCCTGAGCTGGTTACGTGGTGAGCATGCCGCCTTCGATGGGCAGCGTGAAGCCGGTCAGGTAACCGCTTGCGTCGCTGGCCAGGAAGATCAGTGCGGCGGCCAGCTCCTGGGGGTGCCCGAGCCGGCCGAACAGGGTGCGCGGCAGGACGTTCTGCTCGAAGAACGCGCTCTCCATCTGGTCGGTCATCTCGGACTCGAAGTAGCCCGGCGCGAGCGCGTTGACCCGGATCCCTTTGCGGGAGGTCCACTGCTGGGCGAGGTCGCGGGTCAGCCCGATCAGTCCGGCCTTGCTGGAGGCGTAGGCGGCCTGCGGCAGGCCGGCGGTGGTCAGGCCGAGCACACTGGAGATGTTGATGATGGAACTGCCCGGCCCCATCACGCGGCCGCATGCCTGCGCCATCCAGTAGCAGCCGTTCAGGTTCAGCTCGATCACCGAGCGGAACTGCTCCGGCGTCTCCCGGGTGGCCGGTACCGCGGTGCCGACACCGGCGTTGTTCACGAGGATGTCGACCTTGCCGAACTCGGCGACCGCCGCCGCGACCAGCGCGTCACAGTCGGCCGGCTCGGTCACGTCGGTACGCACGGTGATCGCCCGCCGCCCCGCCTTCTCCACCAGCGCGCGCGTGTCGGCGAGCTTGTCCTCCCGGCGCGCGCCGAGTGCCACGTCGGCCCCCGCCTCGGCCAGTGCCTGCGCGAACGCGACCCCGAGACCGGACGAGGCCCCGGTGACCACCGCGACCCGGCCGTCCAGCCGGAACAGATCGAGCACCGTCATCGCTCAGGAACCCCCTTGATCCAGTTCGTCGGCGAGCCCGACCGCGGTCATCGCCGACCAGTTGGTGTCCACGTGGTGGGCCAGCAGCACGAGGTCGCGCAGGCCGCCGTCCCGGTCCCGGATGTGGTCGCGCAGCAGGGCCTCGCCGGTGAAGCCGAGCTTGAGGAACATCTCCAGCGCGTGTTCCTGGTCGGCGACCAACTCGACGACGAGCTTGCTCAGGCCCGCCTCCAGCGCCTGGCTGAACGCGTGCCGGGCGAGCTGCCCGCCCAGCCCCGTCCCCCGGCTGTCGGGGTGCACGACCAGCCGCAGCTCACCGACGTGGTCCGACCAGCCCGCCAGCCGCACGATCGCCACGTAACCCGTGACCTTGTCGCCGTCCACGGCCACCCAACGGGTCGCGGGGCCGGCGGAGTCAGCCCAGGTCCGAACCCGCGCCGGGTCGGTGACGTCCTCCTTGATGAAGGTGAGGTCGCCCTCGGGCAGCTCACGGAAGAACTGGGTGAGGGCGTCGGCATGGACCGCACGCAGCTCGGTGATGCTCACGTGGTCACCTCGCTCCGGCTCAGTAGGAAGTCGATGATCGTGGGGACGGTGGTCTTCGCCGCCGTCCGGCCGACCACCAGCCCGATGTGCCCGGCCGCCAGCCGCAGCTCGTGCTTGTCCTCTGAGCCGACCAGGTCGATCAGCGGGGCGGTGGCCGGCTCGGGCACGATGTGGTCGCGCTCTGCCAGCACGGTCAGGAACGGCACCCGCACATCCGCCAGGTGCACCCGGTCACCGCCGATCGTCAGCCGGTCCTCGACCAGCCCGTTCTGGCGCAGCAGCATGTCCACCGTCTCCCGCGCGGCCGCCCCCGGGAACGGGATGTGGTCGGTCGACCAGCCGGTCATGGCCTGGTAGGCCGCCACGTAGTCGTCGCTCCAGAGCTTGTCCCACAGGTTGACGTACCGGGTCACCTCGGCCGTCGGGGTGAGCGACCGGAAGCCCTGCAGGATGACCTGCGGCGGCACGTTGCCGTCCGAGTCGACCACGGCGTCGACCTCGAGGCCACCCAGCGCGAACACCTTGCCCAGCGGCCCCATGTGCCGGAAGTCGACCGGCGTCGCCATCACCGTCAGGCTGCGCAACGGCGAGTCGGGGTGGTGCGCCGCGTGCAGCAGCGTCAGGATGCCGCCGAAGCAGTAACCCAGCAGGTTGACCTGGTCGGCGCCGGTCAGCTCGCGGACCCGGTTGATCGCGCCCGGCAGGTAGCCGTCCACGTAGTCCTCGAGCCGGTTCTCCGCGTCGCGCTCGTCCGGCACCCCCCAGTCCAGCAGGTACACGTCGAAACCCGCGTCGACCAGGCGTTCCACGAAGCTGTTGCCCGGGGTCAGATCGAGGATGTAGCTGCGGCTGATCAGGCTGAACACGATCAGCAGCGGCGGCGAGACGGTGGCCCTGTCGGTGCGGTAGTGCCACAGCTCGCACCGCCCGCTCCGCCAGACGACGTCCTTCGGCGTGCGGCCCACGCCGGGCCGGTCGGTGCCGGTGGCCAGCTTGATCCCGTTACGTGCTCTCAGGGCGTTGCGTTCGACCTCGTGGCGGATGCGATCGAGCACCGCCACCGGATTCGTCAGCGGTGGCATCGTCGATCCTCTCGTCGGCCTTCGCGTGCTGCTGCTGTTCCAGTGCCAGCGTGAGCCGGCGCACCTCCCGGTCCAGCGCCCCGACCTGCGCACGCAGCCGCAGCACATCGGTACCGGCGGGCAGGTTCACCAGGTGCCAGAGCTTCGCGGCGACCGCGTTGGCACTGTTGGACAGCGCGGCCTGCGCCTTGAGACCCAGCGCGGTGGCCTGCGCGAACTGGTCGGTGCGGACCACCGACTCCAACCGGGGCGCGACGTACTTCTCTGCGGCGTCGAAAGCCTGCCGCCACAGGGCGGGTGGCTCAGCGCCGTTGTTGCCTGGCATGTCGAGTCCTCCCGGCCGCTCGGCGGTGTGGCGGCCGTTGCATCCTAGCCAGGGAAACCACCTCAGCGGGGCCGCGGATATTCGGCGGATCTCCGTGGCGCGGTGGCGCTAACTTGGTCATCCGTGGAGATCGAATACGGGGCTCACGGGGGTTACAGGGCTTACGGGGGTTACGGGGCGCCCGAGGTGCCTGTCCTGGACGTGCTGGCCTGGGTCGAGCTGCGCGACGAGCGGATGCTCACCGTGCGCACCAGGGGCCGGGACGCCTTCTACCTGCCTGGGCGGCAAGCGTGAGCCCGGCGAGAGTGACGTGGCGGCGCTGCGCCGCGAGGTGCAGGAGGAGCTCGGAGTGTCGCTCGAGCCGGACAGCTTCACCCTGGTCGCCGAGCTGACCGCGCCGGCCCACGCCGGGCTGCCCGACCAACGCGTCCGGATGCGGTTCTACGAGGCCACCGGGCACGGCCAGCCCAGTCCGGGCCGCGAGATCGAGGAGCTGGCCTGGCTGCCCGCCGCCGAGCGCGCCCGCATGGCACCCGCCGCTCAACTGCTACTCGACCGGCTGGTCACCGAAGGCCGCCTACCGGCCAACTAACCCCTGCCCGAGCCGCACGGGCACTCCGCCGTGCGGGCTTCCGAGCCGCACGCGCATTCCGCCGCACGGGCTTCCGAGCCGCACGGGCACTCCGCCGCGCCCGCACTCTGCCGCGCTGGCACTCCGGAGGACGGGCGCTCCGAAGCCCGCGCCCTCGGTGCGCACTCCGCAGCACGCCGCAGGCAGGGTCCCCCACCGCCCGACTTATCACGTCAATTGGACGTGACAAGTG
This sequence comes from Pseudonocardia sp., assembly GCA_036272795.1. Classification (GTDB taxonomy): domain Bacteria; phylum Actinomycetota; class Actinomycetes; order Mycobacteriales; family Pseudonocardiaceae; genus Pseudonocardia. The sequence goes on from DATAYB010000034.1 coordinate 23,708, forward strand.
GGATGGGCTGGAGCCGTTAGGACGGCCGGCTCCATGCAGCGCTGCCCCGGTTGCCTGGCATTACCGGCCGCCCGCACCTGGTGCCGGGCTGCGCGGGGTTGCCGAGCAGCCTCTTGTTACCGAACTCCACCACAGGCAGGTTTCCGCGCCGAAAATCCTGCCTCCTGTGCAGCTCGGTAACAAGAGGCCGCTCGGCCAACGCCACCCCGCCCTCCCTCTACGCGGCCTCAATCAGGCGCGAACTCGACTTGTCGCGTTAATTGGACGTGACAAGTCGGACCTGTCGTGTCCAATTGACGTGACAAGTGGGACGAGGGGGAGCCGTCAGCGCGGCCGGTTCCACGTAGACCGGCCGATCCACGCGGCGCGGTAGGCCGCAGCGCCGGCGCGCGCCGATCACGCCTACCGATCACGGGCGCTGATCACGGGCGCTGATCATGGGCGCTGATCATGGGCGCCGATCACGCCGACCGCTCGACGGCGCCGTCCGCAGCGCCCGGGTCAGTGCGGGAGCGGCAGCAGGTTCACCCAGCCGGTGATCAGCACGACGGAGAAGATCGCGCAGAACAGCGCGAAGCCAGCCGTCATGTGCAGGATCTCGCCGTCCCGCGTGCCCGCCTTGCGGCGCAGCTCAGCCAGGGTGATCAGGATCGAGACGATGGCCACCAAGGCCAGCAGCGATCCGTAGATCAGGTCATCCACCTGCGCCGGACTCATCGGCCCTCCCGACTCCGCTGGGCGACCCACCTCACCGCGGGCCGTCGTTGTGCCCTGATGATCGCAGATCGCCGGC
>DATAYB010000035.1:0-7984 GCA_036272795.1 Pseudonocardia sp.
CCTCTGCGCACGGGCCGGTGCAGTTGCTGTGGCTGGGCGTGTCCTTCTCGAACAGGTACAGGGTTACGCCGTGGCCGTCGGTCAGGATCGTGCCGAGCGTGCCGGCGGACGCGGTGGCCACGGTCGGCGCGCCCCCTCCCCCAGCGGGCTGTGGCGACGCCGCGGCTGCCGCAGAAGCCGCCGCTGCCGGCGAGGTCGCGGCTGCCGGCGGCGCGGCTGACGGGCTGGTAGGGCCGGTCGCGGTACAGCCCGCGGCCACGGCACCGAAGGTGAGCAGGGAGGCGGTGAACAGAATTGTCCTCATGCTCCGATCACGGTGCCCCGGTCGGCCTCGTTCAGCCCGAGTCGCAACTGTGACTTTACGAGGGCCATCTCGAGCCCGGGTCAGCGCTGCCAGAGCACGCTCGAGCGGATCCCGGCGTCCGGGTCGGCGAGCGTGGCCGCTCGCGGGACGACGTTCATCTCGGTGCTGAACGTGGGCCCCGGCATGCGGCCGAGCGGGCGCAGCTTGGCCGGGTCCGGCCGGAAGTTGTCACCCAGCAGCCCGTCGCGGAAGTGCGCGTAGACGACCGAGCCCATCACCCAGGTGCTGGCGCCCAGGTCCACCGCCGCGTGCAGGACACACTCGAAGCTCACCGGCGCCTCGGCGATGCGGGGGGCCGCGATGCGTACGCAGTGGCTCGCGGTGAGCCCGGCGGCGTCGAACTCGTCGACCTCCGGTGCATACTCGATCGACGTGATGACGAGCTCGTCGAGCGATCGCGCGTTTCCCGGTCGTGCCCGGCCACGAGATCACCGGCGTGGTGGCCGCCACCGGTCCCGGGGTGGCACGGCCGGCGGTCGGCACCTCTGTGGGCGCCCAGATCCTCGGTGACTCGTGCCGCCACTGCGAGTACTGCGTGCGCGGCGAGCAGATCCTCTGCCGGGACAAGCGCTTCATGGGCATCGTGCTGGACGGCGGCTACCGCGAGTACGCCGTGCTGAAGGCCGACTTCGTGACCCCCCTGCCGGCCGGGCTCGACCCCGTCGCGGCGGCCCCGCTGATGTGCGCGGGCCTGACCGCGTTCAACGGCCTGCGACAGGCCGGCACCACCGCGACCTCCCGCGTCGCGGTCATCGGCACCGGCGGGGTCGGCGCGCTGGCGATCCGGTACGCGGTCACCATGGGCGCCCGGGTGGCCGTCATCGACGTGTCGGAGCAGGGCGAAGCGGTGGCGAAGGAGCTCGGCGCGGAGCGGTTCATCTCCGCCCGGAACTCCGACCCGGCCGAGGCACTCAGCGCCTGGGACGGCGGCGCGAACCTCGTCCTGAACGCCACGCCATCCACCTCGGCCGCCGCCGCGACGCTCACCGGCCTGGCACCCGACGGCACTCTCGTGCTGTGCGGTTACGGCCCCGAACCGCTGACCCTGCCCACCGAGCCGATGGCCCTCAACAGGCTGCACGTGATGGCCAACCCGTCCGCCTCCCCGCACGACGCACGCGACACCCTGGCGTTCTCCGCCGCGCACGACATCCTGCCCGACGTCACCCCGATCGGCCTGCGCGATGTCGGCACGGTGCTCGACGCCATGGCCACCGGCCGGGCCGGCAAGCGCGCGGTCATCACCTTCGACTGACGGAGATCGCTGCCCGCCGCTGGCCGGCAGGTCGGCCTGAGGCGCGACCCGCCGGCGAGCACCGTGACGTGCGCCAGGCGACCAATTCCAAGGGGTCGCTCCGGCGTGGCTCTGCTCCATGACACCTGAACGCCGTTTGTCCGGCGCACGCCGTCCCACCCGGCGCACCCCGTCCCACCCGGCGCACGCCGTCCCAACCACTGCGCTCGCCTCCACTTCGCACACCGTCCCGTCACTTCGCATACTCCGCAGACTGTGCGAAGTGAAGGCACGCCGTGCGAAGTGAAGGCACGCCGTGCGAAGTGACAGCGGGTCGTCCATACCCCGCGGTCATAGATGGTCAGTCGGAGATCGGGTGGGGCCAGTCGCCTGGCAGCAGCATCTGCGGCACCTGCGCGAACCGCCAGCCCACCGCGTACCGGCTGAACACCCACACCAGGTCGAAGCGGTCCGCCGGCCAGTGTCGGGGCGGGGTCGGAGTCACCTCGCCCAGGTGGCTGACGATCCGGTGAATGGCCTCGTGGTGCCACGACACCACGGCGACCCCACCCCGCTCGGTGAGCTCCTCGGCCAGGTTGGCCTCGTCGCCGTGGGCGAAGCGGTTCACCACCTCCAGCCCGAGGCGCGCGGCCAGCGGGGTCACGGTCTGGATGGAGCGCTTGCTGTGCCCGCCGCTGTCGAACCCCGACCCGTACACGGCGTCGGGACGGGGTAGCCCCGCCGGAGGAGCTCCCCGGGAGGGGGCGAAGAACTCCGGCAGGGCGCCGGCGCGGAGCCAGCCGTGCACGGTCAGCGAGTGCGGGTCCGGGACCCCGTCGCCGGTCACCCCGTGCGGGGCTCCCGAATGCAGCGGTTTCTCGGCGTGGCGGATCAGCATGATGACCGAGTCGGCCTGGTCGGGCTCGGTCGCCTCTGCCTGCCGGTCGCTCCCACTGCTCATCCGGCGACTCCGCGGGGCACGGGCACGACGGCGCGGAACATGGTCTTCTCCCTCGGCTCGGGCGGGCGCGGTGGCGCCTCGTCGAGCACACCGCCGCGCCGCAGGAAGACGGTGCGGGTGGCCAGCCGGGTCAGCGCCGGCTGGTGGGTGGTCATGATGACCGTGCGGCCTTCGACGAGACGGGTCAGCGCCTGCACCACCAGCTCCTCGGCCGTCACGTCGAGCCCGACGGTCGGCTCGTCCAGCAGGACGACCGGGGCGTCCACCAGCAACGCCCTGGCAATGCCGACCCGCTGGCGCTGACCGCCCGACAGCCCGACACCGCCTGCCGCCACCTCGGTGGCCAACCCGTCCGGCAGGCGGTCGGCGAACTCGCTCACCAACGCGGCCTCCGCCACCCGTTGCACCTCATGGTCAGAGGCATCTGGGCGACCGTACCTCAGGTTGTCGGCCAGAGTGCCGGCGAACAGGAAGGTGTCCTGCAGCACCATCGCCACCTGCTGGTGCAGCCAGTGCTCCGGCAGCTCCGGCACCGAGAGGCCGTCCAGCAACATCTGGCCCCGGGTGGGCCGGTACAGCCCGCCGATCAGCGCCATCGTGGTCGACTTCCCCGAACCGTTCTCGCCGAGCAGCGCGATCCGCTCCCCCGGCGCCACGGTCAGGTTCAGCCCGTTCAGCACCGGACCCCGCCCGTAGTCCAGCCCGACATCGCGCAGCTTGATCTCGCCGGTGACCCGGGCCGGCAACCGCTCCGGCGCACCGAGGTGATCGGCTGGCTGGTCGTAGATGGCGGCGATCCGCTCCGCCGAGGCAGCGCCCTGCGTGAAGCTCGGCGCGAGCTTGGCCAGCGTCTTCATCGGCTTGACGATGTTCGCCAGGTACGTGGTGACCACGACCAGGACCCCGACCGACCACCAGTTGTGCAGCGCCCCGTAGCCGCCGAGGAACAGCAGCGCGGCGGTACCGATCGCGCTCACCGCCTCCAGCGCCGGGGTGAACTGGGCACTGATCTCCACCGAGCGCAGCTTGAGACCCAGCAGCCGCCGGTTGTCCGCGTCGAAGCGCCGCTCCTCCACCTCCTGGTTGCCGAAGGCGTGCACGGTGCGGATGCCCTGCAGCGACTCGGTGACGAACCCGGTCAGCGTGCCGAGCGCGGCGCGGTTGCGGCGGGAGTTGACCCGGGTCAGCCGCGCGTAGTGCAGCGACGTGACGAACACCAGCGGGGCCGAGCAGAGCGCGATCAGGCCGAGCCGCCAGTCCAGGCTGACCATCACGATCACGGTGCCGACCAGCGTGAACAGTGCGGGCAGCAGCGTGGTGAACAGGTCGACGAGGCTGCTCTCGATGCGCGAGGTATCGGTGATCACGCGGTTGGTCAGCTCACCGATGGACTGGTGGTCCTGGTAGCCCATCGGCAGCCGCTCGACGTAGCCGAACACGTCGGCGCGGATGTTCGATGTGATCCGCTCGCCAGCGCTGTTCATGAACCTGTCGCCCAGGTAGCTGAACAGCCCGGAGACGACCGTGATGACCAGGACCGCCACCGCGGCGACCGACAGCATGGCCACCGCCGACCCACCGAACCAGCGGGCCACGTCCTCCAGCAGCCCGCCCCTGCGCTTGCCCTCCAGCAGGTCGTTGATCACCAGTGCCAGCGGCCACGGGGCGGCCAGGTCGGCGAGCAGCTCGCACCCGCTCATCACCACGCCGATCAGCAGCGACCGCCGCTCGGGCCTGGCGAAGTCCTTGAACCGCCACAGCTCCCGCAGCGTGCCGACGTCCCGCACCCGGGCCTCGTCGTGCCCCGTCGCGGGACCGGTCGGCGTGTTGCGCCACCGATGGGGCCAACGCGGGCGAGGGGCCACGGTCGGTGTGCTCACGCCCGGGGATCGCTGAGTTTCGGACACGGTGGTACCCCTGCCTCGTCGGAGTCACTGGGCCGGGTACTGAGATGGTGCCGCCGACGTCATGGTGTTGCCCGGCCTGAGGATTGGCTGAGTATTCGACGCCGGCGCGCGGCCGCACACGGGTTCCCGTACCAAGAAGCGGCCAGTTCCTGTGCGCGCAGCCCAATCGCCTCCCGCGGTGGGCCTACGTCACCGGGCCTTCGTGCGCAGGAACACCACCAGTGACCTCGGCCCGACGCGCACCGTCTCGCCGGCCGGCTCCGCCTCCGGCCTGACCGTGCCGTCGAAGGTGTCGAGAGCCAGCCGCCACGGGCCTTCGGCGGGCAGGGTGAACTCGAGCTCCTGCCACCAACCGTTGATCATGAGTAGCAGGTCGTCGTCGACCAGTGGGACGCCGCGGTCATCGCGGTCGGGCTCGACGGATCCGTCGATCAGGACGGCCACCGAGCGGGTGTGGGGGTCGTTCCAGGCCGCATCGGTCATCGGAGTGCCGCTCGGGGTGAGCCACTCGACGTCGCCCGTGCGCGCCCCGGTCAGGTACCGGCGCCGCCGCAGCACCGGATGGGCCATGCGCAGCGCCACCAACTCGGCGGTCCACGTGAGCAGCTCGGAGTCGACCTGCGACCAGTCGAACCACGAGATCGGGTTGTCCTGGCAGTAGGCGTTGTTGTTGCCCTGCTGGGTGCGGCCGAGCTCGTCACCACCGAGGATCATCGGCACGCCGAGGGACAGCAGCAGGGTGGCCAGCAGCGCCCGTTGCTGGCGCGGGCGCAGCGCGAGCACCGCCGGGTTGTCTGTCAGGCCCTCCGCGCCGCAGTTCCACGACCGGTTGTCGTCGGCCCCGTCCCGGCCGTCCTCGCCGTTCGCGGCGTTGTGCTTGGTGTCGTAGCTGACCAGGTCGCGCAGGGTGAACCCGTCGTGCGTGGTGACCAGGTTGACCGAGGCCGACGGCCGACGGCGGGACCCGCCGAACAGGTCGGACGAGCCGCCGATCCGGCTGGCGAAGTCGGCCATCGTGCCGTCCTTGCTGCGCCAGAAGTCGCGGACCGTGTCCCGGTAGCGGCCGTTCCACTCCGACCACTGGGCGGGGAACCGGCCCAGGTCGTAGCTGTCCGCCTGGCCGACGTCCCACGGCTCGGCGATCAGCTTGACCTGCGACAACACCGGATCCTGGTCGACGAGATCGAAGAACGACGAGGTCGAGGCGAACCCGCCGTTGTCCCGCCCGAGCGTCGCGGCGAGATCGAACCGGAACCCGTCGACATGCATCTGGGTGACCCAGTAGCGCAGGCTGTCCAGGATCATCCGCAGGCACGCCAGGTGCGCGACGTTGAGCGAGTTGCCTGTGCCGGTGGTGTCGAAGTAGTGGCGAGGGTCGCCGTCGACGAGCCGGTAGTAGGCGGGGTTGTCGATGCCCCGGTGACACAGCGTCGGACCGAGCTCGTTGCCCTCCGCGGTGTGGTTGAACACCACGTCGAGCACGACCTCGAGGCCGGCCCGATGCAACGTCGCCACCATGGCCTGGAACTCGGCGACCTGCCCGCCCGGGTTGCCGGCGCGGACACTGGCCGAGTAGGCGGAGTGCGGCGCGAGGAAGCTGATCGTGTCGTAGCCCCAGAAGTTGGTGAGCCCCTTCTGGCGCAGCGTCCCGCTGGTCACCGACTGGTGCACGGGCAGCAGCTCCACCGCGGTCACGCCGAGGCGCAGCAGGTGGTCCACCGCCGCCGGGTGTGCCAGGCCGGCGTAGGTGCCGCGCAGCTCCTGCGGGATGTCGGGGTGCAGCGCGGTGAACCCCTTGACGTGGGTCTCGTAGAGCACCGTGTCCGCGTACGGGATGCACGGCGACTGGTTGACGCCCAGGTCGGCCAGCGGATCGACGACCACCGACAGAGGCATCGCGTCGAGCGAGTCCAGCGTGTTCACCGAGTCCGGCCCGTCCGCCCAGCGGTACCCGAAGATCCGCTCGTCCCACGTGGCGTCGCCGTGCACCGACTTGGCGTACGGGTCGAGCAGCAGCTTCGCCGGGTTGCAACGCAGTCCCCGACCGGGGTCGTGGGGCCCGTGCACGCGGTACCCGTACCGGGTGCCGACCCCGAGGTCCGGCACGAACCCGTGCCACACGCCCGCGTCGTACTCACGCAGCTCGATGCGCTCCTCGGACCTACCGCCGTCCGCGCCCTCGGTCACCACACACAGTTCGACGGCCTCGGCGATCTCGGAGGCGAGCGCGAAGTTCGTCCCGCCCTCCCCCGGCGTTGCGCCGAGCGGGAACGGGTGGCCGGGCCATACCGACTGCGACATGCCACCCATCCAACCCGAGCGCACCAGCGGGCGAGAACCCGGTCGACAGAGGCGTCAGCCAATGGTTATGTCGAGTCACCGCTCCGTTCGTGGCGGGTTGGGGGCGGGGCTACGCGGGGCAGCCGGGGTCGAGGCGCTCCAGGATCTGGGTGACCCCGGCCTTGATCTGCTGCAGCGACAGCCCCAGCTCGCGGCGCTGGAAGATGAACAGGCTGGGCCCGGCCATGGCCAGCAGTGCGTCCACCAGGTACTCCGGGTCGATGTCGAGGTCGGCCGCGCGCAACAGCTGCCTCAGGTGCATCCGGGCCACACGGTAGGCCGAGACGTTGTAGCGCGCGGTGGGGCTGCGGGTCTCCACCAGTGCGGCCAGGTCGGCGTGCCGCTCCATCTGGTCGAGCACGCCGTGCAGGAACGCGCGGGCCCGCTCCAGCGGCGGGGCCCCCGGCCCGAGCGGCGGCGGGCCGAAGATGAACGCCTGCTGGAACGTCTGCTCGTCGTCGTCCAGGAGGGCCGCGGCCAGCCCGCCCCGGTCCCCGAACCGGCGGTACACGGTGCCGACGCCGACCCCGGCCCTGGCCGCGAGCCCGTCCATGGAGAGGCAGCTGACGCCGCCGTACTCGGCGATCATCGCCCGCGCCGCCGCGAGCAGCTTGCGCCTGCTGCGCGCCGCGTCCGCCCGCTCGGCCGGCGGCTGCCCGAGTACGGGCAGGTCAGCAGGCCCTGCCAGCTCGCCGCCCTGTGCCGCCATCACCCATCCACCTCACGTGGGTTGCATCCGGAAATTTCTCCGTTTAGTCTAGCAAAGCGGAGACTTTTCCGGATACGCCAAACTTGGGAGATACCGAGATGACCGCCAGCACCGAGGCTCTGGTCGGCACGTTCGTCGCCGACCCCATCCACTCGAAGTTCCAGTTCACCGTCCGGCACATGGGCGTCGGCAGGTTCAGCGCCTCGTTCGACGACTTCAACGCCACCGTCGTAGCCGACGACCAGGGTGTCCGGGTCGAAGGCAGCGTCAAGGTCGACTCCATCTCGATCAAGCAGCCCGACTTCCGCGCACACGTGGTCCAGGGTGGCGACTTCTTCGACGGGTCCAACTACCCCGAGCTGAGCTTCCGCTCCACCAAGGTCGTGCTGAACGACGACGGCACCGCCCAGGTCGACGGCGAGCTGACCATCAAGGGCATCACCAAGCCGTTCACCGCCGCGGGCACCCA
>DATAYB010000036.1:0-27997 GCA_036272795.1 Pseudonocardia sp.
GGCGGCCTTGCTCCCGGCGTCGCGCCGGGCCGAGATCTGCGACATGTTCACGATGGCGCCGACCTGGTTCTCCTCGGCCGCCTGCAGCAGCGTGGCGGTGGCCTCCATCAGGCCCGGAGCGATCGGGTAGGTGAGGTACACGGCGTCGACACCCTTGGCGGCCCGGGTCACGGCATCGAGGTCGAGGAGGTCACCGGTGACGATCTCGGCGCCTGCCTCGGCGAGCCGCTCCGAGCGGGAGTCGATCTTGTGGGCGAGCGCGCGGACGTGGTGGCCACGCTCGAGGAGTGTGGTCGTGGCCTGGGCGCCGGTCTTACCGGTTGCGCCGGTGATGAGGATGTTGCGAGCCATGGTCAGGTGTCCCTTCCTTCGGGGTTGCTGTCGGGGTTGCTGCTGTCGAGCCGTGCGAAACGAGAATAACGGGCATATGCCCTCTTTTGGCCGCCAAAAAAGGTTCAGGCATCCTGAGCGATGGCAATGCGGGCCCACTTGTCCAGCTCCGCGAGCCTCGACTCCAGCGACGCGCGGATCCCGGCCACCGCGTCCTCACCGACAGCAAGGCGCAGCGGCGGCTCGTCCATGCCCACCACAGCCACGATCACGTCCGCGACGAGCTCCGGCGACCCGATCGCCTCAGGGGACAGCGTGGAGAACCGAGCCAGGGACTCGCCCACCGTCGGCGCGTAGATCTCGTCAGGCGCGACGACGTGGGAGGTGGTGAGGAACTCGGTCGCAAAGGTGCCCGGCTCGATGATCGTGACCCGCACGCCGGCCGGCGCCAACTCCTGGGCCAGCGCCTCGCTCAACAGCTCCACGGCAGCCTTGGACGCCGAGTACAGCCCCGACCCCGGGAAAACGAACTGACCGATGAGCGAGGAGAGCTGGACGATCCGACCCCGGCTGGCGCGCAATGCCGGCAACGCCGCCCGCACCACGGCGAGGTTGGCCAGCACGTTCGTCTCCAGGACAGCCCGGACCGCCTCGTCTCCGGCCTGCTCGACGGAGCCGAACAACCCGTAGCCGGCGTTGTTGACCAGAACATCCAGGCCGCCGACCGACTCGATGACCTCCGTCAGCCGCCGCTGGGCATCCGGGCCGGTGATGTCCATGCTGATACTGGTCACGTACCCCTCCGGTGCGGACCGAGCGAGGTCGGCGAGCCGGTCGGCGCGGCGGCCGACCGCGATGACGTGCGCGCCGGACCTGATCGCGCGATCGGCGATCAGCCGACCGAAGCCGGACGTGGCGCCGGTGATGAGCCAAGTGGCAGGCATGGTGTGAACCCTTCACGGTCGTCGTGCTCGAGGCGGAAAGCGCAACTGCGCCCGCCAACTGGATACTAGCTTGCAACTCAGTAGTCAACTGCGAGCGTCGCCGGTCACGGCAAGATCGCGGCAAGATCGCGTGACCCGTGCGGATCAATCGGAGGGGTCGACCACGACCGGTTCGGCGAGCGGGTACGGCTCACTGCCGCGCCATGGGGTCAGCCACAGCAGATCAGCCCGCCCCACCGGCCGATCGCAGTGCGGGCAGGAGGCACCCGGGCTCGGCAGGTCGCGCCCGCATTCCCGGTGCAGGAAACGCATCGGCTCCGCCGGTTCGTCCGGACTGGTATGCCGGCTCCCCCACTCGGCCAGGGCGCCGAGGACCGGCGTGAGGTCGGCGCCGGCCGGGGTCAAGCGGTACTCCTCCCGAGCGCGGCCACTCGTGCGATAGGGCACCCGGGTGAGCAGCCCCGCCTCGACCAGCCGCGAGAGGCGGTTGGACAGCACGTTGTCAGCGATCCCCAGGCCGGCGCGGAACTCGTCGAACCTGGTCACGCCGTACGTCGCGTTGCGCAGGATCAGCAGCGTCCACCGGTCCCCCACCAGCTCGACCGCCCGCGCGATCGGGCACGGGGACATCGTGACTGCGCGCGCCATGTCGACTCACTCCCGCCTCTGCCCAGGGTCACACCCTGACTTGCTCATCAATAGTTTACTGCGCCACGCCCGGTCACTTGAACAACCCACACGGCCGACCCACTCTGAGTACTGACTTGCATCTCAGGAGTTCGATGCTAGCCTACTGTTGGCTTTCATGCGGAAAGTCAGTTACGAACAGTCACCCGTTGAGCGGCCAGAGACGAGCCCTCGGTGGCCGCCGCGCGGAGCTGCTCGTCACCCGACCGCCCTGTGATCATCAGGACGTGGGGGCTGTTTCTGAGCCTCCACAACAGCCGTGACGTCCTGATGATCACCGTCGGGCGGCCGATCGGGGCCGCGGCCGTGGATGAGCAGAGCGCTCGAACACCGTGGAACTGATCATCTCAACGCGACACAGCTCGAGAGGAAGAGCCCCGTGGCACGAGTCATCATCACCGGAACATCAAAGGGAATCGGTCGCTTCACCGCGCTGGAGGCGATCAAGCGCGGCCACGAGGTGGTGGCCACCGCCCGCAACCCCGCCAGCCTCGACGACATCGACGGACTGGCGGCCAGGCTCCGGTTGGACGTCACCGACCCCGCCTCGATCGAGACCGCCCTGGCGGCGGCGGGCGACGTGGACGCGCTGGTCAGCAACGCGGGCGACACGACGAACGGGCCGGTCGAGACGACGCCGATCGCCGAGTTCCGGCGCCTGTTCGAGCTCAACACCATCGGCGCCCTGCAGGTGGCGCAGCCACTGGTCGCGCGGTTCCGCGCCATGGGGCGCGGTCGCGTGATCTTCGTGTCGAGCGTGGTCGGCCAGGTGTCCATCCCCCTCAAGAGCCCGTACGCGGCCAGCAAGTGGGCACTGGAGGCGATCGCCGAGGCGCTGGCCAGGGAGACCGAGCCCTTCGGACTGCACGTGAGCCTGATCGAGCCGGGACCCGTCAGCGGCACGACCGGCAGGGCGACCGCCCGCGAGTTCTTCGCCGAGAACGACCCCTACCTGCCCCGGCCGGGCGCCGACCACCGTTCCCAGTCCCTCGACGCCGCGTCGGTGCCGGTGGAAGAGGTGGCCGCCGCCATCGTGGACACGCTCGAGGCCGAGGAGCCCCCGCTGCACGTCCCGGTGGGCAGGTTCGCCATCGAGGCGATCGCGCGGAAGTACGCGGCCGCCCGTTAGCTGTCGGCGGCCGTGCGGCGGGTCGCCCGGTACAGCCAGCCCAGGACCGCCACGAACAACACCACACCGATCGGGATCGCCGCCGTCTCGAAACCCTCACCGACCACGGCCAGCGGCGACTCCTTGCCGGTGGCGGCCACGATGCCGGCGAACACCACGCCGAACAGGCTCTCGCCGACGATCAGCCCGGTGGCCATCAGCACGCCGAGCCGCTTCTTCAGCTCGACGTCGCCGCCCGCGCGCTCGGCCCACCGGTCGTGCAGGCGGCCGAGCACGGCACCGATCGGGATGAGCAGGGTCAGCGACATCGGCAGGTACATGCCCATGCCGACGGCCAGCGGCGGGAGCCGGAACCTGCCGGTGCGGCTGAGCACCTCGTCGATCACGACGATGACCGCCCCGATCGCCGCGCCGAGCCCGATCAGGCCCCAGTTCAGGCTGCCGCCGAACACCCCTTTGGCCAGCGCCGAGATCAGCGCCGCCTGTGGGGCGGGCAGCGCGTTGGGGCCGGCGCCCGGAGCGCCCTGGAAACCGAACGCGGTGCCCAACAGGTTCAGCACCGGCGGGATCACCAGCGACCCGAACACCACCCCGATCACCAGCGCGACCTGCTGCCGCCACGGGGTCGCTCCGACGAGCTGGCCGGTCTTGAGGTCCTGCAGGTTGTCGTTGGAGATTGTCGCGATGCTGAACACGATCGCCGTGGCGAACAGCGAGTATGCGATCAGCGCTGTGGTCTGGGTGGGGTCGCTGTTGCCGTGCACGAGGACGGTGAGCAGGGCCACGCCGATCACGGTCAGGATGCCGACCCCGGAGACCGGGCTGTTCGACGCGCCGATCAGACCCGCCATGTAGCCGGCGACCGCCGCGATCACCGCGCCGATGACCACCACGTACACCAGGCTCACCACGATCGTGCCGGCCATGGTCCCGGCTGTCGGGGTGCCGAGGGTGAAGCTCCACAGCAGCAGGGCGATCGGGATCAACAGGGCCGCGCTGACCCCGCCGACCACGCCGATCGGAAGATCACGCTCGGTGAGGCCGACCGTCTCGCCGCCGCGCCGGGCCCGGGCGGACACCGCCGCCGCGCGGATACCCCGCACGATCGGAGCAATGATCTTCAACAGGGTCCAGATCGCGGCCACCGCCATGGCGCCGGCACCGACGAACCGGACGTCGTGGCTGAACGTGCTGCTCACCACGTCGTCGACGTCAGCGCCGGCGGGCAGGTGACCCCAGGTGAGCGCGGGTAGCAGCACCCCGTAGGAGATCAGCAGTCCGACGAGCATCGCCGCCCCGACACTCACCCCGACCAGGTGCCCGACCCCGATCAACGCCATCGAGAGGCTGACCCCGACGGTCGAGCCGCCGCCCCCGAGCCGGAACGCAACCGACAGGTCGTTGCTGAGCACCTTCATCGCCGCCAACAGCGAGAACCCGGCGGAGGCCACCGAGCCCACCACGATGGCACGCAGGCCCTTCGTGTTGCCCTCGGCGCCCTCCTCTGACTCCGCACCGACCTTGAGCACCTCGGCCGCCGCGACGCCTTCCGGGTAGGGCAGGTCGGAGCCGGTCACCAGTGCGCGCCGCAGCGGCACCGAGTACATGACGCCCAGCGTGCCGCCGATGACGCAGACCGCGACCGTCGTCCAGTACGGGAAGCCCTGCCACCAGCCGATCATGACCAGGCCGGGCAGCACGAAGATGATCGCGGACAGGGTACCCGCCGCGGACGCGATGGTCTGCACGATGTTGTTCTCGAGGATGGAGTGGTTCCGGAAGTAGCGCAGCAGCGCCATCGAGATCACCGCGGCCGGGATCGCGGTGGCGAAGGTCAACCCGATCTTCAGCCCGAGATAGACGTTCGCGGCGGTGAACACCAGGGTGATCAGGCCCCCGAGGATGACACCCCGGACGGTGAGCTCGCGCAACGTGGCGGTGCTGGACGTGGTCGGCTCGGCCATGTATCCCCCGGTTGGCAGTCTCGAGAACCTCCGGAGCTTATGTGACCTTGGGCGCCAAACGGTGCTGCTGGCATTGCGCAACGGCGCTGGGTTTGCGCGCGACGAGAGACGCTCGAGTTGTACTCGGTCGTGTCGAGGAACTGCCGCAACAGTGCGCCGACCGTGTCCGGCGCATCCTCGATGCTGTAGTGCCCGACTCCCGGCAGCTCGCTGACGGTCCCGTGGGGAAAGGCGGATCTGAACAGGGGCAGGAAATGCCGGGCGTGCAGGGTCTGGTCGGCGCTCCCCCAGATGGCCAGGGCCGGTACCTGTGCCAACGTGGCCCTGGCCGCCTCGGTCGGCGTTTCGAAGCGGTGCGCGCCGGTGGCAAACCCCTTGGCCCAGCCGATCGCGCCGAGGCTCTCCTCCGGTGTCGGGAAGGGAGCCCCGTACGCGCGGATCCAGTTCTGGGAGATGACCTGGTTGTTCTCGAAACCGTTGAGCTTGAGCGTGCTGAGGATGTTGAACCCGAGCTCGCCCAGCACGTTGTCCAGCGTGTCGCTGCCGGCGGCGCGCGCCACCCAGCGGAACCAGGGCGACTCGTTGCCGTTGTCCTCCAACGCCTTGGCCAGCTCCGGTTGACCGAAGGGCGTCGGGCCGTTGACGGCCACGACCCGCGCGATCCGGTCGGAGTGCCGGGCCGCCAGTCCCATGCCGACCGGTCCGCCGAAATCGTGCATCACCAGCGTGATGTCGTCGAGATCCAGGTCGAGGACGAGCGCCTCGAGATTGTCGACGTGGTCCTGTAGCCAGTACGACCGGCCCCGAGGCGTCTCGCTCTTGCCGAAGCCCATGTGGTCGGGCACCACGACCCGGTGGGTGGCCGCGAAGCAGGACACGAGGCCGCGGAACAGGTATCCCCAGGTGGGCTCGCCGTGCAGGCACAGCAGGGCGGGCCCGCGCCGTAGGTCGAGTAGTTTTGATTTGCAACCGGATTGACCTGAGCCCTCAGGGCCACAGGCTTCAGGAGAAGTACGCGTTCACCCCGTCGACATCGGACACCGAGGTGTCGATGCTCGAGATCTTTCCGCCTTCGAAGGCGAAGCTGGTGACGACGTACTGGTCCACGGTCCGGCCGTCGTGGCTGCCGGTGTTGTGCGTCTCCACCGCGGCACCCTGGATGCCGAAGACGATGTGTTGGACCTGACGGTTCAGTCCGTACTCCGACATGATCTTGCCCCGGGCGATGATGCCGTCGACCCCCGCCGCGGTGCCCGCCACAAGATTCTTGCCGGGCAGCGTCCAGGTGACATTCGGCGTGACGATCGGCGCGAGGGCGTTGGGATCCACCGCGTTGAGGGCGGCCGTGAACTTGACGATCAGTGCGCGCCTGTCGTCATCGGAGAGGCTCGCGGCCTGGCTCGACCGGCCGGCCACCACCGAGGACGGAGCGGGCGGCGCGGCCGGCGTCGAGCACGACTGGAGCAGGACGGCGAGGGGCACCGCGAGCAACGCAGCCGTACCGGCCCTACTGATGCGATGACGGACGGTCACTGTGACTCTCCTCGCCGTGTCGAACAGACCCATCAAGCAAATGTGACGCAACCGTACAGTCTTAACCTAAGTCTTCTGCTGTGACGATAGACGTAAGAAAGTAGGCTATGCATATGTCAGAGTTCGCGCGGATGACCGAGACCGCCTCCGGCCGCTACGGCGTCGAGCTCGCCCCGGACGGGCTGGCGCTGGTGCACGAGCTACTCAACACGTTCTCCGCCGGCAGCCCCCGCAAGCCCGACCTGCTCAGCACAGCGGAGCTCGCCCAGTCCTGGCTGGAGCACACGGTGGCGCTGTGGGCGGGGCGCGCCGGTGTCGAACGGCCGCCGGCGATCGTCCTCGGCGAGCGGGACCTGCCGGAGCCGCGCGCGCTGCGGGACCAGCTCCGCGAGCAGCTGAGCGACCCGGCGACACACGATGCCGAGCCCGGTCCGGCCGATCGGACCGGCTCGCTGCTGCTCACCCTGGCCGCCGACGGCACCCTCGCGGTCCACCCGGAAGGGCGCGGCGCGCGGTGGCTCACCTCGGCGGTGCTCGGCGAGCTGTACCTCGGTCACGAACGCGATACCTGGCGACGCCTCAAGATCTGCCGCAACGACCGCTGCGGAACCGCGTTCTACGACCGCTCCCGCAACAACAGCGGCGTGTGGCACAACGTGCACCGCTGCGGGAACGCCGCCAACCTGCGCGCCTCCCGCGCCCGCCGCAGGTCGGCCAGCTCGGGCATCACTGATCGAGCCAAGCCGTCAACTGTGTGACGGCGCATCCACGAGTGCCGCGACCGCCGTCGCGGCCAGCGTCTCCGAGGACGCGCGGATGCCGGCGTTGCGCAGGTCACCGCCGATCCCCAGGGATGCGGTGCCGTGCACGATCGACCACACCCCCCCCCGGCCAGCGCCCGCCGATCGTCCCCAGTACGCACCCCGCAGACCTGGACGGCATCGGCGTGGGCCAGCGCGATGCTCACACGCCGGTACGGCAGGCCCTGCAAGTACTGCCCGTACCGCTTCGTCACCCGCGACCTGAGCGCACTCGACGTCGGCGGTCCCGTGGACACCGTCCTCCTCGGCCGGGCCGCCAAGCGCCCGGAGAGCGCTCCGCGCCGACCGTGACGTCGCTATCCATTACTTCGCGTCGCCTTCGAAACGCGCTCGGGTGGGGTGCGGTTCGAGCCAGTCCTGCGCTCGACGCCACCACACGTCGACGGCCGGCTTCAGCCCCGTTCGGTCATCGAGGGTGCCGGCCTTGACTATGAGAGTCTCGGGCCGCTCGTGCAGGATCGTGAAGATCGGCGTGCCACAGTCACCGCAGAACAGCCGGTCCCTCGGACTGCCGTTTTCGGATCCGAAGGTTTGGTAGGTCTCGGGTGTTCCCTTGATCTCCACCGCGTCCCTCGCCACCAGAACATTGACCGAGAACGCCGCGCCGCTGTGACGCTGACAGGCATCGCAGTGACACAGGGCAACAATGTCGGGTTCCGCATCGAACCGATAGCTGATCGAGCCGCACAGACAATGTCCGGATCGCGCACCGTGGGCGACCGCCGGGTCGGCGCTGCTCATGTCGGAATCTCCTTCTGTGGCGGGACCGGGCCGGGGCCGCACGTCATCGCGGCCGGCAACGATGTCATCGAGTATTGCCAGGGCCGCCGGTCCGAGCCTGTCCCTGCCGGTAGCAGGAAACGGGCCGACTCGTGGCGGCAACTCCACGCAGGCCGGCGAGGGTCCCACTTCGCACGGCGCCCTGTCACTTCGCACAGTCTGCCTTCACTTCGCACGGCGCCCTGTCACTTCGCACAGTCTGCGGAGTATGCGAAGTGAAGGCACGGCATGCGAAGTGACAGGGCGCGGTGCTCGGCACGGCGTGCGCCGGGCTGCTCCCTAGGTGTCGGGGCTCGTCGTGAACTGCTCACGGATGGCCACGCGGGAGATCTTCTCGGTGGCGCTGCGCGGCATGTCGTCGAGCATCACGACGTGAGCGGGGAGCTTGAACCGCGCCAACCGTCCCTCGGCGAATGCGTGCACGCCGGCGAGCGTGATCTCGGCGCCCAGTTTCGGCACCACCGCGAGCAGACCGACCTCGCCCCACTTCTCGTCGGGCACACCGACCACGGCGAGCTCGGCGATTCCGGGCATCCCGACCAGTACCGCCTCGACCTCGGCGGGATACACATTCTCCCCGCCGGAGCGGTACATCTCCTTGAGCCGTCCGGCGATGTAGACGTGTCCGGCCTCGTCCATTCGCGCGGCGTCGCCGGTTCGGAACCATGCGCCGTCGAAGGTCTCGGCGCGCGGCGTACGCCAGTAGCCGGGCGTGACGCCACCGCCACGAACCCACAGCTCACCGACCTCGCCGGGAGCCACCTCCGCACCGTCCGGCGCCGTCAACCGGATCCGGGTGTGCGGCAGCACCATGCCCGAGGATCCGGATTCCGCGGCGACGTCGTCCGGAGGCGAGAGGACCGTGACGATCGGGCCGAGCTCACTCGCCCCGTAGGAGAGCAGCACATATATCCCGTGTGCGCGAAAGGCCCGGTAGATCTCGAAAGCCGACGGGCCCCACCCTCCGGTGAGCACGGTCCGGAGTGCGGGGAACCGCGCCGCGGGGAAGTCGTCGAGGCGCACCAGCCACTCGTACATCTGCAGCACACCACACAGGTGCGTGACTCCCAATGCGGGATCGGTGAGCAGATCGAGGGTCGCCTTCGGCTCGAAACGGCGCGTCGTCGTGACCCGGCCTCCCCAGTACAGCATCGGGTTGGTGAAGACGTTCAGGCCTCCGGCGTGGAACAGCGGCACGATGTTGAGGTGGTGGCCGCCCCGCTCGGCCATTCCGCTGGCGTGGGCCAGGTTCTGTGCCTGGGTGGCCAGCATCCGGTTCGTGCACAGCACGCCCTTGGGCTTTCCCGTGGTGCCCGAGGTGTACAGGATATGGGTGACCGCGTCCGGGTCGAGGTACTGCCCCGCGACCATCACGCTGGTCGACGCCAATGCGGACTCGTAGTCATCCACGGCGCCGTCACCCATGACGCCGTCATTCGCTCCGCCGTCATTCGCGGCGCCCGACGAGTTCCACGCGATGCGGTGCGGCACGGGAACCTTGATGGTGATCTCATCGACCACCGTGCGCCATTCGCCGTCGTGCACAATTCCCGATGGCGCCGACGCCGTGAGCTGCTCCATTAGTTCGGACAGGCTGAGCCGCCAGTTCAGAGGCACCAGGATCGCGCCGATCCGCATGCACGCGAACTGCAGCTCGAGCACCCGCGGATCGTTCTCGGCAATGAGCGCGACCCGGTCGCCGAATCGCACCCCCCAGCCATTGCGCAGCAGCCCGGCCAGTGCGGCGACGCGGGCGTCCAACTCCACCCACGTCCGCGTGACACCATCCTCGGCATTACCCAGGGCAATGGA
This sequence comes from Pseudonocardia sp., assembly GCA_036272795.1. GTDB lineage: Bacteria > Actinomycetota > Actinomycetes > Mycobacteriales > Pseudonocardiaceae > Pseudonocardia. The sequence goes on from DATAYB010000036.1 coordinate 10,001, forward strand.
GTCCGGACGACGCCGGGCGTGGTTGGCGACCCAGTCGGTGCAGATCTCGGTCAACTCGACTCCTTCGCGCGGCACTCGATCGCAATCAACCGATGTCAACCGCGCGGACTGACGAACGCGATCTCCTGTGCGACCGTGGCCACCAGCTCGCCTCCGACGGAGCGCAGCTCGGCGTGGCAGAAGCCGCGTGACCGGTCGGCGACGGGCGAGACCTGGTCGAGCAACAGCCAGTCGTCGAAGCGCGGCGGGCGGTGGAACCAGAGCACGTGGTCCAGGCTGGCGCCGTACACGGTTCGCCCGGTGGTCAGCAGCGCCCAGTCGATGTCGTGCGGGAACAGGACCGGCTCGAACATCGGGAAATCGGTGGCGAACGTGACCGCCGCCGCGTGGACCGCGGCCACATCGGGCAGCTGGCCGTGGGGTCGCAGCCACATCCGGTTGCGCGGCTCGCGCGAGGTCGCCGGGCCGATCGGATCCCACGGCGCCCGGTCGACGTAGCGGGTGTCGACGGGCCAGCGGGGCGCGGCGACGGCGGGGACGGCGTCCCCGAACCGTTCGGCGAGTCGCTCCGCCCGGGACGGCAGTCCCTCGGCCGCCACCGTCGGCCTGCCCGTCCGGTCGTGTCGCAACGCGGTGCCTGTGCCGGCCGAGGCGACGTCGTGGAAGGAGACCGTCGCGGTGGCGAGCAGGCGGCCGCCCTGCTCCGCACGGACACCTCTGGTGGACAACGTCCGCGAGTCGCGCAGCCGTTCGACCGTGTAGTCGACGGGCACACCGGGGTCACCCGACCGCAGGTAGCTGACCTGTACCGAGTGCACCTCGCGGGCCGGCTCGACGGTGGCCGCCGCCGCCGAGACCGACTGCCCCGCCAGCTGGCCGCCGTACAGCCGCGGGAAGGTGGCCGGCGGCACCCCGCCCACGAACCTCTCGGCGGTGGTGGTGCACGGCTCGCCGGAGACCCGTGCCACCCGGAGCGCCGCATCCCACCACACGGTGTAGTCGGTGTCCTCGGGCGCGATCGCCGTGGTCGTCTCGTGAGTCACGCGGGTCCTTCCGGGGTGGTCCGACGCTCAGGGCGGCTGGGGAGCTGGTTAGGTCAGCACGACGGCTCCGGTGGCCGCGAGCTCGTCGATCTCGGTCGCGGAGAAGCCGGCCTCGTCCAGCACGGCCCGGGTGTCCGCCCCGCGCGAGTGGGGTGGGGGCCGGAGCCGGCCCGGGGTGCGGGACAGCCGGGGAGCGGGCGCGGCGGCCAGCTGGTCGCGGTCACGGATGATCGTCCCGCGCTCCCGCAGATGCTCGTCCTCGGCAAGCTCATCGAGCTCCAGCACCGGAGCGCCACAGGCGTCCAGGTCGGCGAACACGGCCGCCCAGTGCGACCGGGGTTTGCTCGCGAAAGCCTCGGCCACCCGCGCCCGGAGTGAGTCCCACGTCCCGGCGTCCAGCTGCCGGCCCGGATCGACGGTCCCCGCCAGCCCCAACCCGGCCAGGAAGCTCGCGTAGAACTTCGGCTCGATGGCGCCGACGGCGAAGAACCGGTCGTCCGAGCACCGGTAGGCCCCGTAGAACGGCGCCGCGCCGGCCAGGAAGTGCCGGTCGGGACCGGGCCAGGTCCCCGCGTTGAGCTCCGCCAGCATGGGGGTGTTGAGCAGCGCGGAACCGTCCACGATCGCGGTGTCGACGACCTGGCCCTGACCGGTCAGAGTCCGCTCGAAGAGCGCCAGCATGATGCCGAGGGCGGCGAACATCGAGCCGCCCGCGAGGTCACCGAGCAGCGCGAACGGCGGAACCGGCACACCGCCGTCGGGCCCGCCGAGCAGACCGAGGGTGCCCGAGATGCCGAGGTAGTTGATGTCGTGACCGGCCCGCTCGCGGTACGGCCCGTCCTGACCCCAGCCGGTCAGCCGGGTGTAGATCAGCCGGGGGTTGCGGGTACACAGCACGTCGGGCCCCAACCCGCGACGCTCCATCGTGCCGGGCCGGTTGCTCTCCAGGAGCACGTCGACATGTTCGGCGAGCCGCTCGACGACCTCGGTGCCTCCAGGGGCACGGATGTCGACGATCATCGAGCGCTTGCCTCTGGCGAAGTACATCGCGGGATCGAGCCGGGGGGGCTCCGGCCGCTCGACGGTGATCACATCGGCGCCGAAGTCGGACAGCAGCATGGAGCAGAACGGCCCCGGTCCCAACGCGCTCATGTCCAGGACCCGGACGCCGGCCAGCGGGCTCCGCGGCCCGCCACGATGGTCGCGGGTGGAACTGCTCACGTGCACCCCCTGGGTCTCCGTCTCCGAGCCGCACTATACCAATCATCGTTGGATTAAGGCTCTCCGTACTTCTGGAGCCACCGGTCGGCATCGCCCGCGTGCGCACCTCGAGGCACCGTCCGCCCTGTAGCGTCACGCTGCCGGCAGACGCCACGTTCGGCGAGCCAGGCCGAGATCTGCTGTTCTGGAACCGCAACGGCTCCAGGAAGCGCACCCGCCCTGCAGAAAGGCCCGCGGTGACTGGTGAGCGATTCATCCCGTTCCGCAAGACCAACGTCGTCACCATGTGCGCTGACGACGTACCGGCCGAGGAGCGGGACTCCTTCAAGGCCTTCACCGAGCTGCTCGCCAGCCTGCTGCACCACGAGTTCCGCGCCCGGCTCGAAGCCCTCAAGGACGCCTACCACCCGTTCAACCCGGACACCGACACACGGACCGTCGGTGAGCTGAGCGCGGACGAGCGTCGCGCGGCCCAGGAGCGACTGGTCGACGAGCTGAGCGCCCTGGCGGAGGCCGCGAACTTCGAGCGCGTCAGCACCGAGGACCTCGACCACGCATTCGCCGAGGAGGGACTGCTGAAGGTCCGCCTCGAAGCCGACTTCGACGACTTCGAGCAGGTGCTGTTCTACCGGCGTGGCGAGTACACCCGCGAGGAGGTGGTGAAGAGCCTCTTCGGGCTGCGCCGCCGCACCGTCACGCTGGCCAACTTCGCCAAGGTCCTCATCTACGTGAAGTTCAAGGACGCGGCCCACTTCGGAGCGGGCGGCAAGAAGGTCGACAAGCTGCCGTTCCAGCCGGAGTCGACGATCATCAAGCTGTTCCAGGACGTGCCGCGCGCCGACCTGGAGATGCTCTTCCCCAACGCCCGGGTGCGGATGCGCGGCATGGACAAGCTGCTGATCGGTGTTCCCGCCGTCGTCTCCGGGATCATCGTGGTCGTCACGAAGGTCGTCGCGGCGCTGCTCCCGGTGTTGTTGCTGCTGGCGTTCTGGCTCGGGGTACGCAGGGAGCCGGTCGAGCTGAACCACGGCCAGCTCCTCGCACTCTGCGCGGGCCTTGCGGCCCTGGGCGGCTACATCGTGCGCCAGCTCGGCACGTTCAAGAACCGCAAGATCCAGTTCATGAAGGCGCTGTCGGAGAACCTCTACTTCCGCAACCTCGACAACGACGCAGGCGTGTTCCACCACCTGCTGGACGCGGCCGAGGAGGAAGAGGTCAAGGAGGCGGTGCTCGCGTACCACTTCCTGCGCACCGCGGAGGGGCCGCTGACCGCCGACGAGCTGGACCGGCGGATCGAGGGCTGGTTCGCGGACAGGTGGGACGCCACCTTCGACTTCGAGGTCGACGACGGCGTCGGCAAGCTGCGCCGGCTCGGGCTGGCCGACGAGGACGGGCAGGGCCGGCTGAGCGCGGTCACGCTGGACGAGGCCAAGCGCCGCCTGGACGAGACCTGGGACAACCTGTTCACCTACAACACCCGGCCGAGCGCGGCCGAAGTCTGAGCCGGCCGGCGGTCCTGACCCCAAACCGTGCGCGCACCTCACCCCCTGCCTGCCACGCTGCGCAGGTGCGAGCGGCGGCGATCCTTCTGCTGGCGGTACTGGTGTCGGCCGGCTGCGCATCCGCCCCACCGCCTCCCGCCAGCCCACCGCCGGCCTCCCCCGCGCCGAAGCCCCCGGTGCCGTGCCTGTCACAGGTCGACGACGCGCTGTTCGCCACCTGCCTGCAGACCGAGCTCACCGAGGTCTGGGGCCAGGAGTTCCAGCGCACCGGGCGCCGGTACACGCCGGCCCGGCTCACCGTCGGCGACGAACCCGCCCCCCAGGGCGAGCGCCCCCAGGACGGCGGGCCCGACCGTGCTTTCTACCAGCCGCGCACCGGCATCCACTTCCCGACGCAGTACCTCAACGCGGTGCACGCCGCCCACGGCCCCCTCGCCCGGGTGGCCCTGACCTTCACCATGGCCCACGAGACGGGCCACCACCTCCAGTTCCTCCTCCATCCCCGGGTCCATGCGACGGTGAACGACCAGGAGGCGCAGGCCGACTGCTATGCCGGGGTGTGGGCCCGCAACGAGGCGGACCTCGGCAGGCTGGACACCGGGCAGTTCCGGGCGGCCTCCGGGGCCGAGCTGCGCCGACTCTCGACCTACTCCGACGAGACGGCCAGCCACGGCACCCCGGACCAGCGGCTCGCGTCCCTGGACAAGGGCCTGCACAGCGGAGACCCGGCAACCTGCGACGTCGGCCAGCTGACCTGGCACTGACAGGCTGCCTCGCTAGTCAGATGGGCCTGACGGCGCCGTCGCACCGTTCCATCGAGCTCGCCGGCTCCCGCCTCCTGCTCCCGGTGCAGGACCTCCCCCAGATCAGATCCCTGGCGGACCACTGGCGCCGACGGACTCGATAGGTCAATCGCCACCATCCGGTCGCCCCGGTCTCGCCCTGGGCCATTCAGCGGTCGTGGCGGCCGCTGCCGCCTCGTACCGTCTGCTCAGTGCGTGTGCCAGCTACGGGTGAGCGGTTGCGCCAGGCCGCGCAGCCGAGCTGATGTCCACGTTGATGACCATCCGGCTGGTCACCGGCTACGTTGCGCACGCACTGCTGGGCATCTACCTGCTGTGGATGATCGGTTCCAACGCCCCTCGGCTGCGGCCGGCTCAGCGCGACCGACCGCGCCGGGTGAAGATCCTCCTGATCAAGACGGCGGCGGTGGTCGTCGCGGCGCTGCTGGTCGGAGTGATCCACTACTGGGCGACCGAGTGGTGGCACGTGGTGGCGGCGCTGGTCGGGTCCTCGGTGATCGGGCTGTACCTGCACCGGAGCTACCGCAAGCTCGTCTCGCCACCCCGGCACCGCATCGCGTTGGTCCACCGCGGCGCGACCTCCCGCGTACTCGTCAGCCCGGCCAGCCTGGCCAACAGGCATCGCCACCGGCGCCAGGACCCGCCACGCACCAAGATCTAGGCGCGCCCGGCGCGGTCAGTGCAGCCTCGCCAGCGCTTTCCTGACGCCGGAGAGCCGAACCCGGAGCGCATCGGCCAGCTGGTCGCGGTCGAGCACGTCGTGGTCCAACCGGGCAGCCAGGTCGGCGAGCTGGGCGCAGGCCAGTTTCAGGTCGTGATGCGCCTGGTCGCGCTGGTGGATGACCGCCGCGAGCAGCAGCGCGGTCAGCGCGGCCGAGCCGTTGAAGCTCTGCAGGATCACCATGTTGAGGAACAGGTCGCGTTGGCCGAACGCGCCAGCGCCGATGGCCGCCGCATGGGTCGTGACCACCGACACGATCAGTACGCACACCGTGGCGCCCCGCTCGTGGAACCGCACGGCCGCCCAGATCAGGAAAGGGAACAGTAGAAAGAGCGGGTGGAAAGCACTGCGCACCACCAACTCGGCGGCGGTGGCGGTGCTCACCAGCAACGCCGCCCACTCGATCCACCGGTACAACCGCACCTCGCGGGGCCATCGCCAGTGCCGGGCGACCAGCAGCAGCGGCGCCACCACGAGCACGCCCATCGCGTCGCCCGTCCACCACACCGACCACGTCGCCGCGAAGCGCGCCGGGGGCACCGCGCCGGCGAGCACCAGGGCGCTGGTCCCCACGTTCGCGCTCACCAGCGTGCTGGCCAGCGCACCGAGGAACACCAGCGCGAGCACGTCGCCGATCCGGTCGAGCTGGGTGCGGAAGCTGACCCGCCGCAGCAGGTAGTACCCCGCCAACGGGGCGAGGGTGTTGCCTACCGCGATCAGCGCGGCCGCCGGCAGCGAAGGGCCGATCGGGACGTTGACCAGCAGCGCGCCGAGCGTGATGCCCGGCCACACCCGAGGGCCGAGCAGCAGCAAGGCGACCAGTGCGATTCCGGTCGGCGGCCACAGCGGCGTGACCTGCCCGTGGACGAGCTGCAGCTGCAACCCGACGAGCGCGGCCAGGTAGTAGGCGGCGGCGACCCCGACGATGCACAGCGCTCTGCCGCCCGTGCCGCCGAGGCCACCTGACTCCGTGACACGGGCGGCGCACACGGCGCGTGCCCTGCGTCCCAGCCGAGCGACGGAGGCTGCCGGCGCACCGGGAGTTGTCTTGCGCATGCCGCACCATCCAGCACGTTCGGTTCAGTTCGGGGGGAGCCGCCGGGCCCGCCCATCCTGTACCCAGGGAGGGAGATAGCCACCGCCGAACGGACGAATATCCGCTCCTCCGCGGCCAGGCGACGGCCCGGCCTTGATCGCCACGAAGATCGTGGTCGCCCCGCCAGCGTCACCCGACCGGGGGTGATAGCCAGTCGGTATTACCCGCCGGCCGGCCGAGCCCATGACACTGCGAAGACCGCGCTCGGGGCAGGGCAGACCTGGCCCGGCCCCGAGCGGGACAGGGCCGGGCCACAACGCAGTGGAGGTAGCACATGGCGCAGCAGCCGAAGGCGCGGTGCGACGTCGTCGTCATCGGGGCCGGGTACGCCGGGCTGTACGCGGTGCACAAGCTGCGGGACCGGATGGGCCTGGACGTGGTCGGCCTGGAGGCGGCGCCCGACGTCGGAGGCACCTGGTACTGGAACCGCTACCCCGGCGCGCGCTGCGACATCGAGTCGATCCACTACTCGTACTCGTTCGACGAGCAGCTGCAGCTGGACTGGACGTGGACCGAGCGGTACTCCGGGCAGCCGGAGATCCTGGCCTACCTCAACCATGTCGCCGACCGCTTCGACCTGCGGCGGAACTACCGCTTCGGTACCCGGGTCACCTCGCTGGAGTGGGACGAGGACACACACCGCTGGCGGGTCGGCACCGACGACGGGGACGAGATCGTCGCCCAGTTCGTGGTGGCCGGCGCGGGCAACGTGTCGATCCCCAAGGAGCCGGAGTTCGCCGGGCTCGAGTCGTTCGCGGGGCCGGTGTACGCCACGCACGCCTGGCCGCACACCGAACCGGACCTCGCCGGCAAGCGCGTCGGCATCATCGGCACCGGCGCCAGTGGCATCCAGGTCATCCCGAAGCTGGCCGAGCGCGCCGGGCACCTCACCGTCTTCCAGCGCACCCCGAACTTCGCCACCCCGCTGCGCAACCGCCCGTCCGACCCCGAGGAGGTCGCGGCGACCAAGGCCGACTACCCGGGCGTGCGGGCGGCCGCGCGCAACTCGTTCCTCGGCGTGCCCTACGGCCGGCCGGAGCACTCCGCACTGGAGGTCACCCCCGAGCACCGCCGCGAGACCTACGACCGCGGCTGGCAGACCGGCGGCTTCGCCATCCTGATGGAGTCCTACACCGACCTGCTGGTCGACGAGCAGGCCAACGACACGGTCGCGGAGTACACCCGGGAACGCATCCGCGAGCGGGTGACCGACCCGGCGGTGGCCGACCTGCTCTGCCCGGACGACCACGCCCTCGGCACCAAGCGCCTGCCCATGGAGACCAACTACTACGAGACGTTCAACCGCGACAACGTCACGCTGGTCAACGTCAAGCCGAACCCCGTCGAGGCGGTCACCCCGACCGGGCTGCGCCTCACCGACGGCACCGAGTACGAGCTGGACGTGCTGGTGCTGGCGACCGGGTTCGACGCGTTCACCGGCGCGCTGACCCGGATGGGCATCGTCGGGCGGGACGGGCAGAAGCTCAACGACGTCTGGGCGGCCGGCCCGGTGTCCTACCTCGGGCTGATGACACACGGGTTCCCGAACCTGTTCACGATCACCGGCCCGGGCGCGGCGGTCGCGCTGTACAACAACCCGCTGGCCATCGAGGACCACGTCGACCTGGCGACCACGACACTGCGGCACATGCTGGACGCCGGCTACGAGACGGTCGAGCCCGATGCCGAGGCTCAGGCCGCGTGGCGCGAGGAGCTCAACCAGCGCGCGCACGCCACGCTCTTCCCCCGGGCCAACTCCTGGTACATGGGTGCCAACATCCCCGGCAAGCCCAAGGTGGTGATGATGTACGTCGGCGCGGCGGCCGAGTACCGCGCCACCTGCGCCGAGGTCATCGAGCAGGACTACCGGGGCTTCGTCTTCAACCGGGAGGTCACCCGCGAGGGCGCAGTCCATCGATGACGATGTCGAGCAGGTGGCGGGCGCGCAGGGTCGACTCGGCCTGGTCGATGCGGGACAGGTAGCTGATCAGCAGGATGACGTCGCGAGCGTCGACATCGGGCCGGATCGTGCCCTCCGCCTTGCCGGCGTCGAGCAACGTCGTGAGGGCGGCGCCGATCGGTCCCCAGCTGCGCACCGAGAGGTCCCGCCCGACGGACGCCTCGACGGCGGCGAACACCTCCCGCTTGACCCGCCCGTAGGCGGCGACGCGGTCGAACCAGCACGACAACGCCTCGAGTGGGGTGTGCTCCGCGAGCAGGGTCGGCGCGGTCGCGACGAGCTCGTCGACCTCCTGGCGGTAGACCTCGGCGAGCAGGTCCTCGCGGGTGGGGAAATGGCGGTACAGGGTGCCCTGCCCGACCCCGGCCAGCTTGGCGACCGCGTTGAGCTTGAACTCCTCGGACGTGGCCACCATCGACCGCGCCACCTCGATGATCCGGGCCCGGTTCTCGATCGCGTCTGCGCGGCGGGACGGCGGCGGGTTCATCGGCTCCCCGGTTGGCTGAATGGGACGGGCTGACTAGACGGACATGTGTCCGGTACTGTGGACGTGAGCGGACACGTGTCCACTTTAGGTTCGGTCGAGATCGGAAAGGCGGCCAGCGGTGTCGCTCGACACGAAGTTGGACTCATTTCGCACGCTGGGTCGGTCCGGCCTGCGGATCAGCCCCCTCACCCTGGGCACGATGACCTTCGGCGACGGCAGCTGGGGCGCCGACGACGATACGTCCGTGGCGATCCTCGACCGGTACCTCGCGGCCGGCGGCAACTTCCTGGACACCGCCAACGTCTACAACAACGGCCGCTCCGAGGAGACCATCGGCGCCTACCTGGACAAGCACCCGGGACTGCGCGACCGGCTGGTGATCGGCACCAAGTTCGCGGGCAGCCTGTTCCCCGGCGACCCGAACGGCGGCGGCACGGGCCGCAAGGCGATCGCAGCGCAGGTCGAGGCGTCCCTGCGCCGGCTGCGCACCGACTACATCGACCTGTACTGGCAGCACAACTGGGCCGTCACACGCCCCTGCAAGAGACGATCTCGACCCTCAACGACCTGGTCAAGGCCGGCAAGATCCGCTACATCGGACTGTCCGACACCCCCGCGTGGGCGGTTGCCAGGATGGCCACCATCGCCGAGCTGCGAGGCTGGGCGCACGTGGTCGCGATCCAGGTCGAGTACTCCCTGCTGGCGCGCACCGTCGAAGGTGAACAGTTCGGCATCGCCCGCGAGCTCGGCCTCGGTGTCACACCCTTCGCCCCGCTGGCCAGCGGCGTGCTCTCCGGCAAGTACACCCGCGAGAACACCAACCCGGAGGGCTCCGGACGGGCCTGGCACGCCGCGCGCCGCATGAGCGAGCAGACGTTTGCCCTCCTCGACCTGCTCCGCCGGATCAGCGACGAGCTCGACGCCCCGATGCCCGCTGTCGCGCTGGCCTGGGTCCGCCAGCAGCCCGAGATCACCTCGACCCTCATCGGGGCCCGCACCGTCGGACAGCTCGACGCCAACCTCGCCTCGCTGGGGGTGACCATCCCCGACGAGCACCTCGCCGAGCTCGACGAGGCAACCACACCTGCACTCGAGTTCCCCGCCGACATCGTCAAGAACATCGCGCCGCACTACCAGCAGGCAGGTGCCACGATCAACGGCGTCCCGTCCCACCCGTTCCGCACCTGAGCACCGATCGGCGCCCCGCTCTTTCTTGAGAATGCCTCAGGTACAGCCCGCACCCGGGGCGCCGGAGACCGCCGGACCAAGCTCGCGCACCACCATGACGTGCAGCGATGTCACCATCTCCGGGGGAACGAACCGTCCGCTACCGTCAGTGATAACGTGCCCGGGTGAGCGCCGCATTCAGCCGGCAGAGGTCCATCGAAAGTGTCGGCACACTCCCCCGTCCCTTGGAAATCTCCCAGGTCACAGGGCCCGATGGCCAGCTGCAGCGCTCCACGAGCCAACCAGTTGGGCACTCAGGTTTAGTAACTGAAAGTAGTCACAATCGCCGCTCGATCGAGTCAAGCCTGACTGCCGGACCGGACGATCTGCCGGAGAGTGTCGGGGCACGCCGGGCCATCGGGCCGTGGCATTGGCCGGCCGACCACCGGGTCACCCGTTGGTCGGCCGGCATCTTGGCGGCGGTCGTCCTCGGCGGCTTTGCCCTCGTACTGGCGACCGATCACTCCGCCCCGAGCGGCGCCGACCTTGGCCCACCGCTGTACCGGGCGGTGGAGCGGACGACCGGGCTGCTCGCGGTGGCGTTGCTGAGCCTGTCGGTCCTCGGTGGCGTGCTGGTGCCGGCGCGGCGACGTGGCAGCCGTGTCCGTCGGGTCCATGCAGGCGCGGGCGTGCTCGCGGCGGCGTGCACCGCACTGCACCTGGGATTCGTCATGGCGGTGCCGTGGCTGGGGGTCGGGTGGCTGCAGCTGTGGGTGCCGTTCACCCGGGCGCTGGGCCGGCTGCCTCAGGGATGTGGGGTGCTGGCCACCTACCTGCTGGTCGCGGTGGTGCTGACCAGCGCGGCCCGCACGGCGCTGCCCTGGCGTTGGTGGCGGCGGGCGCACTCGCTCGGCCTGCCGGCGTTCGGGCTGGCCTTCGCGCACGCGGTGTTCGCGGCGAGCGCCGGACGCCCGGGGCTGCTGCACGCGAGCGCCACCGCGCTCATCGCCGCCGCCCTGTGCCTCCTGCTGCTGCGTCACCTGCAGCCCGGTCCGGCAGGTCCACGTCAGCCAGGGGTGGACGCGGTCGAGCCGGTGGCGGGTGACAGCGCGCCGACGGAGCACCGGCAGCCGAGGTGCGTGGTCGTCGACCAGCAGACCTGGGAGGCCGACGGCGTGATGTCGCTGTCGCTCACCTCACCCACAGGGGCGACGCTGCCGGACTGGACACCGGGCGCGCACATCGAGATCAGGTTGCCCTCGGGCCGGCAGCGGCGGTACTCGCTCTGCGGCAACCCGGCGCAGCGGGACCGCTACCGGGTGGCGGTGCAGCGCAAGCAGGACGGGCGCGGTGGCTCGCGGGAGGTCCACGACCGGCTGCGGCCCGGCATCGCGCTGCAGGTCTGGCCACCCCGCAACAACGTCGCGCTCGTGCCCGCGCCCAGCTATCTACTGGTGGCCGGTGGCATCGGGATCACCTGCCTGCTGCCGATGGCGCAGGCGCTGGCGCTGGCCGGCGCACGCTGGGAGCTGGTCTACGGCGGACGCACCAGGTCGAGGATGGCCTTCCTCGACCGGCTCGCCGAGCTGGACCCATACCGCGTCCGGGTCGTACCCGAGGACGAGCAGGGCCTGATCGAGCTGGCCCCGCTGCTCGACGGGCAGCCGCCGGGTACCGCGGTGTACTGCTGCGGACCGCCGGGTCTTGTCGACACCGTGACCGCGCTGGTCAGCACCCGACCGGGGCTGAGCCTGCACACCGAGCAGTTCGCACCCGGCAGCGGTCTCCCGTGCGGCTCCAAGCCGGTCACGCTCGAGCTGCGCCGCACCGGGACCACCGTCGAGGTGCCCGCCGACAGCACGCTGCTCGCGGCCGTGGCCTCGCACGCGCCCCGGCTGGCCGGCGGGTGCGAGCAGGGCGTGTGTGGCCGGTGCCAGGTCACCGTGCTGGCCGGCGAGCCCGAGCACCACGACACGTACCTCACCCCCCGAGAGCGGGCCGCCGGCCAGATGCTGCTGTGCGTCTCGCGGGCCCACTGCCCCCAGCTCACGCTCGACCTGTAGGCCCGCCGGCGAGCGAGCCAGGGGCGTCGTGCGATGCCGCCCGGAGGGGTTGGCTCAGCCGGCGCTGACCTGCCCGGCACGGACCCGCTCGGCGCCGCGCTCGGCCTGGTCGGTCAGGTGCCGGACCCCGCGGGCGCTGACCTGGTCGACCGCCGCCTTCACCCCGGCGAAGACCGCCCCCTGCACCATGGCGCCCAGCAGTACCTCGCGGGCCCGGTGCTCGGTGGAGTCCCGGGGTGGCGGCTGGTCATCGCCGGTGGCGGCGCGCCAGAGCCGGGTGAACAGCACCCCGGCAAGCACCCCGGCCAGTGCGCTGGCCAGCATCGTGAACGGCTTGAGCAGCAGCTTCATCGACCGCTCCGGTCCGCGCGGCGGGCGCGGCGCAAGCGCAGCGCGAGCAACACGCCGGTCACGACGGCCACGCCGCCCACGACCACCGGCACCGGGTTGCGCCGGGCACCCTCCCGGGCCTGTCCGGACAGCTTCCGGGCCTGCGTGGCGGCGACGGCGGCCTGCTCCCGGGCCTGAGCGGCCGCCACCGCGGCCTTCTCCCTGGCCTGGGCGGCGGCGACGGTCGCCTGTTCCTTGGCCTGCGCCGCGACCTCGCCGGCCTGGGCCGTGGCGGGGTGCTCGCGGGCGCGCTCACCCAGGGCGTTCACCTTCTGCTGGGCCTGCTCGCGGGTCTGCGCGATCTTGTCCTTGGCGCGGGACTTCACGTCCGCCTTGGCCGCCAGCGCATCGACGGTCTCGGCGAGCTCGGAGCGGATCCGCTCGGTCTGCCGGCGCAGCTGCTCGGGATCACTGGTGGCAGGAGTGCCGCTCGGCTGGCTCATCGACGTACCCCGCTCTTGATCGTCTGGATGTCCTGCTGGGCGCCGGCCACGGCCTGTTCGGGAATGATCGGGCTGGCGTGGTCCGCCTGCTCCTTGGCGGCCATCCCGAGGATCCCCGCCACCAGCAGCAGCACGCCGGTCACGATCAGGGCCGAGGCCCACACCGGCAGCACCAGGGCCAGGGCGGCGATCACCGCGCACACCAGAGCGCCCACCGCGAACCAGGCCAGTACGGCGGCCGCACCGGCCATCCCCGCACCGACGCCGAGACGCTTGCCCTTCTGTTGCAGTTCCACCTGGGCCAGCCGCAGCTCGCTGCGCACCAGCTGGGTGACCTGTTCACTCAGGCGGCCCACCAGCTCGCCGGTGGACACCTGGTCGAGCTCTGAGTCTGTCTGGGTCATACCTCTGGCCTTACCCCGACCGAACTGTCGCTACACACCGTCCGACCTGGACCGCGAGCAGAATCCACCGTCCGGATGGCCTCCACGGTCGCGTGCTACGGGTAGGTAAACCCGGCCCGACCCTCTTGACCCGCCTGGTTCCCGGGGAGCACTGTGTCTTGAATAACACACTCAGTCGCGTCATACGCAACGAACGACGTCGACGAACAGCACCGAAGCCCCACGGACTTTCCAGGAGGTCTGACAGATGGCCGTGCTCGTTCCGCAAGAGACCCCACGCACCTGGGAGCTGCAAGAGGTCCTGGTCACCGAGCCCGGCGTGATCCGCAGGGCGATCGGTGCCGCGGCGATCGGCAACATCACCGAGTGGTACGACTTCGGCGTCTACGCGTACTTCGAGCCGACGATTCGTGAAGTGTTCTTCGCCGACCTCGACCACACCACGGGGACCATCGCCACGTTCGGCCTGTTCGCGGTCGCGTTCCTGATCCGGCCGGTCGGCGGGCTGATCTTCGGGCCCCTCGCGGACCGCATCGGCCGCAACAAGGTGCTGGCCACGACGATGGTGCTGATGGCGCTGGGCACCTTCGCCATCGGCTGCATCCCCAGCGCACACAGCATCGGGGTACTGGCGCCCGTGCTGCTGCTGCTCGCCCGGCTGGTGCAGGGGTTCTCCACGGGCGGCGAGTACGGCAACGCGATGACCTTCATCGCCGAGTACGCGCCCGACCGCCGCCGCGGCTTCCTCGGCAGCTGGCTGGAGTTCGGCACGTTCACCGGCTACCTGCTCGGCGCGATCGTGGTGACCGTCGCCGACGCCGCGCTCACCCACGCGCAGCTGCTGAGCTGGGGATGGCGGATCCCGTTCCTGGTCGCGCTCCCCCTCGGCCTGATCGGCATCTACCTGCGTACCCGGCTGGCCGACACACCGGCGTTCGCCGCGCTCGAGGTCGAGGCACAGGCGCGGGAGCAGGAGCTACGGAACCCCGACGAGCTGCGCACGCTGCTGAAGCTGTGGCCGTTCATGCTGGTCTGCATGGGGTTGGTGCTGGTCTGGAACGTCACCAACTACATGCTCACGTCATACATGCCGACCTACGTCACGGAGACCGTCCCGCACCTGCAGAACTCCACGACGGACTCGTCGACCACCTCGGAGGTCGTACAGATCGTGGTGATGGTGATCGCGCTGCTGCTGATCCCGCTGATCGGCATGTTCTCGGACCGGGTCGGCCGCAAGCCGATCGCCTGGTTCGGCTCGATCGGGCTGGTCGTGCTGGGCATTCCGATGATCCTGCTGGTCCGCACCGAGCGGCCGGCACTGATCTTCATCGGTCTGATGATCATGGGTGTGCTGCTGATCTGCTTCAGCGCGACGATGCCCTCGACCCTGCCCGCACTGTTCCCCACCCACGTGCGGGGCGGCGGCCTCTCGATCGCGTTCAACGTGTCGGTGTCGGTGTTCGCGGGCACGACGTCGCTGGTGGTGGGCGCGCTGGTCGCGGCAACGGGCGACCTCAACTGGCCCGGCTACTACCTGATCATCGCCGGGGTGATCGGGATGGTCTCGGTGTGGTTCTTGCAGGAGCCCAACGGCCGGCGGATGTGGGGGTCGCCGCCGGCCGCGGCGAGCCCGGCGGAAGCGGAGCTGCTCATCGCAGGGCAGCGCGAGACCGTCTGAGCGCGGTCCCGTCCGAGCTCATCTCGGCTGGGCTCAGTCCCGGGCGGCCGATCCCGCCCGGGTGGCGTCGGCGCCCCAGCTCGCCAGCAGGCGCAGCGCCTCCTCCGATGCCGAACCGGGCTCGGCGTGGTACATCGCGAGCGCCTGCTCCTGGTCGCCGGGGAGGGTGAACGTCTCGTAGCGGAGCGCCAGCTCACCCACCAGCGGATGCGTGATCCGCATGGTGTCGTGCGTCTTCCGCTTGACGTCGTGGGCCGCCCACCGCGCCCGGAAGTCCGCACTCCGCAGGGACAGCTCCCCGACCAGCTCGGCCAGCAGCGGGTCGCTCGCGTGCTGGCCGGCGTCGAGCCGCAGCTGCCCCACCACGTCGGACGCCTTCAGCTCCCAGTCGGCGAAGAGCCGGCGGGAGTCGGGGTCGAGAAAGACAATCCGGGCCCAGTTGCGGTCCCGGGGCGCACGCGCGGCCCAGTCACCGAAGAGCGCGGAGGCCGAGCGGTTCCAGGCCAGCACGTCGGTGCGCCGGCCCCACACGTACGCCGGCACGGTGTCGACGGCCGTGAGCAGCTCCCGCAGCGCGGGCCGCACCTGCTGGCGTGGTGGCACGGGACGCCGCTTCTGCCGCGTCGGCCGGGCGAGGTGCAGCAGGTGGGCCTGCTCGGTCTCGGAGAGCTGGAGGGCGGCGGAGATCGCGTCCAGCACCTCGACGGAGACGTTGCGGCCGTTGCCCTGCTCGAGGCGCGTGTAGTACGCCACCGAGACACCGGCGAGCTGGGCCAGCTCCTCCCGGCGCAGTCCGGGCACCCGGCGCCGCCTGCCGTACTCGACCAGCCCGACGTCGGCCGGCCGCAGCCGTGCCCTGCGGGTGCGCAGGAACTCGCTCAGCTCGGCGCGCGGGTCGAGGGAGCGCTCGCGCGCGGGCTCCGGATCGGAGCCTGGCGCGGTTACCGGGTCGGTACGGGGACCGAGGTGGCCAGCCATGCCCCTCAGTATCGCGCCGGGCGACCCGCGCGGGGCCCGCGAGCCTGTCCCTGCCAGTGGTAGTCACACAGGACGTAGGCACGCGGGACGTAGGCACGACCGAGGCCTGGGTAACCCCGCGCGGGCGGCGTTACCTGGTCGCATGACGATCACACGAGAGCTCTTCATCGGCGGCAAGGACGTGCCGGCGCTGGACGGCCGCACGACCGAGGACCTCAACCCCTACACCGGCGAGCTGTACGCCACGGTCGCGGCCGGTGGCGCGGCCGACATCACGCGCGCCGTGGACGCCGCACACGAGGCGTTCCCGGCCTGGGCGGCCACCTCGCCCGCAACGCGGCGGCGGATCTTCCTCAAGGCCGCCGACATCCTCGAGGCCAGGTCGGAGGAGGCGGCCGCGCTGATGGCCGAGGAGATCGGCGAGGTCGCGGTCTTCGCCGGCTTCAACGTCAACCTGGCCGCCGGCATCTTCCGCGAGGCGGCGGCGGCGATCAGCCAGCCGCTCGGCGAGGTGCTGGCCACGGACATCGAGGGGCAGCTGTCCCTGGCGCTGCGCGAGCCGCTCGGCGTGGTGGCGGCGTTCTCACCGTGGAACGCACCGCTCATCCTCGGCGTCCGGTCGGTCGCCGTGCCGCTCGCCGTCGGCAACACCGTGGTGCTCAAGCCCAGCGAGGAGGCCCCGATCGCGTGCGGCCTGTTCATCGCCGACGTGCTGCGCGAGGCCGGGCTGCCCGCAGGCGTCCTGAACGTCGTGACGAACGCACCCTCGGATGCGGCCGACGTGGCGCGCACCCTGATCGCCGACCCCCGGGTGCGGCACGTCAACTTCACCGGCTCCACCAACGTCGGCCGGATCATCGGCACCATCGCCGCCGAGCACCTCAAGCCGGCGCTGCTGGAGCTCGGTGGCAAGAACGCGCTGCTGGTGCTCGAGGACGCCGACATCGACTACGCGGTCAACGCGGCCACGTTCGGTTCGTTCAACAACGCCGGCCAGATCTGCCTGTCCACGGACCGGCTGCTGGTGCACCGGTCGATCGCCGCCGAGTTCACCGAGAAGTTCGCCGCGAAGGTGCCGTCGCTGCCCTACGGCGACCCGACCGACCCCGCCACCGTGGTCGGGCCGGTGGTCAACGCGAAGGCCGCCCAGCGGGTGTCGAAACTGGTGGCCGAGGCGGTGGCCGCCGGTGCGACGCCGCGGACCGGCGGCGGGGAGGCCGACGGCGCCCGCTACCCGGCGACCGTACTGACCGGCGTCACCCCCGAGATGCGGATCTTCAACGAGGAGATCTTCGGCCCGGCGGTCACCGTGATCCCCGTTGACGACGACGAGCAGGCCGTGGCGATCGCCAACAACACCGAGTACGGGCTGACCGCCGGCGTGATCACCGAGGACACCCGGCGCGGCCTGGCGATCGCGCGGCGGCTGCAGACCGGGATCGTGCACGTCAACAACCAGACCGTGGACGACGAGCCGCAGGTGCCGTTCGGCGGTGTGAAGAACAGCGGCTACGGCAAGTTCGGCGGCCGCTGGGGTGTCGATGCCTTCACGGAGACCCGGTGGGTCACGGTCGCCGGCCAGCACAACGTCTTCCCCTACTGACGGGCTCGGGGCGTTCCCGTCGGTCGAGCGACCGACGGGACTGTCCCGGCTACTTCTTCGCGGTGTCCGCGACGCCGCCGGGGGTGACGGTGTACCAGAGGCCGCCGTACTCGTTCTTGTCCTGCCCATCGATGCTGCCGGGCGCCAACTTGTCGTCGCTGTAGTAGTAGAGCGGGTGCGTGTTGTAGGTGAGCTGGGTTGATCCGTCGGTGCGGGTGATCGTCGCGAGCTGGGCCCCGGTAACGCCCGGTCCCGCGACGGGCGCCCCGCCACCGGCGGTGAAGGGCATCCAGTCCTCTGCGCACGGGCCGGTGCAGTTGCTGTGGCTGGGCGTGTCCTTCTCGAACAGGTACAGGGTTACGCCGTGGCCGTCGGTCAGGATCGTGCCGAGCGTGCCGGCGGACGCGGTGGCCACGGTCGGCGCGCCCCCTCCCC
>DATAYB010000037.1:0-5656 GCA_036272795.1 Pseudonocardia sp.
ACGCCGATGGTGCCGGTCCGGACCTGCCTGGCGAGCCGCAGGCCGCGGTCAGCGTCGCTCGTCCAGACGCTGCCCGCGAGGCCGTGCTTCGAGTCGTTCGCGATGCGCAGCGCGTCCGCGTCATCGCTGTACGGGATCACCGCGAGCACCGGGCCCCGGACCTGCTGGCGCGCGATCACCTGGTGGTTGTCGGCGTCGGCGAGGACCGTCGGCTCGAGGAACCAACCCCGGCTCCGGCCCGGCGGGTGGCCGCCGCCCGCCACGAGGCGGGCGCCCTCGGCCACGCCGACCGCGATGTGGCGCTCGACCTCCTCGCGCTGCTCGGCGCTGGTCAGCGGACCGAGCTGCGTCCGCTCGTCGAGCGGCTCCCCGACGCGCAGCGAACGCACCAGCCCCACCAACAGCTCGACCACCTCGGCGTAGCGCGACTTCGGCGCCAGCACGCGGCTGCCAAGGCCACCGAGCCCGCCGTGGCGCAGCAGAGCGCCCAGCAGCGGCTCGCCGATCGCGGTGAGGTCGGCATCGTCGAGTACGAGCACCGTCGACGAGACACCCAGCTCCAGCGTGACCGGCCGCAGCAGCTGCCCGCACGTGCTGGCGATGCCACGCCCCACCGAGGCCGAACCGGCGAACGTCACCGCGTCCACACCCGGGTGGCCCACGAGGTAGCCGCCGAGCCCGGCCCCGCCGGGGAGCACGTTGAACACCCCGGGCGGGAGGCCGGCCTCGAGCGCCGCCTCGGCCAGCGGCACCGTGTCCAGCACCGCGCGCGCCGACGGCTTGAGCACCAGCGTGCACCCGGCGGCGAGCGCGGGCGCGTACCTCATCGCCGCCGAGGTCTGGGGCAGACGGCTCGGCGTGATCGCGGCGACGACGCCGACCGGCTCCCGGCGGACCAGCGTGGTGCGCTCCGCCGACCTCGGGCGCCGCTGCTCGAACGCCGACCGCCGCAACATGTCGGCGTAGTGGCACAGCAGCTGGGCCGGCAGCTCCGCCTCCTGGCTCGACGACTGCGCGATGGGCAGACCGGTCTGCGTGCTGACCAGGTTCGCGATCCGAGCGCCGCGCCGGTAGAGCCCCGCGGCGAGCCGTTCCAACGCGGCCGCGCGCTCGGCCGGCAGCCAGTTCGCCCAGCCGGTCGGGTCCTCGAACGCGGCGCGCGCGGCCGCCACCGCGGCGTCGGCCTCCGCCGCGCCGGCCTCGGCGACCGTGCCGATCTCCTCCTCGGTACTGGGCGAGACCACCGAGATGCGCCGGCCCGCCCGCGCGGTGGCCCAGGCCCCGCCGACGAACAATGCGTCCACCGACACAATGCCTCCAGAAATAGCGCGCGCGAAAGAGCGCATTACCTGCACGGAATGAGTCGCGCCGTCGGAGCGACCTCTGCACAGCCCGAAACTCGGCTACCCATTTGCTCGAACTCGTGATTCGAGAACAATTCTCGCGGGGGCCGATGGACGTCCTGTCGACGTGCGATTACACCCGCGCGTTCGCGCCGGTCAGGGATCAGCCGGCCGCGATGAGCTCGGCGGCGCGCTCGGCGATGCCGAAGACCGTGCAGTTCGTGTTGGCCGAGACGATGGACGGCATGACCGAGGCGTCGGCCACCCGCAGGCCACGCAGTCCGAGCACCCGCAGCTCCGGATCGACCACCGTGGCGGCATCGGCCGGGTCCCCGATCCGGCAGGTGCCCACGGGGTGGGAGTACGAGCCGAGCGAGTCACGCACGAACGCGCGCAGCGCGGCCTCCTCCACCACCGAGGGGCCCGGCTCCACCTCCTCGGCGCGCCAGTCGGCCAGCGCCGGTGCCGCGCCGATGCGCCGCGCGATCCGCAGGCCCGCCGCCATGACGGCCACGTCCCGCTCATCGGCGTAGTAGTTCGGGTCCAGCACCGGCGCCGCCGTCGGGTCCGCGCCGGCCAGCCGGACACTGCCTCGGCTGTGCGGCCTCATCGACGACACGCGCACCGCCCACACCTCGGCCAACCCACTCAGCCGTGTGGCACTGATTGGCACGTCGACCAGCAGGAACTGCAGGTCCGGCCCTTCCACCGCGTACTCGCTGCTGACCAGGCCGATCACCTCGCCGTGGTTGCTCACCAGCGCCGGCATCGGTCGCGACGGCCGGTAGACGACGCCGCTGGCCGGGTGGTCGTGCAGGTTCGCGCCCACCCCCGGCAGGTCGTGGGACACCGGCACCCCGACCGCGCGCAGGTGCCCCGCCGGCCCGATCCCCGACAGCATGAGCAGCTTCGGCGACCCGATCGCCCCGGCCGCCAGCACCACCTCGCGCTCTACCGACACCGCCACCAGCTCACCCCCGGCGACGTACTCCAGCCCGGTGCAGCGGTCCCCCACCAGCCGCAGCCTGCGCACCTCGGCGTCGGCCACGACTGTCAGGTTCGGCCGCCGCACGCCCTCGAGGTACGCGTCGTACGCGCTCTGCCGCCGACCGTCGACGATGTTCAGGTCGGCCCAGCCGAAGCCCTCCTCCAGCCCGCCGCTCACGTCCGCCGCCGGCCGGTACCCGACCTCCAGTGCGGCCGCCAGCCCCGCCGCCAGTACGGGGCTGCCCGGCCGCGCCGGCCCCACCCCGAGCGGGCCGCCCACCCCACGCAGCGCCTCGTCGCGACCGTCCGTGTGCTCGCTGCGCCGCAGGTAGGGCAGCAGGTCGTCGAAGCCCCAGCCCTTCGCGCCGGCCGACGGCCACGCGTCGTAGCTGGACCGATGACCTCGAGCGAAGATCATCCCGTTGATGGCGGACGAGCCACCGAGCCCCTTGCCTCTCGGCAGCGGCACGGCGGTGCCTGTGCTTGCCTGCGCCGTGGTCAGCTCGCCCCAGTTCGCCGGTGTGCCCAGCAGGCCCGGCCAGGCCGGCGGCACCGGTGTGATGGCCGGCAGGCGGGCGCTGCCGGCCTCCAGCAGCAGCACCCGCGTGCCGGGGTCCTCCGAGAGCCGGGCGGCGAGCACACAGCCCGCCGTCCCCGCGCCGACCACCACGAAGTCATAGCTCATCGGTACACGGCTCCAGCCTCGGGGAAAGGGGCGATAAGACTCCCCCGACGCTATGCGGCCCGGATGGACACCTGATTGACGTTGCTGATAAATCGGACAGAGCCCACTATCCGGCCGGCGAAGCGAGCATTCGAACCACAATGGAGGCGAGCGCCCCCACCACATAGACCAGGAAATGACGGGCTACCGCTGAAAGCTCCGCCGGACAGGCCACCCGATCGCCACCGCCACGGCGGCCATGACAACCGTGTAGACCAGTCCGACGAGAACGCGGTCGAACGCCGCATAGGCGAACACCGCGAACGCGTAGACCACGGCGTTGGCCAGCAGCACTGGCAGGTGCCTCCGCCGGAACGACTCACTCGGGTTCAGCCGCTCGAACAGCAGCAGCCCGAGGTTCATCAGGAAGGCACCCACGAAGTACAGGACGTTCCCGGTGAAGTAGTCGTTGAAGAAGAGGCCGCCGCAGAGCGGGTCGGTGAGCCTGTCCGGGTCGCAGTAGGCGTTGAAGGCGAACGAGGCCAGCTCGTGCACCCCGTTCCCGGTTCAGCCGGTTTTAGGAGCGTGCCCTCACTGTGTGGAGCGGGTGACAGTGTGGGCCTCAGGATGTCCGTTCCCCGTCGACGGCAGATAGGTCCCTGGTTGTCAGGAGCGTCGGTTGTCAGGAGCGGCCCGCGCGGCTTCGTGCGAGCGTGGCGCCGACGACGGTGCGGACCAGCCCGGTTGCGACGTCGTAGACGTGACCGGACACCGCGACGCTGTCCGGGATCGCGCTCGAGTGCAGCACCTTGTCGACGTCGGTGGCGACTGTCTTGGCGGGGTCGAGGACGGCCGTGTCGGCGAGGGAGCGCTCGTCGACGCCGATGCGCTGGGCGTAGCCACGACGGAGCTCGTCGTCGGCGAGCAGGGCCGATCCGCAGTCGGTGTGATGGATGATCGCCACCTCGAACCAGGGTCCGTCCGGGGCCTTCGACTCGACCAGGTAGCTGGCATAGGCGATGTCGGCGAGCACGGCCGGCGTGACACGGCCGCCGATGTTGCGCTGCACGAGCGCCTCGCCCAGCTCGATGCCGAGGATGTCGGCCGGGTCGACGCGGCAGTCGATGCAGGTGAGGAGGTAGAGACCGAGGCGGGGTAGGAACGGCAGCGCGGGCGCGTTGTGCCTCGCGTCGGTGGCGGCGAAGGCCGCGTTGCGGTCGAGGATCTGGCCGAGGTTGGTCGTTGTCGGCACTGTTGTCGGCACTGTTGCTGGCATGGCTCCACCTTGCGTCGCCTCGGGATCGGACGACCAGTGGCACTAGTGCCGTGTGACGATAGGATCGTGCCATGACCCGGCACCGGCTGACCGTGCTGCTGTTGGAGCAGGTCCTGCCATTGGACTTCGCCATCCCGATGCATGTCTTCGCCCGCGAGGCGCCCGAGTTCTACGACGTCGTGGCGGCGACCGTGGACGGAAAGCCGGTGGGCGTCGCGGGCGGCCTCGACGTGGTCCCCGACGGCGACCTGCGGCTGCTGCACACAGCTGAGACCGTGATCGTGCCCGGCTACGCGGGGGCGGCGGACACGCGGCTGGACCAGATGACGCTCAGCACGCTGCGGTCGGCCGCCGGGCGGGGCGCACGGATGGTGTCGGTCTGCTCCGGCACGTTCGCGCTCGCCCAGGCCGGCCTGCTCGACGGCCTGACCGTGACCACCCACTGGTCGCTGTGCGCGTCGCTGGCCCGCCAGTACCCGGCCACGACGGTCGACCCGGCTGCGTTGTTCGTCGACAACGGCACGGTCCTCACCTCCGGTGGGGTCACCTCCGGCGTCGACCTGTCGCTGCACATCCTGCGCAAGGACCTCGGGCCGTCCGTGGCCAACCACGTCGCCCGGCGCATCGTGATGGCACCGAACCGGGACGGCGGCCAGACGCCGTACATCGAGGCCGCCCCGGTGCCGCCCGGCGACGACGCGATCGCCGCGACGCAGCAGTGGATGCTCGCCCAGCTCGGCACCCCGATCACCGTCGCGCAGATGGCGGCGCGGGCACACATGTCGCGGCGCAGCTTCCACCGCCGCTTCCTCGACCGGACCTCGGCGACCCCGCTGACCTGGCTGCACGAGCAACGCATCGGCCGCACCAAGGAACTCCTCGAGACCACCGACCTGCCCATCGACGACATCGCCACCCAGGTCGGGCTCGGTACCCCGGCCAACCTGCGCACGCACTTCCGCAGGGCCACCACACTCACCCCGACCCGCCACCGCCAGCTGTTCTCGCCGCGCTGACGCCGCCGTTCAGGCTGTTCAAGCGGTTCAGGCGTCGTCGGCCACCAGGTACGGCGTGACCGGTGCGTCGAACCCCGGCAGCTGTCGAGGTGGCAGTGCGGTAAAGCTCAGGACCACGTCGTCGGTGTCCTCGGTGTCCTCGGCGGCCTCCTCGATGTTCTCCTCGGTGTCCTCGGGGACGGTCTCGGCGAGAGCCTCCTTGGCGGCGGCCAGCGCGAGTGCGGCGTCGGAGACCACCCGACCGGGCTCGGCCTGGTGCACCAGCCGCGCCGCCAGGTTCACCACCGATCCGTACAGGTCACCGTCCAGTGCGACGACCCGGCCGTGGGCGAGGCCGACCCGCAGCGCGGGCAGCCGGGGCTCGCCGGCG
>DATAYB010000038.1:0-1873 GCA_036272795.1 Pseudonocardia sp.
CAGGGCAAGCTCGCCGTCGCGGTAAACCGGTGTCAGCGCGTCCAGGGTGCGTGCGGCCGCACCCATGTCACCGGCGCTGTCCGCTTCGACGACCACCCACCCGACCCCGGCAGGGGCCAAATCGGCGGGGTCGGGCCCCGCCAGAAGCAGGTCCTGCACCGCCCGGGCGCGATTGCCCTCCCCGGGGACGACGACGCCGGAGATGGCCAGGTCACCGGTCGTCAGCACGTCGGCGCGCACCCACCGCGGCAGGGGATCGAGCACCGGCGCCGGGCCGGCCCAGGCGAACCGCCGCATCGTGCCTGCGGGCAACACCTCGACCGTGAGCGGATCGGCGTTGATTTCGGCCGCCACCGCGGACCAGCCGGGCGGGTAGCGGACGACGGGCACCTTGCCCCATACACCCCAGGCCAGGTCGGGCAGCGCCAGGATCAGCGCGAGGCAGCAGGCCGCGGCCGCAACGGCGGGCACCGCCGGCTTGAGCCGGCGTCGCAGCGTGACCACGGCGCCGGCGCCGGCCAATGTGTATCCGGGCACCGCCAGGGCCACCCACTTTTGCCCGTCGCGCAGCACACCGAAGCCGGGTGCGGCGTCGACCACCGCCCGCAGCACATGTAGACCCGGCCCGGTGGCCAGCGCGGCCGGTACCAGCACGGCCACCACGGCCAGCACAAGCAGCGGCATCGCAGCTGGGCGGCGTGACACCGCCGGTAGCCCGGCGAGCACCACACCGAGCAGCACCACCGCGGACAACACCGCGAAAAGCGTTGTCCTGGAACCCGGTACGGCCTCGCCATTCCAGATGCCGCCGAGGCTGGCCAGGCTGGCGAGGGTGCCCAGGCCTGGCTCGGCGCGTGGCGCAAAGGCGTTGACGCCCAGCGCGTTTGCCGCCGTGTGGGCGGTCAACGACGATCCCAGCGCCGCTGCGGTCAGCCAGGGCAGCGCCGCCACCAGCGCCGCAAACAACGCCCCTGCGGCGCACAGCCAGCGCGGCCGTCCGGCGCCGGGCGCCGCGACGCAGACCAGCGCCACCGTCGCGGCCAGCAACAGCCCGGTCGGGGTAAGCCCGGCCAGCGCCATCCAGAACGCCAGCCCGAAGACCTCGAACCAGCCGGACCGGCTCGCGGTCCGCAGCGTCAGCATCGCCGTCGCAACCCATGGCAGGCAGCCGTAGCCGACCAGCAGGCTCCAGTGACCCTGCAGGAGACGTTCGGCGACATAGGGATTCCAGATCGCCAGCGTGATCGCGACGAATTGGCCGGCCGCGCCCGAGCAGGGCAGTGCCGCAGCGACCAGTCGGGCAGCGCCCCATCCCGCGAGCCACAGCCCCAGCACGAGCAGCGCCTTCACCACGACGCCGCCGTCGACCAGGCGCGAAGCCAGCGCCACCGCGAAATCCTGCGGTGTCGCCCGCGGCGCCGACGTCAACCCCAACGCGGTATCGGAAAGGTACGAGCGGGGCGTCGACACCGCGTCGCGCAGCAGCAGGCACCCGGGCTTCAGCAGCGGCCCGACCACCAGCAGCGCCAAACCCAACGCGTACCCGGGGCGGGCCCAGCGCACAGTGAACGCTCCCAGCCGGCTATTCCCGCACGGGTGGACCGGGCACGGGTGGACCGGGCACGGGTGGTTCGTCGGAGCCCGGCAGGGTTTCGTCCCCCGAGCCGGCTCCCTCGCGCGGAGCGGGGCGCTGGGTGGGCAGCTTCTCCGTCTCGGCTTCGGCGCCGGGCACCGGTTCCTCGAGCCCACTGCGGCCGAAGAATTCCTGGTCGGCACGGTCCAGGCCGGGGTCCGTCAGCGCGCTCTCGGTCCGCAGGCTGAACGAAGCGAGGATTCCGCCGCCGATCAGCGCGATCAAGCCGACCGCGGTGAA